>DASWVC010000024.1:0-39692 GCA_036401335.1 Chthoniobacterales bacterium
CCGGAAGGACAGGTACTGGAAAACGTTGAACCCGCCCAGAACGTAGTGAGGCGCCTGGCTCAGGTAATAAAGGTAGTACATCATGGCCCCGTCCACTTACCTTCTTTTTGCAGAGCCTCGAGGCCCTGGATGACCCGGTTCATCTGGGCGGAGGCGCTGCCCTTCACCAGCAGGACGTCGCCATCCTGCAACAGGTCGCAAAGGAGTTGCACCGCTTCCTCGTGGGACCCCGTCCGACAGGCCAGCGGAAGCCCGGCCGCCGTTGCGGCCGCACCAATCTCGGCCGCTTCCTCCCCTACGGTAACCACACAGTCAAATCCTTCGGCAGCCGCGCATCGGCCCACGCGGCGATGCCCCTCCAGGGCATGGTCGCCTAACTCGGCCATTCGACCCAACACCGCCACCTTACGCCGGTTACCGTGTCCAACCGCCACGGCGTGAAGGGCGGCGGCCACGGAGTCGGGATTCGCGTTGTAAGCATCGTTGACGATGAGCACCCGCCCCAGTTGCTGCACCCGCAACCGCCCATCGGGCAATTTCAGGTTCCGCAAAGCCTGCCCCGCTTCATCCAGGGTCACGCCGAAATGGCACCCCACGGCCAGCGCGAGCGTCGCATTGGCAACCATGTGTTCGCCGGTGACCGGAAGCGCCACGTCTACCCCGACCCCATCGTCAACCACCGCCGTGAAGCGTGCGCCGTCGGCGGTCACGTGCACGTCCTCCGCGCGCAGGTCTCCCCTGCCCAGGCCGGCCGTGACCACCCGGGCCCGGCAACGCCCAGCCACAAAAGGGGTGAACCGAGCGTTCGCATTCAGCACGACGACTCCGCCGGGGCTCACCGCTTCGGCCACGGTCGCCTTCTCCGCGGCGATGGCTTCTATGGAAGCAAAATGGCCGATATGGGCCATCCCGATATTGGTGATCACCGCCGCCTGCGCCCCGGTCATCAACGCCAGCGGGGCGAGCTCCCCGGCATGGTTCATGCCCATTTCCACCACCCCGAATTCGTCCGATTCCGTAAAACTCAGCAAGGTATGCGGAACCCCGAGGTGATTGTTGAAATTGCCCGATGTTTTTGCGACGCGAAAACGGGCCCCGAGCACCGCCGCGATCATTTCTTTGGTGCTGGTCTTGCCGTTGCTCCCGGTGACGCTCACGGTGACCAGTGGAAGCGACGCGCGGTGGGCAGCCGCCAGACGCTGGAACGCCGCCACCGTGTCCGGGACGACCAATTGCGGCCAGCCATCGAGGCCGTGGGCGGGGGCCGTCACCACGGCGCCGACAGCACCCTTCTGACGGGCGGCAACCACGAACTGATGGCCGTCAAAGCGCTCGCCCCGCAGGGCCACAAACAGATCCCCGGGTCGGACTTGACGGCTGTCCGTTACCACCCGGTCCACCCGGAATTCGCCGTCGGCGAGCTTCTGGCCCAACCACCCGGCCAGCTGCCGCAGCGGTCTAGGGTTCATTGCGCACCAATTCTACCGGTCGGTCCTCCAAGGCTCGCGACGCCTCTTCCACGTCGTCAAACGGCACGGTGTGGTCGGCGAATTCCTGAAACTTTTCATGACCCTTGCCTGCGATCAGAATAATGTCGCGGGGATTGGCCAGGGAGATGGCCCGGACAATCGCGGCCCGTCGGTCCACCACCCTCTCGTGGTTTTTCTGGCGGCAGCCGGATTCCATGTCGTTCAGAATTGCCTCCGGGTCTTCCTTGCGCGGGTTATCAGAGGTGAGGATGGCATAATCGGCGTACCGCTCGGCCACAGCCGCCATGAGGGGCCGTTTGGCCCGATCCCGGTTGCCGCCGCAGCCAAAAACCACGATCAGCCGTGCGGGCCGGAGGTCACGGCAGGTGCGCAGAACGTTCAACAAAGCATCGTCCGAATGGGCGTAATCCACGAAAACCTGAAACTGCCGTTTCGCCGGCACGGCTTCCAACCGCCCGGGAACCTGAGGAGACCGGGCCAGCGCCAGCACGGAGCCGCGGAGGTCGGCCCCCAAAGCATGGGCAGCGGCCAGGGCCGCGAGCGAATTATAAATGTTGAAGCGGCCAATCAAGGGCAGCCGCACCAGGTAGGAACGCTCCCGGGCGTCCAACTGGTAAGAGGTGCCACTGAGTTCCACCTTGAAATTACTGGCCCGGAATTCCGCGCGGGCGCCCAGACCGTAAGTCACCACCGGAACGTCCCGGCCAAACCGGGCCGCCAGCTGCTGCCCATAAGGATCATCGATGTTGATTACCGCCGCCCGGGTCCGTTCCGGGTTGGCTCGCAATCCTTCAAACAACTGCGCTTTGGCTCCGAAATATTCTTTCATGCCCCGATGAAAATCGAGGTGGTCCTGGGTCAGGTTGGTGAACACGCCGACGTCAAACCCAATGTCGGCGACCCGGTCCTGAGCCAACGCGTGCGAGCTGACCTCCATGGCCACCGCACGGCACCGGGCTTCCACGCATTGGGCCAGCAGGGCCTCCAGGTCCAGCGCCTCCGGGGTCGTCCGCTGGGCCGGCAGAATACGGTCCCCAATCTCATAGTTCACGGTACCGATCAGGCCCGTGCGCTGGCCAGACCGCTCGAGCAAATGCTTGATCAGGTAGGCGGTTGTCGTTTTTCCGTTCGTGCCGGTGATCCCCACCATCCGCAACTTTCGCGCCGGTTCCCCGAAAAAGGTCGAAGCCAGCCGGGCCAGCGCGCGCCGGGACGATGCCACCACGATGGACGTGGCACGACCCGAGAAAAGGGGAGTCTCACCTACGACCGCGACCGCGCCCTGGTCAATGGCCTGTTCAAAGTATTGGTGCCCATCCGCCTGCGCACCCCGGATGGCGACAAAAAGGCTGCCCGGACGGGCTTGGCGGCTGTCGTAGCAAAGGTGGCCGACTTCACGGTCCAAAGGCCCATGGACGGAAAGGGTCGGCAGGTTGGCGATCAGGCGTTGCAGCTGCATGCGTGAATCTAATCCGGCATGCCGGCATTGATGGGTTCTTTCTTGGGGCTGCCGGCAATTTGTGCCTCCGGCTCGGTCGGCCGCAGGTCAAGGTAGTTCGCTGCCCGCTCCGCCATCCGGGCAAAGATCGGGCCGGCGACGGTGCCGCCGTACGCTTCTCCCGGCTTGGTCTGGGGATCATCCAGCATGACCAACAAAGTAAACCTCGGATCGTCCGCCGGCATGAAACCGACGAATGACGCGACGTAGCGCCCCTGGTAGTAGCCCCCCTGCGGGTCCACTTTCTGAGCCGTGCCGGTCTTGCCAGCCACCAGGAACCCTTTGACCGCGGCCAGCTGCGCGGTGCCTTTTTTGCTGACCACCTCCTTCAGCGCAGCAACCACTTTTTTGGTGGTTGCGCCCGTGATGACCTGCCGGATCGTTTCCGGCGCAAACGTCACCACCGCCCTCCCGTCGGGATCGGTGATTCGCGAAATGATCAGCGGCTTCATCAACCGGCCGCCGTTGGCCACAGCCGACATCGCCATCACCAACTGCAGCGGAGTGACCGCGATGGACTGGCCCATCGGGATACGCGTGATCTCCAGCTTACTCCAATGGTCCGGCGATGTGACCAGGCCCGGGATCTCGCCCGTTAAAGCCACCCCGGTTCGCTCGCCAAACCCGAATTTCCGGACGTATTCATAAAACTTCGCCTCGCCGAGCTGCAAAGCCAGCTTCGCCACACCGATGTTGCTCGATTTGGCCAGAATCTGGTGCACCGTCAGCACGCCCATGGGGTGCGCGTCGCGAAGCACGCGCCCGGCATATTGAAAATGGCCGTTCTCGCAAAAAACGGTGGTTTGCGGGGTGACAAGCTTTTCTTCCAGGGCACCCGAGGTGGCCACGATTTTGAAGGTCGACCCGGGCTCGATCATGTCGACGACCGCCACGTTCTTTTGCTGGTCAGGTTTGGAATCACCGGCGGCATTCAGGTCGAACGTCGGCCGGCTCGTCATGGCCAGGATTTCGCCGGTGTCGGGCCGCATCATGACAGCAACCGCTTTCTCCGGCCGGTACTGCGCACATGCCGCCGTGAGTTCCTGCTCGAGGATGCTCTGCAGGCCCAGGTCGATCGTCAGCGTGACGTCGCACCCGTCTTTAGCGGGTTTTTCCAGGCCGCGGTACGGCACCAGTTCACGGCCGGTCCGGTCAATCTCAATGTAACGGAAGCCGTTCTCGCCCTGGAGAAACTCCTGCATTGTTTTCTCCACCCCCATGACCCCGTCGTGCTTGTGGTCAACAAAGCCCAACACTTGCGCCAACATCGCGCCATTGGGGTAGATCCGCCTGAAGTCCGGCTCAAAACGGATGCCTTTCAGCTTTGCCGCACGCAGATTCTGGCGGATCTCCTCCGCTTTCACTTCGGCGACCTCCTGTTTCAAAACCACGTATTTCGAGCCTGAACCGAGCTTGGCCGCTAATTCGCGAGGATCGACCTCCAGCGGCTTGGCAATGGCTTCTGCGACCGCCATCGGCTCCCGTACCAGGGAACAATCTCCAACTGCCGTTTCAACCGGAAGGTTGTTGGCCAATACCTCATTGTGCACATCCCGAATGGTTCCGCGCTTGGCGTAAGCCGTCTGTTTTTGAACGTGCTTTTCCGCCGCCCGCGCCGCGTACTCGTCGTGCTTCGCCAACTGCAGGTCGACGAGCCGGAACGAGTAGACGCTGAACAAGCCCACCAGCCCGAAACAGACGCTGACGGCACGCGTTTGCGCATCCCACTTCATTGCAGCCTACTTGCCAAAGCCGCGGTTGGAGACCACACGAAGCTCGTCGCGAACGTTGTCGTGAGATTGGTTGAGGCGAACGATCTGGTCATTGACGATCGGAACAAGCCCGAGCGACTCCTTCGCCAGCCGCTTTTCCAGAAAAGCCCGGGAACTTAGCGAAGCAATCTGGGAGTTCACGACTTCATTGCGGCCGCGAAGCTGAGCCAACTCGGTCTCCAGCCGCCGTTGAATCTGCCCGCATTGCTGTTCCTGATTTTTCAGGTAAACATAAGAAAGGCCTGCCGCCGCCAGCAGCGCGGTGCAGAGGACCACTTTCAAGACCGAGGCCACCTTGATCGAGTAATTTACATTGCGGCGGGCACTATGGTTCATAGCGGAGACGTTCTATCACCCTTAATTTAGCGCTACGGGCGCGCGCGTTTTCACGAAGTTCTGCTTCACCGGGCGTGATTGCCCGATGATGGACTAAACGAAAGGCAAAGAGCGGGTTGGGCCGGGGCGCCGGCCATTCCGGCCGGTCGTCCCACTCCCGGGCAAGGTCGCGAAAATACGTTTTCACGAGGCGGTCTTCCAGGGAATGAAAGGTGATGACGGCCATCCGGCCACCCACCTTGAGCACGTTCCGCAGGCTGGCCAAACCGGCCGCCGTTTCCTCCAGCTCGCGGTTCACCACCATCCGCAAGGCCTGAAAAACCTTGGTGGCCGGATGGCGCGGACCCTTTCGCGGCACCACCGAACCAACCAGTTCCGCAAGCTCCCGGGTGGTGCGGAGCGGGTGCGTCGTCCGCCGTTGCACGATGCGCGCAGCCACACGTCGGGCCGCCGGTTCTTCCCCCAGGTGAAAAAACCAGTCCGCCAGCGTTTCCGCACTCGCGCCGGCGAGCAAATCCGCGGCACTCACACCGGCCGTCGGGTCCATCCGCATGTCCAGGGGACCGTCCTGCTGAAAACTGAACCCGCGTTCCGGGGTGTCAAGCTGATGCGAGGAGACTCCAAGGTCGAGCAGCACCCCGTCAAAGGCCGGGCACCCAAGCTCCGGGAAATGCTCATGGGCTTCACTGTATGAGGCTTGGAAGAACGCAAACCGGTCACCGTACCGGGCTGCCAAGCCCCTGGCAGGCACCCCTGCGTCAGGATCCCGGTCACAGGCGACCACGGCAGCGCCCGCCTCAAGCAACGCACGGGTGTGGCCGCCGCCCCCCAGCGTGCCGTCAAAAAAAACCTTTCCCCGAGCCGGACCAAGTGCGTCCACCACTTCCCGTACGAGCACGGGCTGGTGGTAGCCGGTTTCGCCGGGCTCAGGCATAAGCTGCTTTTGCAGAAGCGCAATCATTGTACACCGCCGTTCCAGGTCCTTTAAATTCCCATCAGACCCAACACGTGCCGGAAGGTGGGCGTCTCTTCCGCCTGCACCCTGGCCCATGCGTCCGGACTCCAAACCTCAAACCGTGAATGGCTTCCCACCAGCACCACCTCACCCCGGAGGCTCAACTGACGGCACTGATCCTCTGGCAGCACGATCCGGCCAGCCTTGTCGGAAGCGGTGTGCTGCGCCTGCGCGTAAAATTGGCGAATAAACTTCCGGCGGTCCGCCGGCGTCAGCCGTGGGTCTTGCTCAACCTTCTCCGCCACCCCCCGGATCACCTCCGGCGGCATCACCATCAAAAAACCGCCGTCTACATCCGCCAGGGTAAAAAATTCATCGACCTCCGCCCGTCGCCACCGCGCCGGAATGGTGACCCGATTCTTTGCATCCACCGCATGCCTGAACTCTCCGGCGAAGATCGGTGGGGATGCGGAAGCAGGTGCCATACGGTTGTTCTGGTCGGGCTATCCATCAGGCTCCACCATTCCCCACTTCTACCCATTTTCTCCCACCCCGGTCAACGACTTTTCCGACGCCAGGCCAATTAAGTTTCTTTGTACCCTTAGCCTCTAATAGGTGCGGAACCCTATAGACAGAATTTGCAGAAAATCGCTTCGAAATACAAATGACGGACAGCAGATGAACCTAATATGCAGAAACAGGTCATCTTACCAGGTTTCAAGTAATCAAGAATTGATCCCAGTGTCCTTCTCGAAAACGAAGCATCCCAGCATCAGGAAGAGTCCTGATGCCCGATTGGCGATTAAGACTTAGACCCGCTTCGCCGGTGCCGCAAGCATAACTGAAAATTTTCCTCGAATTTCTCGTTCTTCACCTCTTTGCCACCCGCCCGGCGGTGCTCCTGCTCCCCTTTCCCACCCGCTTCTCCAGGTCGCAGGCAAAGCTTACCCGTTCATAAGTTGTTCGAGGTCAAATGGTTATTTATGTCTTGGGTGTTGCCCCCCAGCCGCCGCGGTTGTCCGCACCGAAAGCCGGGCGGTTTCTGAAAACGCAATCCCGTAGCTGCGGACGTTGCCTAATCAACCAGACAACTCCGGCCCTGGCAGCGGTTTCCACACTCGATAATAGCAGCCTTCGACCCAGGATGAAGGCGCCTGCCGGGCCTTCGGACGACACGCACACCCGTACGCCGGTTGGGTATCAGACACGAGAAAATGCGCAAAAACCGGCTGGTTATTATCAATTTTGCTCCAATAAGGCGCCCAAGACCCTCAAACCGGCGCTTCGACTGAATACATGTCATTAGCTAAAATCCGCCTCCCGAGCCTTGGAAAAACACTCCCCAAAGTCTTTTCTTCCCCTGCCCTCAGTCGGGGGCTTCGGCCCAGTGAACCGGGGCTGGACGATAGGATAGATTTGACGGATGGATCGTTTTAGAAAATCCGGCGACGGCCCAAGGCTTCCGGCCGGGCTCCGGAACGTGAACGGGGGCCGTTCCGGCGGCCACCCGCCTGGAGGATTTGCCGGCGTTCAAGGGCGGGTGCCAGCCTTTTTGGCGGGTGAAACTGGTCTTTCCGTTCGTGTTTGAAGTACCTTGTGCTATAATTTGTTCCCCTATGGCTATTCAGAAGAAAAACGCATTTTCCCGCCGTCTCCCTGACCTAGTCACCGAAGAACTAGTTTCTGTGCTGTCCCAGAAGAAGTCCTTCGAGTTCAAGCAGCTCTTCGAGATCGTGCACGAGAATCTGCGGCAGCGGAACGCGGCAAGTGGGGGCGAAGAAATGCTGCGTCTGCGGGCTTACGAAAAGCTTCAGAATTTGGTAGCCAGGGGTGCGGTGAAAAAAACCGGCAAATCTTACAAAGGCGACTCGGCCGCGTTGTCTGCCATGGCGGCTGCCAATGCGGCTCAGGCGGCCACGGCAGCGGCTGCCCGTTTGTAACCCACCATGGTTCAGGATTACCTTCCCGTCCTGTTGCAAGTTTTGGTCGCACTCGGTTTCGCGGGTGCGGCCCTGCTCATGAGCGTAGCGATTGGCCGGGTGGGCAAACGCAATGCGGTCAAAGACAGCGCTTACGAGTGCGGAATGCTGCCGCTGGGAGAGGCGCAACCGCGTTTCAGCGTCAAGTTTTACCTGGTGGCAATGCTGTTTATTCTTTTCGACCTCGAGATTGTGTTCATGTACCCCTGGGCGGTGGTTTACCGTGACTACCTTGCCCAGTACAGCAGCATTCCCATTCTGGGCAGCATGGTCGGCTTTATCACCATCCTGATGGTAGGCTTCGTGTACGCCGTCAAAAAAGGCGCGCTGGATTGGAAGCGCTAATCAACCCTCATCCTTCTGAACGGCGGCTTTTCCTGCTTCGACGGGGATAGCCGCCGTTTCGTTTACCGGGAGCCGGGTACAGGTTTCCTGGAACCGTTTAAAGGCGCACGATGGTTGCGAAGCGGGTTTTCTATGAGGGCCGGGTGCAAGGGGTGGGTTTCCGTTTTTCCACCAAGGAACTGGCCACCGGGTACGAGGTGACGGGTTGGGTCCACAACACAATCGATGGGCGGGTTGAAATGGAAGTGCAAGGACCGGAAGATGAAGTGGACGCGTTTGTAAAAGCGATTCTGGAAAGCCATTTGCGGGCCCACATCACCCGTTGGACCACGCAACCGGCTGAGGTTCAGGCCGGCCGGAAAGGGTTTTTAATTTGTTAAGCGATTGGGGCGGACGGCTTACCTCCCTGGGGAATGGCCAGTGGAAAGCGGGCCCGTCTCTCCTGAATTGGAAGCTAGACGAGGTTAACCCCTTGGCTTAGTTTGCGGGTTATGCGGTTTGCCATTTTCGGCGACATTCACGCGAACCTGGAAGCTTTCCTAACCGTGTTGGCTGACGCCCGGGAACAACTTTGTGATCGGTTCATCTGCCTGGGTGACGTCGTCGGGTACAACGCCAATCCGAAAGAGTGCCTGGAGCTGGTGCGCGAGCTCAATTGTTCGGTGGTGGTTCGAGGCAATCACGACGAATACGTCTCGTCATCGACGCCGCTCGCGCAATTTAACCCGCTGGCGCAAGCTGCGATTCAGTGGACCCGGGAGCAATTGTCCCCGGAAGCAAAACGGTGGCTGCAAGCCCTTCCTCTGGTGCAAGCCTCGGATGCCATCACACTTGTCCATGCCACGTTGGATGATCCCGGAGGCTGGGGTTACGTTCTGAACCAATTGGACGCTGCCGCCAGCTTTACCGAGCAGACAACCCCGCTCTGTTTTTTCGGGCACACCCACCTTCCCCGGCTTTACGTGCACGACCACGCTGTCGCCGGATACACCTGGCAAGAAGTCCGGCTTGAGCCGGCCAAACAATATTTTATTAACGTCGGCAGCGTTGGCCAGCCCCGTGACGGCGACCCGCGGGCGGCCTATGCGGTCTACGACCGAGATCAGCGGTCGGTGCAATTGCGACGGCTGCCTTATGATTTTGCCGCCACCCAAGCCAAAATCCTGGCCGCAGGCCTGCCCTCCAAGCTTGCGGAACGCCTCGCTGTCGGCAGATGACGGTCCGCGAGATTGCGGTGATCAAGCCCAGTTCGATGGGCGACGTGATTCAAACCTTGCCGGCGGTCCGGTTCCTGAAACAAAGTTTCCGCGAGGCCAACCTGCGGTGGATCGTTAATCCCGAATGGGCGCCGCTCCTGGTTGGAAATTCCGACCTGGTTGAAGTGATCCCGTTCCCCCGTGCCCGGTTCCGCGGCCCCCTTGGTTTCGCGCGGTTTCTGGCCTGGTCACGGCCCCTGGCAAACCTGCGTCCGGATCTGACGCTCGATTTCCAGGGGCTCTTGCGCAGCGCCTGGATCGGCCGTGCCACCCGGCCGCGACGTTTCTTGGGGTTACGGGATGCCCGCGAGGGGGCGGCGCTTTTTTACGACGGGGCCGTAAACACCCATGGCATCCCGCACGCCGTCGATCGCTACCTGGCCCTGGCCCGGTTTGCCGGTGCCCAGACCACCGGACCGGCCGAGTTTCCGTTGCCGACGGGCAACGCCCTTCCCAATTTCCCCCTGCCGGACCGGTACATGGTCCTGCACCCTTTCGCGCGGGGTGACCGCAAATCGTTGGTTCCGGACGAGATTTCGCGGTTGGTGCAAGCGCTGGCTCCCCTGCCGGTGGCAGTCGTCGGGGTATCAGGCCGGCCGTTGCCATTGCCTCCCAACGGCTGGTCCCTGCTTAATCGCACCACCTTGCTGGAGCTGATCTGGCTGCTGCGGCGCGCCACCTTTACGGTAAGCGTAGACAGCGGACCGATGCACCTGGCGGCGGCGTTAACCGATGCGTTGCTGTCCATCCATTTCTGGAGTGATCCTCGTAAAGTCGGCCCTTACCGAAACGGAGCCTGGGTATGGAAAGAAGGCCGGTTTCAGACGGTAAACGAAGCGCGCCAAAGTACGTTTGCTCAAGGAAAGCAGAGCCGGCCAAGCATGGATGCCCTGGCCGGATTCATGCACGACCGCTGGTTGCAAGCAAGCCGTCCCGCGGTTTAATTGCGGCTGTTATGCCATCCTTTGACGTGGTCTCGGAAGTCGATAAACAAGAAATCGACAACGCGCTCAATCAGGCCCGCAAGGAACTGGCCACGCGTTTTGATTTCAAAGACAGTGCTGCTTCGATTGAGCTGACCTCGCCCGAAATGATTGAGCTCAAAGCGGAAGACGCCAGCCGCCTGCGGTCCCTTGCGGAAATCGTCATCGGCAAACTGGCCAAGCGCAACATCGACCTGCGCAACGTGGAACGCAAAGACCCGGCGATTTCACCCCTCGGGCATGCGAGGCAGGAACTGCACCTCAAACAAGGTCTGGAGGGCGATAAAGCAAAGGAAATCAGCAAAGCGATCAAAGGGCTTGATTTGAAAGTGCAGAGCCAGCTTCAAGATCGCCAGATCCGCGTCACCGGCAAGAAACGGGACGAACTGCAGGCCGTGATGCAATTTCTTCGCGGCAAAGATTTCGGCCTGGGACTGAATTTCAAGAATTTCCGGGACTGACGGAAGAAGGTGTGGGGTATGGGGGTGTCGGAGTAACCGGGTGGGAGAACGTGTCGGGTCGTGCCCGCCCTGCCGGGCCGCCGCTCGATCCGGTGGCCTTGAGGACCTAAGAGTCCTATTTTCTTAGTGCCGACACCCCGACACCTCCTTCTACCCTCCCTGCACCGGCGGCATCAAGGAAACAAGGTCAGATGGTTGCAGCCGAACGTCCCGGGTGGCGTAGTGGTCCCCTACGGCAACCAGCAGGTGGCGGTCCCAATCTCGCAAACCCGGGACCGCTCCGTAAAGGCAGTGGAGCAGGTCCGCGACCGTTGCATTTTCTGGCAAGTCCACCGTTTCAGGGGCTTGGAGGTCCCGCAGACGAGAGAAATATTGCAGGCGCAGGGTCATTGTCAGTCCGTCCGCAGCACGCCGATAAACGGCAGGTTGCGGTAGCGCTCCTGGTAATCCAGACCGTAGCCGATAACGAACTCATCCTCGATGTCAAACCCGACGTAATCGACCTCAATCTGTCGGGCGCGCGCCTTGCGTTTGCGAAGAAGAACGCAGCTGCGCACGCTGAGGGGACGTTTGTTTTCATCGAGCAAGGCAAGGATGGCGGCAAGGGTGTGACCGCTGTCGAGAATGTCGTCCAGCAAAAGCACGTGACGCCCGCTCAGGTCCGGCAAGGCCGTCGGATCGAACTCGACCCTGCCAGAACTCACGGTGCCACCGTAGTAGCTGCGGACCCGAAGGCAGTCCAGTTGCAATGGCAGCGGAATACGGCGCAACAGGTCAGCCATAAAAATAAGGCTGCCGTTCAGCACAGCCAGGACGGTGAGGTCCAGGCCGCGGTATGCTTCCGTGATTTCCGCAGCCAGCACGTCAAGGCGGGCAGAAATTTCTGATTCCTGGAAAAGGGTTCTTTCGACGTCGCGCTCCATGGCCGTTGGCGGCAATTTACACCGGCGGCATCAGGTTCACCACTGCACGCTGGCCATAATGGCGAATAAGGTGCAACAGGCGGACTTTCGGTGTCTTTGGGGTAAAAGGGATGCCGTTGGCCGAAGCGAGCCGGCGGAGTTCCGCGAGGTGACGGTTTCCCGCGGCCTCCCGAAATTCTTCATCGCTCAGGCTGCCTAAAGCCACAAACTCCTGCTGCAAGGCATCCTTTTCTTTTTTCCCGGTTTTCACGGACGCCGCTTCGGAAAGGTACCCTCGCAGGGCATCGGCCACGGCCTGGCCCGACGCCTGAGCATGGGCGAGGTCGATCAGTTCGCGTTTCGCGGCGGGAAGGGCATCGGCCTTGAGGCGCTTGCCCAGCGTTTCCCGAACCAGTTTGCGCAGCGCGTTAAGGGTGAGATGACGTTTGGCTCCGGGTGAACGCAAGAGCGTCTCCAGCAACCATTCGCCAGACTTCCGGCTGGCCAGGTGGGCGTCCACCTGTGCAGCCACCTTCCGCGCGTCCTCCAGCAGCCGATGGGCTTGACTGCCCAGGGCTTCGCCCTCCAGCTTGTCGGCGTGTTTCGAGAGCCGATGAGCAAGTTGTTCAAGGGCAGTCGCGAGTTCACGGTAGTTCATCAGCGAAAGTGTTTCAGGAAATTTTCGGCCAGATCGGCGTAATCCTGGGCGCCGATGCTGCCGGGCGCATAAAGGATCACCGGCAGGTGTTCGCTGGTTGACTCGGCCACACGGACGCAGTGACGCACGTAAGGCTCCAATACCGCAGTCGTCGCCGGAATCACGTCCCTGGCCCGCAATTGCGCTAGGCTGAGCTCAAGCTCGTTGATGGCCAGCCGGAACACGTTGCCGCTCTGGCGGTAATGACTGACCAGCAACGCGCTGATGTTTGGCCGGCGGCGCCTCGGCAGCGTGCTTTCCCACCGGGAACGCATTTCACCAACTTGCTCGGCGAGAACCTGAAACCCCGATAAGGACAAGTAATCAGGGACGTAAGGAACCACGCAACCATCGGCGGCGTAGATGGCGTTTTTCGTCGTGGTGTAAAGGTTCGGCGGACAATCGAGCAACACAAAATCGTAACGTTTAAAGTGTTCGGACAGCACGCGGTCGAGCAATCTAGGCGCCAGTGAGGGCTTCATTTCGTGAATGCGGTCTTCCACGCGGAGAAGGTCCACGGCCGCTGGCAGCAAGTGGAGTGCAGGCAGCTCGGTGAACCCGGTCCAGGTTGAAACTCCCTGCACCACCGCTTCATCAAAATTGAACCGTTCCTTTCCCTGGAAAGCATCGTCGAAACTTTGGAAGGTGGACCGCCGGCCTTTGGCGACGTGCTCCCGCCACTGGTCAGGCCGCATCAGCCACAACGTGGAGTTTGACTGGGCGTCAAGGTCAACCACCAGTACCTTTTTCCCGTGCAACTTCACCAGGGTAGCCGCCAGATTAACGACCGTTGCCGTTTTGCCCACACCTCCCTTGAAGTTGATGAATGCCAAAACTTTGGTGCCCATCGTCGGTGCAGCTGCAGGTTGCACCCCCATAACGCGGCGAACGCGGGCGTTGATCAAGCCTAATTCTGAGCCGAGGATGACGGGCATTCACCTTTTATCCCGACATGCCTTACACGCACTTGACCGAACGCGACTATGACCAGCAACTCCGGGACATGGGAAATTACCTGTGGGACCTGGAGCAAGCCGCCGACGTTGCCAGCGCCCAGGAGTTATCGGAGGACGTGCAATCCATCGAGGCCAAGATTCGTGGCCTCGGTAAGCGCGCAGCCGATTTTGCCGGGGTTGAAGGTTCTCACCGTTTTCTCGCGATGTACGTCGCCGGGCTGGCTCAGCGGATGGTACGGGAATGGGCCATGGCCGCCGGCTGGTTTGAGCAGGTGGTCGAGGCCCAGCCCGGGAACGGGGATGCCTGGCTGGAACTGACGTGGTGTCTGGCGGAACTCCAAGACTGGCGGCGATGCATCGCGGCTGCCCGTCAGACAACGCGCCTGTACCCCCAGGCAGGGGCGGCCTGGGGTAACCTGGCCCTGGCCCTCCAGTCCGCGGGTGACCTGCCCGGGGCGGCAACGGCACTCCGCCGCGCCCTCGCCCTGGACCCTCAGGACGCTCGCAACCGGGCGCTGGCAGCGCAGCTGCAAGTATCGGGGTAGAAGAGCGTATCGGGGTGTCGGAGTATGGGAGTAACGGGGTGGGAAGAAGAAAAGGGTGAGCGCCCTGTTTTCCGCATTTTTATTGGGACGGAGACGTACCGCTTTCAGCGTTGCGCAAAGCCTTGGTGTTTGCCGCCTATAAGGTCGGCGAGAACGGCGCCTCGATGGACCCTGAAACCGCATCGAGCAGACGGTGAAACCGATCAGTGAATCTGGCGCTGCCTCACCTCTGCATACCCATTTCTACCCTGTTATCCGCGCCTCCTTCCCACTCCGATACCCGACACCCCGTTACCCCGTTACCTTTTTCCCGCCCGGATTACCAAGCGCCTCCCTGATGCTTTTTTCGATTGCCCCGACCGCCATCGCGATTTCCGTGTCCGTCACGCAATAAGGCAGCATCAGCACAACCACGTCCCGAATCGGCCGGGTGAGGAGGTGATGCCGCCGGGCGGCCAGGCACACCCGGGCGCCGGCCTGCGACTGGCCCGCAAACGGCTGGCCGTTCACCTGGCCAAGCTCGATGCCGGCCATGAAACCGCACCGGCGCACCGCCCGGACGTTCGGCAACCTTTTCAGCGACTCCAGGCATCCCGCCAACACTTTTTCAAGGTGAACCAGGCGATCGAGCACGCGTTCTTGCTCGAACGTGTCGAGGCTGGCCAGCGCAGCGGCCGCACCCAAGGCGTGCCCTGCGTAACTGTGTCCGTAGAAAAACGTTCGCAGGTCTTCCTCCCGCCCGAGAAAGCCGTCGAACACACGCTGGGTGGTCAGCGTCGCAGCCAGCGGAGAATAGCCGCCGGTCAATCCTTTTGCCAACACCAGAAAGTCCGGTTTGACGTGTTCATGCTGGTGCGCAAACATCCGCCCTGTACGGCCAAACCCGGTCATCACCTCATCCAGGATGAGAAAAACGCCGTGCCGGCGGCACCAGGTTTCCAGGTCCCGGAGCAGCCCCGCCGGCCAGAGCCGCATGCCGGCGGCCCCTTGAACCAGCGGCTCGATCACAACCGCCGCAAGCCGTGACGGATCGACGGTGGCCAAGCCATCCAGGTCGCGGACCCGGGTCACGGGAAAATGGTGAGCGGCGAAGCGGTCGTGGAACAAAGAGATGCCGCCCAGGCTCGAGGCTCCGAAGGTGTCGCCATGGTAAGCATGGTCAAAAGCGGCAAAACCGTGCCGGAGCGGTTCCCCGTTTTGCTGAAAGTACTGGATGGCCATTTTCAGGGCCACTTCGATCCCGGTAGAGCCGTTATCGGAGAAAAAAACTTTTCGCAGCCCCGTTTCCGGCACCAGTCCGATCAGGCGTTGGGCGAGGAGGGCAGCCGGCTCGTTGGCAAACCCGAGCAAAGAAGTGTGGGCAACCCGATCCAGTTGTGCCTTCAGGGCGGCACTGATCCGCGCATGGTTATGACCGTGGAGGTTGGTCCAGATTGACGAATTGCCGTCCAGGTAACGGTTCCCCTTTTCGTCAAATAGCCAGGCGCCCTCGCCTCGGACGAGCAGCAACGGCTCCCGGGCCAGCCAGGCCGCCATTTGGGTGAACGGATGCCATACGTGCAAGAGGTCAGCGGCCTTGGCGGCAGCGAAAGGATCGGTCATGGCTCCGGGTTCACGACGTCGGCCCTTTGTTGGTGGCGCAACCGGACCAGCTCCCGGTCCGCCCACACCACGTCCTCGTACGCGGCGCGGCGGCGTTGGTATTTTCTGAAAAGGATCTCGCGAAAGTCGCTCAGGTCAGCCAAGGGCGGCTCCTCGTGGTAGGTCCAGCGCGCCTCGTCGCTGCGCTTGGTTTGAAGGCGCCAGCCTTTGCCATGTTTGATGGCACGCACCTCGCGCCGGATTCCGTCGTCAAGCCGTTGTGTCCACGCGTGGCGGTTGTGCATACCCGGCAAAGTTTAGTTTGCGGGCGCGGACAGTCCACGGTAATTCGAAGCGCTTGCGCTCCGGTTGGCCCATCCTCGGTTACTTCCTCAGCACGTTGCTGCTGGGAGCGGCGCTTGCACCCGCCCTTTACCACCTGGGCGGGGGGCTCTCCGGCTTTCCGGGCCTCAGCTTTCTGGCCGGATCCGATTTCCAGCGCTACTTTAACCGGGCGGTGCTGCTCTCGGCTTTGCTGTTGTTTTACCCACTCCTGCGCGCGGTCGGGGTGCAACGGCCGGAAGCGCTCGGGTTGAGCCGGAATCCCAAGCGGTGGCGGCACCTGTTTGGCGGTTTTGCCCTTGCGCTCGGAGTAATGGTGCTTTTTGGCGCAGCCATGGTGAACAGCGGCGTCTACTATTGGAAAATCCCTTTACCCTGGGGCTTGCTGCCGAGGGTGTTCGTGAGTGCACTGGCCGCGGCGGCCATTGAAGAAACCCTGTTTCGCGGGCTGATCCTGGGAGTGGTAAGGCAAGCCGCACCTCCGCGCACAGCCGTGGTGTGGGTGTCGGCCCTTTTCGCCATCCTGCATTTCGTGAAGCCAGAAGGTGCGGAAGTGCCCAACGTCCACTGGTATTCCGGGTTTGCCTTGATCCCGCCGATCTTCAGCCGGTTCGCTGAACCGAAGGAGATCCTGGCTGGATTCACCACCTTGTGCGTCCTGGGCGCCTTGCTTGCCCATAGCACGCTACGGACCCGGTCGCTTTGGCTTGGCATTGGCATCCATGCCGGACTCGTGTTCGGCAAAATGGGGTTCAACAAGCTGGCCAAACGGTCCGGTGACGCCATGCCGTGGTTTGGGCCGGACCTCACGGTCGGGCTTGGTTCCGTGCTGGTCCTGCTTTTCCTCTGGCTGCTGACCTGGTACCTTTTTCTGCGTGATCGCCCTTCTTCAGCCCTGGGGTACCACGGTGCTTGAACTGTTGTACCCGAGCCATTGCCTTCATTGCCAACGGCCCGTGCCCGCCCGGTCCCTGCTCTGTGCCGCTTGCACGGGCGAAATACCCTGGCTTCGGCCGCCTTTCTGCCTGACGTGCTCGCGACCCTTTCCGGGCGCCGCGGAACTGGTGGCGGCCTGCCCGAATTGCCTGGACCAGACGTTCGCGTTTGGTGCAGCCGTCGCCGCAGTGCGCGCCACGGGCAGCGCCCGGGAACTTATTCATCGGTTCAAGTACGGCGGTAAACACCATTTACGCCGAATCCTGGGAACATGGCTCGTCACGGCGTTTGAAGATGCCCGAATCCAATCCGAACCGGTTGATGCCCTTGTTCCGGTTCCGTTGCACCCAACCCGTCGCCGTGAGCGCGGCTACAATCAGGCCGAAGAACTGGCGTCCCTGCTCAGCGCGCGGGTTAAGGTGCCAACCTTGCCGTGCCTGCAGAGAACCCGCTACACTGATACCCAAACGCAATTTGACCGTGCGCAACGCAGGCGGAACTTGCGCAACGCCTTCCAACTACGCAAAGGTAGCGATGTTGCGAGAAAACGGCTGCTGCTGATCGACGATGTGCTCACCACCGGCTCGACCTTGGATGAATGTGCCAGGGTGCTGGTCGCCCGAGGGGCAACGTCGGTGCGAGCCCTGACGGTTGCCCGCGGCTGAACGCCTCCATATGCCTATTTTCCCGAAACCGCCCCTGAAGCTCGGCAATTTCAAAAAACGCGAAATGCCGGAGGGGCTCTGGCAGAAATGCCCTGAGTGCGGCGAGGTTATTCACAACCTCGAGCTGGTGCAGAACCTGAAGGTCTGTCCGAAATGCGACCACCACTTTACTTTGTCTGCCGCCGAACGCATCGAGAACCTCCTTGATCCCGACAGCTTTCAGGAATTCGATCCCGACCTGCAGTCAGTCGATGTCCTCGAGTTTAAGGGCGTGGCGACGTACGGCGACCGTTTACGCAGCTACCAGGAAAAAACCGGGCTTCACGATGCCGTTATCACGGGGTTCGGCACCATTGCGTCGCACCGGATCGGGCTGGCGGTAATGGATTTTAACTTTCTCGCTGCCACCATGGGATCCGTGGTGGGCGAAAAGATCACCCGGGTGATCGAGCGGAGCACGGCCGACCGCCGCGCCGTCGTGATTGTGTCGGCTTCCGGCGGAGCACGCATGTATGAGGGCATGCTGAGCCTGATGCAAATGGCCAAGACAAGTGGTGCTTTGGCCCGGCACGCGGACGCCGGGCTCCTCTACCTTTCCGTCCTTACCCACCCGACCACGGCAGGCGTGATGGCAAGCTACGCTTCCTTAGGCGACCTCATCCTCGCCGAACCGAAGTGCATGATCGGCTTTGCCGGGCCGCGTGTGATCCGGGAAACAACCCACCAGGACCTTCCGCCCGGGTTCCAGACCGCCGAGTTCCTGCAGGAACATGGGTTGATTGACCTGATCATCCACCGCCGCGACTTGCGCCAGACGTTGGCCCGTATCCTTAACCACCTCGGGGCCTAGGGTTGGTGCGACCTTGAACGAGGCCTATGCCGCCGCCCTCGCGTCCCTGTTCGATTTACAGACCCGGGGAGTCAAACTCGGCCTCGAGAATGTCCGAAGGCTGTTGGCCGGCCTTGGGCACCCCGAACGGGGATTGCCGTGCATCCATGTCGCCGGAACAAATGGCAAGGGGTCGACTTGTGCCATGCTGGCCGCCCTGGGACGCGCGGCCGGGTTGCGAACCGGGCTTTTTACCTCGCCGCACCTCATCCGCTTTAACGAACGCATCCAGGTCGATGACAAGCCGATCTCTGACGATGAGGTGGTCTCGGGCCTGCACGCGATCCGGGTCCGGCCCGAATCCGAAGCCTCGACCTTTTTTGAGGTCACGACGGCCCTGGCTTTCCTTCATTTCCGGGCGAAAAACGTTGACTTGGTGGTGCTTGAAACCGGCTTGGGCGGCCGGCTCGATGCCACGAATGTCGTCACGCCGGTGGTCTCGGTCATCACCACCATCGATCTCGACCATCAAGCCATCCTCGGCCAGACCGAGCACGAGATCGCGCGCGAAAAAGCCGGGATCATCAAACCAGGCGTTCCGGTCGTTTCCGGCCCGCAAAGCGCCGAAGCCCGATCGGTCCTGGAAGCCGTCGCCGCACAACGAAACGCGCCTTTTCGCCTGGTAACCGAACCGGAAACCCGTTTCTCTCTCGGGCTGTTCGGCTCGTACCAGCAGGTCAATGCCGCCGTGGCGCTGACCGCGGTTGCCGCCGCCGGGCTGAACCTGCCTGAGCAAACAATCCGAAGGTGCCTGCAAAACGTGGTTTGGCCCGGTCGCTTCCAGATCGTTACGCCCGACCTTGTGCTGGATGGTGCCCACAACCCATCGGCCTGCCGCCAACTCGCACGAACCTGGCGGGAATTCAGCCCAGTGGAACGGGCAGTGGTTATCTTTGGCGGGCTTCGCGATAAGGCGTTAGCTGACATGCTGGCAGCCTTGGCCGAGATCGCCATTGCGTTTTATTTCGTGCCGGTAAGAAACCGCCGGGGCGCAGCCCCCGACGCGATCGCGTCGCAGGCCGTCGAAACCCTGCCACACCGGGTATTCACCTCGCCGGCGGAAGCGCTGGCCACGGCCGAGGGGACCGGCCGGAAAACGTTGATCACCGGGTCACTTTTCCTGGTCGGAGAAGTGCTGGCCTTGCTGGCCGGGAAGGGCGGGCACCTGCAACGGAGCGACCAGTGATTGACAACTAAATTCTAAAACGTTATGCATCGCGGGTGCCCGTCAACTTTGCCGATATTCGCCCGCACGAACAGCCGTATGCCTGCCATCCCGGCACCCAGCCGGGAAACCTTTGCACGTTCCATTTGGAGGCGCCGACCCGCTCCCGGGCGATCCCGTATGCCCTTCTTCTAACTCTGGATACGCTTGGCGAACACTCGATCACCCTTCGCTACACCTTTGCGGAGGTGGCCATCGTTCTCGGACGCGATTTCGTTAGCGCGCCAGGTCTTCTGGAGGACCTTGGCAATTTCCGGGTGGCGCACCTCCGCGAATCGCGGGCCGTACGCCTGGAAATTCGTTGCGATCCCTGGGAAGAACGGATGCAGCGGTTCTGAAACAGGCAGCGCCGGGTGCAGTGAGGCGTTTGCGTTCCGTGCCATGATGGCGGCTGCAAGACCCACCTGAGGCAAACTTTTCGAGCGCGCCGATACACAAGAAGGTGTTTTTGCCCGAACCGGCTTTGCGCATCGACCATTCATCGTTAATCATTATGCATGGCACGCGTCGTTCGTTTTCATGAGACCGGTGGACCCGAGGTGTTACGGATCGAGGAATTGGACGTTCCCGCCCCCAAAGCCGGCGAGGTCCGGATCGCCGTCAAGGCGCTCGGCCTGAATCGTGCCGAAGCAATGTTCCGCGCCGGCCAGTACCTGGAAGAACCACAGTTGCCGGCGCGGCTGGGTTACGAAGCCGCCGGCACGGTTGAGGCGGTGGGCGAAGGGGTCCAAGGCATTGCCCTTGGGGACGCCGTCAGCACCATCCCCGCTTTTTCAATGAACCAGTACGGGGTATACGGCGATGTGGCACTCGCACCCGCCTTTGCCGTCGTGAAGCACCCATCGTCGCTGTCCTGGGAAGAAGCCGCGGCGGTCTGGATGCAATACGGGACGGCTTACGGTGGACTGATTCACGTGGCCAACCTCACGGCCAGCGACACGGTCCTGGTCCCAGCTGCGTCGAGCAGCGTCGGTTTAGCTGCGATCCAGATTGCCAACCTTGTCGGGGCCACGCCAGTGGCGTTGACCCGTAACAACAGCAAGCGGCAAGCACTGCAGAAAGCAGGAGCCGCCCACGTTGTGGCAACCGAGGAAGAGGACCTTGTCACCCGGGTGAAAGAAATTACCGGCGGGAAGGGTGCCCGCGTCGTGTTTGACCCCGTGGGCGGACCCACGCTGGCCAAGCTGGCGGCAGCCGCTGCAACGGGCGGCATCATTATCGAGTACGGCGCGCTCAGCCCGGAACCGACGCCGTTCCCACTGTTCGATGCATTGCGCCAAGGGCTGACCATCCGCGGGTACACCCTTATCGAAATCACGACTGATCCCACGCGGCTCAAGGCGGCCAAAGGTTTCATTACCGACGGCTTGAGTTCCGGACGGCTCAAGCCGATCATCGCCAAGACCTTTGCCCTGGACGAAATCGTCCAGGCCCATCAATTCCTCGAGAGCAACCAGCAGTTCGGGAAAGTCGTGGTGCGGGTGTGACGCAAAGCGCACCCGGCAAAGCAGGTTGACCTACAACAACCCGGAATCCCTTTCCGCCTCGTCGTTCCCTCCTGGATGACCCGAAGCCTTTTTACCGGGTGCTGCGGCAGGGAAAGACTCCGCCCCCCAACGGTTCATCAGGGCGTTGTTGACGGCATACCGAACTACCGGGTGATGCACCGCCACGTAAAACTGGCGCCACGGAGAAAGCTCCGGGTAGGCTTCCATGGAGGCGTGTTGCAGCCGGTTGATTTCCGCAAGAATCTGTTCGCCCCGAGGTGGGCTTCGACCGGACGCCATGCTTTCGGCCGTAGCTTCCGCGACCTCCAGGGCGTAAGCAACCACCTTGGCAACAGTTAACACACTTAGATGGCCGGGTTCGGCCACCGTTTCCGGTTCGATCAGCCGAAAAAAATTCTCGAGCGAAATGGCTTGAAACCCCCATTTGTCGCAGGCGTCGTGCCTGGCAAACGGAAAACGGGAATGGTGCAAAAGGTCGACCAGTTCCCAATGAATGGCCGGGTACGGCGGCTCTGCAAAATTGTATGGATGGTTGAGCCGTACTCGGCTGACTTCAATAAGCTCATCCCCGGTGACTTCTCGGAAAAGTGACCGGGCCATGTGGATTACCCCTCCCACTACCGCGTTACGCTGTGACGCCGTTGTTGCGTCCTTTTTTCTTTTTTTCCTTAATCTCGAAAGCGAGCGACAGCACACGCCGGTATTTTGCTTGACCAACGGCAACCAATTTCAGGTGCAGATCGGTTTTTTCGTTGATTTCGTGCAAGGCCCGATCGATTGCCCGCTGCTTTAAGTTAGGCCAATGCACCAGGCATTTCTCGCTGATCACATTGCCGAGCACGTCACGCACCTCGTCAACGCCGAGCACCTTGCGGATGTGCGGGATGGAAACCCGCTTCAGGCCCACGTGCCGCCATTTCCAAGCCCATTCATAAAGTCGGATGGAGTACTGGCTTGCCAGTTTCACGCTGGCCCGTTCCGCATCCGCCCGTTGGTGCTGCCGGAGCCGCTCCAAGTGCTGGCTCAGGCCGGGATCGATGTGGAGCACCATTTTTTCGCCAACGACCGTGATGGAGCTAAGCCACCGGGCGTAAAGCACCGAATGCTGCTTGTCTTCATTGTGCAGCACGAGCCGGTGGTAGGTCAGCAGTTTCATTGCTGCGGATTGCAAATCAAAGTCGTCAAACTCGAATGCAGTCACTCCCGGCTTTAACCGCTCCACGATGTCCATCACAATCTGGCGCTCGTCAGCGGTGAGCTTGTAGAACGCTTCGATCAGATCGTCTCCGAATCCCAATTGATCGTCGGGCAACGGCGTCGGCAACGCTCCAAAAACTTTGTTGTACTTACGCACTTTACTTTGTCCTGCTAAGGATGTTAGACGTGCTATACATCATTTCGTTCCAGAAACGAGACTAAAATGGTTACCACGAAGGAAAGTCGGCAGGCAGCGGGCACGGAATCCCTCAGGTGGTCTTTTGGAGGGGAAGGCAAGCCGCTGAGCCTGGATGATTTTCTGGAAAACTACCGGGCGCATGGTGTTTTTTTTGAAGGTAAGGAGCAATGGCTGAAGGGAGTTAACCGGGTTACCTGGGAAAACTTCTTTCTGGTTTGTACAGAAGAACTTGACGATATCTCCCAACGCGCTGCGAAGATGTTGATCCAATACTGCCTCGAAATCGTCGAGGACGTGACGTCGCGGCTTCGGGGGCCGATCACGGCGGCCAAGGTGGCGGACGCCATGAAGCGTGAGTTCGACGAACAGTACGACAATCCCATTTACCAGTTTCAGTGGGCGATGCGGCACGATGCCGTCCGTGAAGCCGTGACCACGGCCGTGCTTAACCGCTGGGGCAAATAGCCGGGCTTCCGGTTGGCCGTTCCCGGACGGGACGGGCGCATCCCGCAGCATGGCGGCTTACCTGCGTTTTTAAATAACATTCTCTGGTTTTGTTATTGATTCAGGAGGATGCTCCCGCTACACGGACAGGGATGCCTGCCTTTGCCGTTAATGCGCCTTCCCCGTCCCCTGCCGATCTAACCGGAACCAAGCCATCCGGGTGCAGCCACCGGGAGGGCCGCGCCGCGGCGCTGGAGGAACCGCCCGGCAATTGGCCGCCCGTCGTGGTAGAACGGCAAGGCGCCCTCACGATCCAGGCCAGAACCGTCCGGTCCTTCAGCCCGCCCGAGCGCCTCAGGCCGGGCGGGCGCCGGTTTCAGGTGACCGTTTCTTGCCGGGGTGAGGCCATGTGGACACGGCGTTTCCAGACGGACAAAGTCTCTTTGAGTGAAGCCGTCCAACAAGCGCGCGAATGGCTGAATGCGCAGCGTCAGCGTGACCGCATGCGCTTCGTGCTGTCGCCTGTGCTGCTTGGAGTTTGGGCGGCAACCCTGGTCCTCGCGTGGTGGATCGCACCGGTGATAGGCGGGTGGTCGATGCTGCCGATGCTGCTGGTCGGCCCGGTTGCTTGGTGGTGCGCGCCCATTGGCCGGTCCACCCGAGTGACAGCCCGGCTGGGGAGCTTGACCTGGGACCGAAACGATTTCTGCCGCGGCTGGTTGATCACGGGCGACACCGGCGCCGGCAAGACTTTTGCGATTAATGCCTTGCTGCATTCCGTGTTCAAGCATGAACCTGACTGGGGCGGGCTCTGCTGCGACGAAAAGGGCGTGTACCACGAAACGCTTGCTGCCATGGCCAGGCTTTACGGCCGGGAGGACGATCTGGTGTTGCTTCAAACCCGGCCCGATCACGCTGAGCCGGGGTGGAAACCGCCAGCGCGGTTCAACCTGCTTTCAGATCCCACCGTGCCAAGCTCCACTTATGCAAAGGCCGTGGTTGACACGGCATCCAGCCTTAACCCGGGTGCCGAGGACAAAGGCTTTTTTAAGACGCAGGCACACAAACAAATCGATCAAGCCATTCAGTTGATGCGGTTGTTGGGGCTTACTCCTGCCCTGCATCAGGTGAATGAGCTGCTGCAATCCGAGCCGATGCTCAACGCGGCGGTACAGCAACTCGAGCCACTCATCCGGCAAGGTGATGCGGAGGCCCGAAAATGCCGCGACCACTTCTCCCATTTTCTCCGCCAACCTGGCGATCAGCTGGGCGGCGTGCGAGCTACCATCGACAACTACCTTGGGTACTTTAACAGCCCGGACGTGGTGGAGGTGTTCGGGGCCGAAGAGAACACCTTTGATTTTTCGGATCTCGATGAAGGCGCAATCCTTTGCCTTTCCATGCCCCAGAAATACCAAACCGAGCGGCGCTACGTGACGACGCTGCTCAAATTGCTCTTTTACACGCACGCCTTGCGCCGGTTCGACCCGCGGGCGCCCGGAGGCCGAACCATGGCGGAAGACAACCTGCTGGTCTGCTGGCAAGATGAAGCCCAGCGTTTCGTGACGGAATCGGACGGCAACGTCGACGTGATTCGGCAAGCACGCACGACGACCGTAATGGCTGCACAATCCAAAACCTCGTTTCTGCCTGCGTTGGCCACCAGGGAAAAAGCCGAGGTGACCCTGCTTAATCTTCGTAACCGCATCGTCTTCCGGGCGGCGGACCGGGCCTGCGCCGAGAGTTCGGCGGATTTTATTGGCAAGAAGCTTGGTTGGAAAAAAACGTACACGCGCGGCAAAGGCCAGACCAGCACATCGCGCAGCCCGGAAGAAGAGTACCTGATAAAACCGTACGAACTACTCGCCCTTCCCAAATTCACCGCCATCGTGCAGCATTGCGCGCGGGGTCACCGCAAACGGGTAATTCATCCCCTCAATCCGGACGGCAAGGTTCCCTCCTGGTACCACGGCGCATTCTGGCGGTTAAAATCCTGAAAGCGGTTCCCGAGAAGCACTGCGGATCGTGACTCTGAAAACATTCGTGGCACTCTTCGGTTCTTTGATTCCTGGCATCTTTAGCCCTCACGCCGGTACCGCGCCGCCTCCTGAGGATCGAGCTGCGCCTGGACCTGCTGGAGCGCCGTTTGAAAATCGATCATGCCGAGGTCGCGACTGGCCAGCAAGTGGCCGGCGAGTTCCTCCTCGTTGCCCTTAAGAATGACCGCTTCCACCTTAGGCGCCTGGATGAGGACTTCCCGGACGGCAAGTCGTCCACCTTGCCGCTTCCGCAGCAACCGCTGGTTGATGACGACGCGCAACGAACGGGCCAGCACATGCCGCATTTCCGGCGTTCGTTCCGGCGGGCCGAGAAGCAGGTAACGTGAAATCGTGTCCACGACGCTGCGGGCATGCAAACATGAAAGAACCAGGTGCCCGGTCTCTGCCGCCTGCAGCGCGGTCAGCGCCGTTGCCGCATCGCGGATCTCCCCGAGCACAATCACATCCGGGTTCTGTCGCAAGGCTTCGCCTAAACCACTCGCGTATGAAGCGGTGTCCAAGCCGACCTCCCGCTGGATGATTTCGGACTGACAGGGACGAAATTCAAACTCAATCGGATCCTCGATCGTGATGATTTTGGCCTGACGACGCCGGTTCACCGCTTCCACCAGGGCCGCGATCGTGGTGGTTTTGCCCGACCCGGTTGGCCCGGTTACCAGCACGAGCCCGTGCAACTGATCAACGATTTGCTGAACCAGCTTTGGAGGCAGCCCGACCTGCCCAGGGTCCTCCGGCACCGCATCCGGCAGGGGACGCAAGGAGGCGAAAAGCTGGCCCCGCGCCTTCGCCACATTCGCGCGGAACCGCTTTCCGCAAACGAGCGCCGTAAAATCCAACGCGCCCGGTTGCGATCGCAAACGATCTGGGTCCAGCGGGGACTGAAGCAGCAGCGCCTTGATCAAAGCTTGGACATCGGCGACGCCCAAAGCGCCGTGTTCCGCCAAGCGGATGATCCGACCGTCCATACGTGCGGTCACCTGATCCTGGAGAAGCGACACGTCGCTGACCTCGTGCTGCCGGACGAAATCGACGATTGCCTGAAAACGGGTCCGCACCTGAAGAGCTTCGTCTTGACTCATGGAGAAAAGGTCCTGCGGTAGCGCCACCCGACGGCCCGGCCTGCATCAGCGGCGGTTAAGTTTGACGGAGTTTCCTGGATGAACCCGGCATGACACCGCTGCGTCGAGGTTGTTCCAATTCACATAATCCTCGTTTGGGTTGCGGGGACACCGTGGAGGCATTTTGGAACGCAGGTAGCTCATGAATTGATCCACGTTTGGCGCTGAGTCGTTGGGATGGTCGCGGGCGTACTCATCTTTTGCCGCCTCAATCAGGAGCATGTTGGCCAAGCACTGTTTTTCCTCCTGCTGCGCAAGGGTCCTCAGCACCGCCGTGGTCACGAGCCCAGCCACTGCGGCCATGATTGCAAGCACGACAAGCAGTTCGACCAGGGAAAAAGCGCTTTCGGCCGTTACGGGGCGGCTGCCGGCTGCGCTGTCACCCGGGCTAAAGGTAAGCTTCATAGTTTCCGAGATCGTCCTTGACCATAAACTCCTGCAACACCCGCTGAGTGACGTGGTTTAGCGCGTTGAAGACATTGGTGCCGGTGAGGCAGTCCCCGGCCAACCGGGGTAATCCGCGCCGCGCCACGCCAAGGAGGTGGTCCAAAGCCTCGACTGGGGCCAGCTGGTGTTCAGCCAAGTCCCGTTTGTTGTAAAACGCGAGAACCGGCACACGGTCAAGGCGCCGGCCCATTCCCTCCAGGTTCTCTTCAAGGTTGCGGAGGCTGTCGATGTTGGCGGGGACGCGATCCCATTGAGAGTCCACCACCAGGATAATGCCGTCTACCCCGCGCAGAACCAACTGGCGGGTGGCGTTGTACATGACTTGCCCGGGTACGGTCCAGAGCTTGAACCGGACCTTAAACCCTTTCACGTCGCCGCCATCGATGGGCAAGAAATCAAAGAACAGCGTCCGGTCATTTTGGGTAGGAAGCAGCAGCAGCTCGCCGCGGTCCTGGGCATCGACCCGTTCATGGATGTAGCCGAGGCTAGTGGTTTTGCCCCCGAGCGCGCATCCGTAATAGACGACTTTGAATTCGACTTCCCCTTTGGCAAAGTTGATGAACGGCATACACATTCCGGCGAGCCGAAAGCACCCTGGAGTGCGGAAGGCCGGATCGCGTCCGTTTACAACGGAGTGCAAAGCCTGGCAAGGGGGAGCGTATCAATCTCCGGCGGTTCGAAAGCCGAGGCGTTCGTCTTGCGTCAGAAGGCCGAGGTGGAGAACCCGGCGCCTCAAATCCGCGTCAGCGCTGCTAAAATTCCCGCCTTTGACCACCGGGTCGCCTTCTTGATCAAAAGACGCCGTCCACTCGGAGACGTTCCCGGCCAGATCGTAAACGCCATAGGGGCTGCGGTCCAAGGGCCAGGCTGCTGATTCTGTAGGGCCGGTCACGTTTGCAACCGATGACGCAACGTTTGCTGCGCCGGGCCGCAGGGCATCGCCCCAAGGGTACCGAAACCCGGAAGGCCCGCGGCCGGCTTTTTCCCATTCTGCCTCGGTCGGAAGCCGTCGGTGACGCCAGCGAGCGTACGCATAGGCGTCAAACCAATCGACGTAAGCGGCCGGGACGTCAGGCGTAAGCCGTTGTCCGTGATACGTCGCTCCGGTGAACCCTGCCCGCCGGTAGGCTTCCCAAGCCGGGTTGGAATGCCCCTTGCCCTTGGGTTGATTCGGGTGGTCGAAATCGGTTCGGCTGCCCACGTCGTCGACAAAGGCGGCGTACTGCCCGATCGTAACCTCGGCGGCATCCATGGAATAAGCACCCGTGGTGACCCGTTCGCCATCCTGGAAAATGAATTCACCTGCGGGAATGCGCACTTCCAGAGATTGCCGCAGCCGCCAAGCCGGGGTTTGATCGCTCCATCCGGGCACCAAAACGCGAGCCTCCTCCCACCAGGAATGGCTCTGGGGGTGGACGCACCAGATTGCCAGGGCTGAGCATCCGAGCGTGAGCACCAGGCCGAGCGACCAGGTAAAAGCAGGACCGGCAGACCGCTTTTTTCCCCGCCGGCAGTTCCCGGTCACGCGGAGGACCCTGGTCCAGGGTAAATGAAACGTTGGAACGTTTCGGTTCGCCGGGCCGTCCGCCGGCTTGGCGTGCTCGAGTTCGTCACGCCGTCGGACCGCTTCCATGACGACGTGCTCCCACCCTCCATGAATGGTGGCCTCCAACTCGGCAATGCTGCCATCCACCAGGTTGAAGCTCCCCCCTTTCCAACAAAGCATTTCCAGCAAGGCATCTTCGCCGGCATTCTGAGCAGTTACAGCATGCACAATACGGCCCCGCACCAGGAACACGCGTCCGAGATCATGCGCAGGTTGGATCTGGAGGCAGCCTGTGCGCTGCGCCAAGCAGGCCATCTGAATGATGTCGACCAGCGAAAAATAACGCAACTGGCCCGAAAATCCTTCGGAACGGACGTGCTTGTTGTTTGTCTGGGCTAACCGCATGCCGTTTGGACGTTAGAGACCCCCGGGAAGACCAATCGTTCCCGTTAGCGCCTCTGCGAAAGCTCCGCCTCGCCGATTTCCGCGTCTTTCGCCATGAGAGGCGGTTCTTCACCTGCCCGGATCGTGCCGGTCTTTGAGAGCAGGATGGCCACCCAGCGCGTGGAATCAAAGTTTGAGAGCGCGATTACCAGGATCACGGTTAACGGCACACAAAGAAACGCGCCCGTCACGCCCCACAGGGTACCCCAGAAAATCAGGGCCATGATCACCGCCAGTGGACTCAGGTTCAAAGATTCACCCATGACGTTGGGTTCAACAATGCTGCCCATTAACTGAGCAATCGCCGTTAGCCCCAGTCCCACAATCAGAAAGGGGCCCAGGTGGTCAAACTGAACGGCCGCCAGCAGCGTCGGCAGCAGCGTGGCGATGATAACGCCGAACGTGGGAATGAAATGCAGAATAAAAATCAAAAGCGCCCAGAACTCGGCAAAATCCAGGCCGACCAGCCGCAGCAAAAAATAGGACAGCAGGGCCGTCGTCAAACTGACAGCCGTTTTCACCCCCAGGTAGGTGTGGATGTCGTGGTCAATCCGCCGCAGGATGTTCAGGGTGCGCTCCCTTCGCAACGGGTCTGGAAACAATGCCTCAAGTTTGAACGGCGCAAAACGGAACTCGAGCAGCATAAAAAGGCCGTAGATAAATACCAGGGTAATGCTTTCGAGCAACTGGGCCACACTGGTAGCCACGGCCGTGAACACGGCCCGAAGGTCAAGCGCTTTTACCAGGTCGCGCAACTCAGGCGGTTCCTCCAAACCGATCCAGGAGAAAACCTCTACTTGCAGCTGCTGCAGCCGGGCCTGGTACCGTGGCGCAGCGGCGGCTACATGGCCGGCATTGTTGGCGATGATGGCGAACAACCCGTAACCGAGCGCAAGGATCACCCCGAACGAGATGATGCGGGAAGCCGTTTGCGGCAGAACGCGGTCGCCAAGACGCAGCCGCCCGATTTGCCGGTTGATGATGCTGACGAAGTAAACCACGATGAAAGCCGTCACCAACGGCACCAGAAAATTCTTGCCGGAGCTCAGCACGAAATAGATGCCGAGGATAAGAATGAGGGCGGCCGCGCCCGCCACAACGCGGCGGTAACGTTCCCAGCGTCCGGAACTCTGGTACATCGGCATTTGTTCAGAAGGGATCATATCCCGAGGCATTGCTCATCGGAGGGTTGGGCAGAACTTAAGGGTCAAACGCGATATAGCACCCTCCGTTTTGCGTGGTTCGATCCTTTAGGGCAATGAATACGAAATAAACTCAAGCAACGAACCGTCCGGATCGCGAAAGTAAACCGATGCGCCCCGGCCGCGAGCCCCGCGGCGCGGCACGGGCCCGGACACGAGGCGGACCCCACATTCGTGCAGGTGACCAATCGCCTCCTCAATGCCTCCCGGCCACTCAAAACAGAGGTCGCTGTTGCCGGGTTGCACCGGCTTCGCCGCAAGCGGTGCGGCGTTTATGCCCGGCCCGTGCAGGTTCAGCTGGCACTCGCCAAACCGGTAAGCGTACCGTCCCGGTTCAACCTCGACGACGTCCGCCCCGAGCACGTCCGCATAGAACGCGTTGGAACGTTCCCAATCGGCCACGTGCACCACGCAATGATCAAGTTTCACCGGTCTTCTCATTCCTTAACAACCCGAAACGTAGCCCCGCCTGCAGGACGTTGGCAATGCCTGACCACGGAGAAGTCTCAGGTCCGGGTAAGTCAACCCCTTTGGCGGGCCGAAGAGATGGACTGATGACCGGCACCCCGCTTATTTGGTTCGCGCCCAGGGCTGAAAACGGCTCTGGACAGAGGCCCCCTGGCACCGCCACGATCCGTAATGCCATCAAGCGAAGGTCTTTGCAGGTGAAAACTGGCAGGCTGCCGTGTTTCGCGTTATGACAACGTTTCCAGTGATAAAGCCATGAGACGGGTTTTTCCAACCGAGCACCAAGCATTTTACATCGCTCCGGATTTTGCGGGCATCGTGCAGAGCCAGCGTGCGGTCCGTCAAGCCGCGCAAGCCGCGAGCGAGAAAGCGGCTCGATCGCTTGCAGCCGTTCAGGCCAGCGAGGGGTATTGGTGTGGCGAGCTCCTGGCGGACATTTCGCTCGAAGCGGACTACGTCTTGCTCGAGCACTGGATGCACGGACGTCCGGGCAGCCGTCCGTTACCCGAAGCACGGATTCAAAAAGCGTGCCGCCGGATTTGCGCGGAAGCTTTGCCGGCGGGCGGCTGGTCGCTTTATCCCAAGGGTCCGGCTGATGTAAATGCCTCGGTCAAAGCTTACACGGCTCTAAAGCTTGCCGGCCATGGCGCGGACTTGCCCCTGATGCGGGACGCACGGCAGAAGATCCTGGCACTGGGCGGATTGCAGGGCTGCAACAGCTACACGCGGATCAACCTGAGCCTGCTTGGGCTCTTTCCGAAAAAGTTCGCGCCAACGATTCCACCGGAGATCATTCTTCTGCCGGGAGGCAACTTTTATCCGGGCGGCGTGTTGTACGAGATGGCTTCCTGGACCCGCGCCATCATCATCCCGTTGGCGATCGTGCAAGCTTCCGGCGGAGTTTGCCGGCCACCGGGAGGAGTCACCGTCGATGAGCTCTATGAGCCGAACACCAAACTTAGCCTGCCCAAACGGGACCATGTGCTGGCTTTGTTTTTTCATCAACTCGATAAGTTTTTTAAAGTGTGGGAACGCCGCGGCCTGCGGGAAGTGCGGATCGCAGCAGTTCGTCAAGCCGAGCGTTGGATGATGGAGCGCTGCCGCAACAGCGACGGCTTAGGCGCGATCTACCCGGCCATGATGTACACCATCATGGCCCTGGACGCCCTCCAATACCCCCAGGATCACCCGCTGGCGATTGAGGCGCGTCATCAGTTCGACAAGCTCATGACGGAAACGGACGATGACCTGTACTTTCAGCCCTGTTTCTCGCCGATCTGGGATACCGCCTACTCCAGCTTTGTCCTGGGTGAGGCCGGGCTTGGCGAGGAAGGCGCTCTGCGCCGGGCAGGCGATTGGTTGCTGGCCAAGGAAGTCAGGCACCGGGGCGATTGGGTTACGAAACGTCCACACCTGCAGCCGTCGGGATGGTCCTTTGAGTTCTTGAACGATCACTACCCGGACATTGACGACACGGCCATGGTGCTTCTGGGTCTCATGCATAGCCGGGGGTCCGATATTGCCCGGCAACAGATGATTGAGGCGCGTGCCGTGACGTGGCTCCGGGGCATGCAATCGAGGGACGGCGGGTATGCCGCGTTCGATGCGGACAATGATTGGAACCTGTTGAACAGCGTGCCCTTTTCGGACCACAACGCGATGCTTGACCCGACGTGTGCCGACATCACCGGACGGGTCCTGGAATGCCTGGCACGCCGGGGTGTGTCCCTCCGGGATCCCTCGATCTGGCGGGGGGCCCGCTGGCTGCTTCGCAACCAGCTTCCAGACGGCACCTGGTACGGACGGTGGGGTGTGGCTTACATCTATGGCACCTTTCTGGCCTTGCGCGGATTGCGCTTCGCTCGCTGTGATGCCCGCAATGTGTTCGAAAAATCGGCTGACTTTCTGATTCAAAACCAAAACCGGGACGGCGGTTGGGGTGAAAGTTGCGCCAGTTACGTCGAAAATCGGTACGTTCCCTGCGAGAGTACTCCGTCGCAAACTGCTTGGGCCTTGTTAGGCCTCGCGGCTGCGGAAAAGACGACTTCGCCGGCGTTCCAAAGCGGGATTCGTCATCTGGTCGACACGCAATCTTCTGATGGCACCTGGCCCGAAGCGCTCGCGACGGGAACCGGCTTTCCAAACGCCTTTTACCTTCGTTACACGATGTACGCCCACTATTTTCCGCTATGGGTGCTCTCGGTGTATGCTCAGGGACAAGCAGACCGGAGCGCGCTGATCCAAGCCGCATAACGCTGGGGCATCAAAGGGGCGGAGGAAAATCCGACACCGTTAAGGTGCTTTTTGGGGCGTGAAGAGCTTAGGCATTAATGGCACAGATCGCCGGACCTGGTGGCACATTCTCGATGGAACCTTCGAAACCGCCAAACCTGTCAAGTTGGTGCCGATACCTTTTGGAGTGGCTTCAGAGGTACCCTGAAGCCGCTGAGATCGTCCGCGGGGGTGGCGCTGCGCTAAGCCATTACTGTGCGCATCGACCGACGTTGGATTGCGACGCCTGGTGGAAATCTTCGCCCCAACCGCACACCATCAATCTCGCCAGGGAAGCGATGAAAGCGCTGGCTGCAGCTCGCGGCGCGGCGTTCAAGGAAACGCAGTGGGGAGACGTCCTGAGTTTTGGTCGCTCGGGCGCACGCCGGAGCAATCCGAACCTGGTACCATGAACGTTTGTCGTGGACTTAGATTACAGCCTTTTCCCGGACCGGGAACCTCCCACGCATTGGACCGACGCTGAACGCGCCCAGTACTTGGAGCGGCTCTGCCGCCAGGTCGATTTCGGCATCCCTGTGGGGTCCAGGTACGTGATCGCACTTCGAGCGTGGAAAGACACTTTTGACCGATTTCTCCTGCTGGACTCGCCGGCTTATCACGCCCTGCGGGCCTATTTTCGCTGGACCCGGCTTGAGACACGCTATCGGAACACCGGCTGGAAGCCCCCTTACGAAATAGAAGACCTGCGTGAAGGCCGCCCGCCCGACGGTTCCATGTGACCGACAGGCGGCGCAACCGAGGGCGGCACCGAAAGCAAAACCCAATCGCCCAGCACATCATGACCCCGTTCACCCGGCTGAAACCCGCGGGCTTGATAGAAAGCCATGGCGGGAATGTTCCGCGCCAGCACTTTTAAACGCAGGCCGCCAGTGAATTCCCCGACGACCGCATCAAGGAGCCGCGAACCGACCCCGCAGCGCTGCTCGGCCGCCGCCACGTACAAATGGTGCAGAAAGTCAGGCGGATAAACGCCGGCAAAACCTGCGATTCGACCATCCTTTTCCGCCACGAACAAAGTTTCCCCTTCAATGTCGGCCAGAAAATCCGCCTGCCGGAATTGCCGTTTCGGCACCCAGGAAAAGGTGGCTTGCCGGATGCGGAAATAAAGCTCCCGGCAAGCCAAGTAGTCCCGCCCGGCTTGGTAATGGCGAACGGAGATCACCGGAACCTGCGGCAAACCGGAATGAAAGCGTCAGTCTGCGTCAGTCGCAAGGTGCGACCGGAGCATCCACGCCAGTTTCTCATGATCTTCCATCAACCCGGTCAGGAAATCAGCCGTCCCGGCGTCGCCATGTTCGTTGTCGCACAGATCAACATCCTTACGCAGGCGTCGGATGATTGCTTCGTGGTCACTCGTCAACGTCGCAAGCATCTGGTTTGCTGTCGGGTGGACGTCACCGGGTTGTTCCTGCAAACCCGTCAAAGTCAGGAACTCAGCCATCGAACCGGCCGCGTATTCGACCAGGGAGCGAATGCGCTCCGCCACTTCGTCGGACTTTTCTTGTAAGGCTTGGTACTGCTGCTCAAGAAAAATGTGCAGCGTGTGAAACCGGGGGCCCATCACGTTCCAATGGTAGTTCCGGGTTTTTGTGTACAGGGTAATCTCGTCAGCCAGCACGCGCTGCAGGATCTCACAAACCTGAACCCGCGGCTCCTGTTCAAGACCAATCCGGATCTCGGCATCCGTCCGATCCAGGTCAAAATGTGGTCTCTCCGTGGTATTTGTAGCCATATCTTCTTATTCGATGCCCGTAACGGAACTGATGCTGTTGAGTTTCGTTCGGTTCCGTCCGCAATTTCGTGGCAGGACAAAGTCCACGACCGGTGCCCGCACGAAGGTTGTGTGAAAGGAAATTTTATTTATGGCAAGGATTGTCAAGGTCATCGAGTTACTCGCCCAATCAGACAAGAGTTGGGAGGATGCCGCCCAAACGGCAGTCACAGAGGCGGCGAAAACGTTGCGCAACATTCGCACGGTTTACGTCAAAGAGTTTGAAGCAGCGGTGGAGAACGGCAAGATCACTCAGTTTCGGGTGAACGTTAAAATTTCGTTCGATCTAGAGTAGAGTCGCTCCGGAGCAGCCGGTGTCTTTTGTAAGAACCAGCTGATACAGAAATCGGGGTGGAGCGACCGCCGCTACATTGAGCGTTGGCCCGCATGGACCTCGACCCTTCGATCCTTGACCGCGAACTGCAAGGCCTGGAGACCGAAGGCGGCGGACGGGTGGGTGCAGCCGTGGCACTTGGGAGAATGACTCCGTTGTGGTCGTTCCGTGGGCAGGAAACCTTCCCGCTGGCGGGGATCAGCAAGTTCATGATTGCCCTCGCGGTCCTCGCCAAGGTTGACCGCCGGGAGATCCACCCTGAACAGATCGTCACGATCCGGCGTGCTGACCTGGCCCCGGGCTCAAGTCCGATCGCGGCCGAGTTTATTGACGAGTCAGAGCGGTTTACCGTGCGCGGGCTTTTGGCCCGAGCGGTCACCCTCAACGACAATACGGCCGCGGATGCCCTCACGCACCTGCTTGGTGGAACCGCGGCCATCACCGCGCAACTCCGGAGGTGGGGAATTTCCGGTATTCGCGTCGACCGCCTGGAACGCGAACTTCAGCCCAGCGTGGCGGGCCTTGTTGGCTGGCAGCCTGAATGGGCGGGTACAGAAGCCTTTGCACGTTCCACCCAAATGCTGCCTGAACAAACCCGCCGCGCCGCTTTGACCCGCTATTTGCAAGACGCGGAAGACAGAGCGTCCCCCTTGGCCGTTGTTAAGCTTCTGACCCTTTGGAGCCGCGGCCTGCTGCTCTCGCCGAGAGGCGGTGAGGTGCTGACCGAACTCTTGAACGAGTCGCCAATGAATCGGGACGGCCTGCGGGAAGGCTTGCCTGCCGGCTGGAAACTTGTCCACCAGACCGGCACGGCACCGGACGTCTGTGGCATCGGCCCGGCCACGAATGCCATTGGAGTGATGACTTCGCCAAAAGGCGCTCAGCTCTTTTTCGCCGTTTTCATCGCCGGGTCTGCCGCACCACTGCGCCAGCGCCAGGAAGCAATCGCCAGAATCGGTCGGACCGGCCGCGCCGCTCTCGGAGGGTAGGCGCCCGGGGCTGCTGGACGCGGTCTTGCCATCGCCCTAAAGTCGTGGCCCATGCGACTGCACAAGTACCAAGCGCTGGGGAACGATTACCTCGTCCTGCACGACGGGGACCCGGCCCTGCTCACCGGACCGCGCATCCAGAAGATTTGTCACCGGCATTTTGGGGTGGGTTCGGACGGCATCCTGGTCGCGGGTTTGCACCAAGAGGATGGCATAAACTTGCGGATTCTGAATCCGGACGGCTCGGAAGCGGAGAAAAGCGGCAACGGTCTGCGCATCTTTGCCCGTTACCTGTGGGATCAGGGACTGGTCGGCGACAAACCTTTCGTGGTGCAAACCGCGGGTGGCCGGGTCCGGTGCCATGTCCAGGACCATGGTCGGCTCGTGTTTGTCGAGATGGGTGCGGCCAGCTTTTCCAGCGATCGCATCCCGGTTCTCGGCCCTGCCCGTGAAGTCGTTGCCGAAACGATCGAAGTAAATGGGCGCCGCTTTCAATTTACGGCGGTCACGGTCGGCAATCCCCATTGCGTCATTCCCGTTGAACACGCGACCCCATCACTTGCCGCCGAGTGTGGGCCACCCCTCGAGGTACATCCCCTTTTCCCCAATCGCACCAACGTGCAATTTATGCAGGTGTTGGATCAGCACCACATCAGGATCGAAATTTGGGAACGCGGCGCCGGTTACACCCTGGCCTCAGGCACCAGCAGTTGTGCGGCCGCGGCTGCTGCGGTCCGGCTCGGCCTTTGTGTCAGCCCCCTCACCGTCGAAATGCCGGGCGGTCAGTTGACCATCACGGTCGGTAAACAGTTTGACCTGACAATGCTTGGGCCCGCCCGAAAAGTGGCCGAAATCGAGATGGCGCGAGAAGCCATGTCGGATTAGAAGCGCGACGGATGAGAATGAACAGGAAAAGGCCACCATCGCCCAGAAAGCGGCCGACGTGGTGGGCAAAGACAAAGTACGCAATGAACTCATGGCAAAGGGTCAAAATAAGTAAGTACCTGACCTGCCATACCCTCCCAACTTTAACGTAATCCAACTTTACCATGAAACGTTCCACGCTAGGCCTCGTCGACACCGAACAAGAGGCCCATTCCGTCATTGAGAAACTCACCGCTTCCGGGTTTGCCCAGGATGACATCTCGGTGTTGTTCCCAGACAAGAGCAGCACGCGCGATTTTGCGCACGAAAAGCTGACGAAAATGCCGGAAGGAGCCACCATCGGCGCAGGCACCGGGGGCACGCTGGGCGGCATCATCGGTTTGATGGCAGGCCTCGGCAGCTTGGCCATCCCTGGCCTCGGACCGTTTATCGCCGCGGGGCCGATTATGGCTGCTCTGGGCGGGGGGGCCATTGGCGCCGGCCTCGGCGGCATCACCGGCGCTTTAGTCGGCTTGGGAGTTCCTGAGGACGAAGCCAAACAGTATGACGGCAAGGTCAAGGAAGGAGGCATTTTGGTTTCAGTGCACACGGATTCGCCGAACCAGGCCAGAGATGCCAAACAGATCCTGCACGATGCCGGGGCGCACGACGTTTCGACGACGAATGAATCTGGCGCCCATGGTGCGGGTGATGCCCATACTGCCGGCGAACCCCTCAGCGCGGTGGGTGCAGTCGGTTCCGCAGGTACTGCCACCATCAGCCCACTGGCCTCTTCGGTGACAAGCGTTGAGCAATCCAGCATCGCCTCGGGCCGCACCGCAGGAACTTCGGAACGGGGGGTTCGGGATGACATTGCTGCCGTGCCCGTGGAACCCCAGGGCACGCTGAATCCGGAAGGCCTCAGCCCGGACGTGCCGGCGAGCCGCCTCTCGCGGGCGGGAAAATGATTCCGTCGCTCGTTCAACGCGTGCGCCGTATTTGGCAGGTTTTGCAGATCTCGCGCATCCGCGCGCACAGTCGACCTCGAAAGCTCAAAGAAGTAAAAGCTTATGCCAACCAGTAACGAGCAGTCGTCCCCTACTCCCAATGGCTCCGTTGGGCACGTTCACGAATACGAAAATGCGGAGCATGATCCCAACCTCGCTGCTGATGGTGTCGTCCCTGAGGCGGAGTCGCCGGATGACACCGCCTCGGTCCATCGGGGTAAACGGTTTAAAACGGCGGCCGGGATTCCGGCCGTCTGGCAGACGCTCCGGTACGTTTGGGGCAACATGGGGGTGATTGACGGCACCAAATCGCTGCTCGACGTAAACAAAGTAAGAGGCTTCGACTGCCAGAGCTGTGCTTGGCCCAGCCCGGATGAACACCGCAAAGTGGCCGAATTTTGCGAGAACGGGGCGAAGGCGATTGGGGACGAGGGCACGAAAGCAAGGGTCACTCCGGAATTTTTCCGGCAGCACAGTGTGAAAGACCTGTTGGGCCGGTCCGATTTCTGGTTGAACAAGCAGGGCCGGCTTACCCATCCCATGATCTTACGGGAAGGCGCCACTCATTATGAGCCGATTGATTGGAAGGACGCATTCAAACTCATCGGAGAGGAACTGAACGGGTTATCTTCGCCGAACGAAGCCACATTCTACACCTCTGGGAAGCTGACGAACGAACCGGCTTACCTGTATCAACTTTTCGTACGCGAGTTTGGGACCAACAACCTCCCTGACTGTTCGAACCTCTGCCATGAGTCCAGCGGCACCGCCCTAAATAAAGTTATTGGGATCGGGAAGGGCACGGTGACTCTCGAAGATTTCCATCACACCGACTTGATTTTCATTGTCGGCCAAAACCCCGGCACCAACCACCCGCGCATGCTGAGTTCTTTGGAGGCAGCTAAAGATCGCGGGGCGAAAATCATCAGCGTCAACCCCCTCCCTGAAACCGGAAACTTCCGTTTCCAGGATCCGCAAAACTTTAAGAATCCGCTGAAGGCTGCCCCCACGCTCCTGAAGAATGGCATGGCCTTGTCGGATTTGTGGCTTCCGGTGAAAATCAACGGCGATCTCGCCCTGTTCAAAGGGATCATGAAAGAGATGCTGGCCGAAGAGGAAAAGGCTCCCGGCAGCATTTTTGACCTCGACTTTATTCGGAATCACACGGTCGGTTACGAGGATTTACTTCAAAGCATCCGGGAAGCTTCCTGGGAGGAAATCACGGAGGTTTCTGGGCTCAGCCGGGCGCAAATCAGGGTTGCGGCGGAGATGGCCATGCAATCCAAAGCGACCATTGGTTGCTGGGCGATGGGCCTTACCCAACACAAAAACGCGGTCGAGACCATTCGGGAATCCCTTAACTTCTTGCTTTTGCGCGGCAACATCGGCCGCCCTGGCGCCGGACCCTGCTGTGTCCGTGGTCACAGCAATGTTCAAGGCGATCGCACCATGGGCATCTGGGAACGGGCGCCAGGACCATTCCTGGACGCTTTGGAAAAACGTCACGGATTCAAACCTCCCCGTGAGCATGGCAAAGACGCGGTTAACTCAATCGTGGCGATGCATGAGGGTGAGATCAAAGTTTTTGTTTCGATGGGCGGCAACCTTCTCGGAGCCGGGCCGGACACGAATTATACGGCCGAGGCTTTCCAGCGGTGTGACCTCACGGTCCACATCGCGACGAAGCTGAATCGGTCGGACCTGGTCACCGGGCGCCGAGCTTTAATTTTGCCTTGTTTGGGTCGAAACGAGCATGACCTTAAGGCTGATGGTTCCCATCAGTTCGTTACTGTGGAAGACAGCATGGGAATCATCAATCCCTCCCATGGCCAATTGCGGCCGGCGTCTGAACACTTGCTGAGTGAGTCCCGAATCGTCGCGGAAATGGCCAAGGCAACCCTGGGATCCCGTTCGAAGGTGCCTTGGGACGAGTTGGCCGCCGATTACGATCGGATTCGCGACGACATCGCGGAGGTAATTCCCGGATTC
>DASWVC010000025.1:0-19859 GCA_036401335.1 Chthoniobacterales bacterium
TAATGACATGAGTGCGGATGTTGCCGCCGGCAACTCAACGCCGGAAAAGGCGGTCAAGGCAATCGAGCAATCATGGCAACAGAACAAAATGCAGTGATGGTTCGGTAAACCGACGTCAAGGTACGACCTGACCTATGCCCAGCGTCTCTCCTGAACCGTTCCTGTGGGGAACGGCTACCGCCAGTTACCAGATCGAAGGTGCTGCTGCCGAAGACGGGCGGGCGCCTTCAATCTGGGACGTCTTTTCGCATACCCCGCATCAAGTCGAGCGTGGCGACACGGGCGACGTTGCCTGTGATCATTACCATCGGTACCGGGAAGACGTGGCGTTGATGCGGGACCTGGGAACCCGGGCTTACCGCTTTTCCATTTCCTGGTCCCGGGTTCTGCCTGATGGTCGCGGCCGGCCAAATGCGGTCGGGTTCGACTTTTACGAAAGGTTGGTTGACGAGTTGCTGGCGGCCGGCATTACCCCGTTCGCCACGCTCTTTCACTGGGACTTGCCCCAGACCCTCCAGGAAAAGGGTGGTTTCGCCAACCGGGATGTGGCCGGCTGGTTCGCCGACTACGCGGTCCAGACCGCTAACCGGCTGGGCGACCGGGTCAAACATTGGATCATGCTCAATGAGCCGTCGGTCTATGCCGGCCTTGGGCATGCGCTGGGTGTGCACGCCCCGGGCATCGCCGATGCGTCGGTTTTCTGGGCCGTAACCCATCACCTTAACCTGGCTCAAGGAACGGCTTTGCAGGCCCTCCGCGCAACCGACCGTTTCTGGCAGCTGGGCACGACGCTGAATGTCCACCGGGGCGTGCCGGCTGATGGTTCGGAGGCATCCGCGGCCATGGCTGAACGGCACAACGACCTCTGGAACAACTGTTTCCTGGGGCCTCTTCTAACCGGTGCCTACCCCGTCCCGGTCCTTCCGGAATTGCAGCCTTTCATCCAATCCGCTGACCTCGACCTGATTCGCCAATCGATCGATTTCCTGGGCATCAATCACTATTTCCGCGCCTACATTCAGGCAGAGCCAAAGAGCTTGCTGGGCTTTACGCAGGTGGCGCCGCCGGCCCATCGGCCGAGAACCAGTTTTGACTGGGAAATCAACCCCCAGGAATTTCGGGAAGTGCTGGTGTGGCTAAACGGGCGGTACCATTGCCCACCGATTTACATCACGGAAAACGGCGCCTATTTCGAAGACACGCTCTCGAACGATGGGAAAGTTCATGACGCCAAACGGATTGAATTCCTTGACGGCTACATCCGCGCGATGCAGGAGGCCCGGGATCAAGGCGTTGATATCCGCGGTTATTTCGTCTGGTCGTTGCTGGACAATTTCGAATGGGCATCCGGGTACCGGCCTACCTTCGGAATAATCAAGGTGGACTTTGCCACCCAGCGGCGGATCCCGAAAGATTCCTATTATTGGTACCGGGACCTTATTGCCAGGGGCAGCCCCGGACCGGGCGCTTACAGCTCTTCCCTTCAGCGTGAACCACAGGGGCAGCGGCACCCGTCCTAGCGTAGGTACACCTGTTGAACGGGTTGGTCGCGTCCACTCCGGCAGGGAATTGCTAAGTACCTTTCCAGAAGTTCGTTCCCATGCGGATGTAAAGAACTCCGTAAACACGTCCGATGCCCCGCTCTGAGCCTGGTGAACACGCACCGACGAGGTTTTCTTAAACGCTGCAGCGCGGCTGCGCTTGGCCTGGGCAGCGCTGTCGCAGTTTTCGCGCAGGATCGACGCGTAGCAGGGCCGGTGGACTCAGGCACCGGTCGATTCTCCCGGTTTTTCAAACACCCCACCTTCGAATACGTTTTCCTGATTTCCCTCGGGCGCGCCTACTATCTGGCGGGCAATGTGGGAAAAGTCTTGTACCTGGCAGGCCAGATCGAGGATGGCAACTTTGAGAGTGCTTACCAGGCCTATAAACGCGCGGGGGATGAAGCACGCGCCATCGCCGAAGAGTCAGAAGGCCACGGCCATAAAGTAAGCGCACGTCAAGCCTACCTCTGGGCGCAGAACTTTTACGACAGTTCCACCTACTTTGTGGACGGTTCCGCCGATCCAACGCGCTTTCTGCCCACGTGGGAATTGGTCTACGATTGCTGGCTCAAAGCCATTGGACTTTTTGACCCTCCGATCGAAGCGGTCCGTATCCCTTACGAGAACACCGAGCTGCATGGGTTTTTCTTTTGGGCCTCCGGAGCCCGGCAAAAACGGCCGCTGTTGATCCTCAACAATGGGAGTGACGGCTCGCTGCTGGACATGTGGATGCAAGGTGGGGCAGGGGCAGTTGCACGAGGATACCACTGTTTGACGTTTGATGGTCCCGGCCAGGGGTATGCATTGTGGAAGCAACAACTGTTTTTTCGGCCGGATTGGGAAAAAGTGATTACACCCGTGGTGGACTACGCGTTGAGCCGTCCGGAGGTGGATGCTGGCCGTCTTGCCCTGCAGGGCATCAGCCAAGGCGGCTACTGGGTGCCGCGAGCCGTGGCTTTCGAGTCCCGGATCGCGGCTGCGGTGGCTGATCCCGGGGTCATGGACGTGTCAACTTCCTGGACGAGTCATCTGCCGAAACCCCTCATCGAACTGCTGGAAGCGGGCCGCCAAGCGGAGTTTGATCGCATCTTGACGGAGAAGACGAACCCGGAGATGGCAGCCGCCCTGCGTTTTCGCATGCGCCCCTACGGATTCTCGTCGCCTTTCAATGCGTTCAAGGCCGTCCAGTCCTATCACTTACGGGACATCGTCACCCAAATCCGCTGTCCGATGCTCATCACCGCTCCGGCTGGTGAAACTTTCTGGCCGGGTCAGTCGCAGGAGCTCTACGATTTGCTGACGTGTCCAAAATCGCTGGTGCCGTTTTCAATGGAGGAGGGCGCGGACCTGCATTGTGAACCGAAAGCCTACGGGCTGCGGGATCTGCGCGTGTTCGACTGGTTGGACGAGACGTTGGGGTGAAAAAGGCCCGTCTTGCTCGAACGCTTACAACGGACTGCGCTTGAGGGATTCTTTATTCATCGGCTGCCAAAGAGCGGTCGGTTCGGGTGCGTAGAAAACTCAGGGCAAGCAGCAACCCGTACGCGATTAGCGCAAGGCCCGGCCGGTAAAATGAAATCGCGATGGAAGCGGCCGCGGTGAACGCCACCAGCGCGCTGCGCCGACGGACTTCGGCGATCCGCACGGGCGTCAGCCCTTCATGGCAGAGTTCCGGATGCTGCGTCAGGTAGCGGAGGTGCCACAAAAAAATCAGGGAGAGCAGCAAAAGGTTGATCCCATAAACAACGACGGGAATGTGCAGGTTGTTGCGGCCGGCGAGCAGGTTCGTGGAGAAGGGCACCAGGGTGATGAACAGCAGGAAAAGCAGGTTTAACCAGAGCAAGCCCCAGTTAACCCTCCGCACAAAATGGAACTGATGGTGGTGGCCGATCCAGTAGTTGCCCAAAACGATGAAGCTCAGCGCGTAAATCAAAAAGTGGCCTTTCAGTCCCAGGAGTTGCCGCCACACCTCTGCGTCGGTGATGGTTTCGACCCCTTCGGGCAGCTTCAAATCCAAGACCAACAGCGTCATGGCCACCGCGAAGATGCCGTCGGCCAAAGCAGCCATTCGAGATTTTTCCATGGCCCATGCTAGGTACCTGGAAAGAAACTCGTGCGCACGGTTATTAGCCAACAATTCTTGGAGAGTAACCCCGCTTTACGCAGCGTTCGCTGACGGCTCAGAGCCAGCGTTCAGGTTTCGGCCTGTTCCGTCAGCGGGTCGATGTTCGGTCGTTGACGGTTAGCGGCTAAGTCAGCTTCGGGATAACGCCAAAGGTGGTTCACCGGATTAAGTTGGGACGACTGGTGGACAGTCGCGGGAGCGTCCTGCCGTTCAGGCCGATTTAGGGCAACCGAATTTGCAGGCCGTCGTCATGGTGATGATGATGATGACGATGACCCCACTCGTGGTGGTCACGGTCGTCATCCCGGTCGTAATGGTGCCGGTGATGCCCGTGTTCGTGGTCATCGTCGGCTTTTGCGCTAGACATCCCGAACAGGGCGGTCGCAAACAAGGCGAGGGAAAGGGTCAATGTTTTCATACGAACGTTCGACGCGAAAAGGACAGCGCATGTTCACCGTGGCAGTTGCCTAACATTTTTTCCGAAATGGGTCGGCTTTCCGGCTGAAAAAGGGTGCGGGAAGACCGGGTCTGGCAGGGCCGGCGGCAAAGGGACTCGCCGCCCTACCGGGCCGCCGCTCGATCCGGTGGGCGGGAAGGCGATCCGTCAGCAAAGCCGTCCCCTGCCGGTTCCACGGGCTTTCGCTTGTTCCGTCGAAAGAAGATTCCTGCCGCCAGGCCAGTCGCGCCGCCCAGAAGGGCCAGGGTTGATGGCTCGGGCACTGGGCTGATCGTCATCGTGCCCGACGAAATCTGGGCGAAGCCGCCGGTTGTGGGGGTAATCGCGCTCGCTTCTGTCAAGGCGTAGGTACCGGGAATCAATGAACCGCCGTTTTCAAAGGATCCGACGAAGAAGGAGGGGTTCGAGACGGCCGTGGTGAGCCGAAACCCGTCCTGGATGTCGAGGAAAGTCGGGCCGCCGGACATAGCTTGAGAGGTATCCACAAATGCAAACGGGCGGTCCACGACGGTCGGTGACCCTCCGTTCAGGCGGTAGCGGAACGCCGAGAAGTCCCCGGCAAAATTGAACACCGCAGAACTATCGTAGGTAAGGGCGCTCGGGACGGTGATGTCGGCAGAAAACGTTCCTCCGGGCGAGGAGTAGGGCGTGAGCGGCGCGTTGTTGGCGAAGGTCCCCGTGACATCAACCAAATCGGAGGTTTGGGCCTGCGCGACCCCTGCCGTGAGCGCTGCGAAGATCACAAAGGAAATCCTTTTCCAATTCATAAGGTGGGTTTATGGGGACGAGGGTAAAACTTCCAAAGGTAAAACCCGGGACAAGGTCTGGCCAACTTCTAAAAGAGGCTTTGGGGCGCTGTTCGTTTTGGTTTTTACGGAGGTACTCTTCGCAATTGCGTGACGCCAAAAACGCGGCGTTAAGTCAGCGTGTACAGTTTGACGATGACATCACACAACCGTGTGACTGCGTTCGGATTAAGGGTGCCGATGTACCCATCAAACCGATCGAGGCTCACTGCCCTGATTTGGTCGGGCATGACCTCATTGTCCCGGCCGTTAAAATTTACCTGGATGCGGTGTGCCCATCGGGCATGAATGGCGGTCGTGCAAGGACACACCACCGCCATGTTGGTCTGGTGCATGAAATCAGGGCTTACCACCACGCACGGACGGCATTTCTGAATTTCTCTCCCCTTCGTCGGATCCAGCGACACCCAATAGATGCCGTACCGAATGACGGGAGGATTGTTCACCGTGCGTAGTCGTCGTTTTCGAGACCATCACCCAGGGTTGCGTCAAACTCGTCGATCTCAGATCCGGCGGCGCCCAAAGCAGCCATCTCCCGAAAAGAATCCTCAAAACTAAGCTTCTCGGACAGTTTTGGACGCAGCAAAATCCCGTCCGGCGTCTCGACCATCTCAAGCTCGTCTTCGACGTGGTACCGGCGCAACACGCGACTGGGCAGGCGAATTCCTTTTGAATTCCCGACCGGAACCACCTTGAGCGTTTCCTTCATGTAACCACCGTAACCACTTTTACCGTTAGCGTCAAACGACGCATCCTGTGCCGATCGATAGCTGCTGGCAGAAACGTTGAGGACAAACCCTAGGCACGTTTGCCGGCGCATCAAGAAAGGCAACCCCAGCGATTCGTTACACCGATACAATAGATACAACCATCAGGCCGGATCGACGCCGCCGAAGCAGAGGTATTTGACCTCAACGAATTCGTCCATGCCGTAGTGCGATCCTTCCCGACCGAGCCCCGACTGTTTGACTCCGCCGAACGGGGCAACCTCGTTTGAAATCATGCCGGTATTGATGCCCACCATTCCGCTCTCGAGGCCTTCGGCCACTCGCCAGACCCTTCCGATGTCGCGGGTGTAGAAGTAACTTGCGAGGCCGAATTCGGTGTCATTGGCCAGGCGAATCGCTTCTTCATCGGTGTGAAATCGAAACAAGGGGGACAACGGCCCGAACGTCTCTTCGCGGGCGACCTTCATTTTTGAAGTCACGTCAGCCAAAACCGTAGGCTCAAAAAAGGTGTGCCCTAAGGCGTGGCGTTGTCCGCCCAGGAGGATGCGTGCGCCTTGCGCCGTGGCGTCCTGGATGTGCTCTTCTACTTTGGTGACGGCTGCTTCGGTAATCAAAGGTCCCTGGAGAACGCCCGGTTCAAACCCGTTTCCGACTTTGAGCCCTTTCACGGCAGCAACCAGCTTTTCGGCAAAGGCGTCGTAAATACCATCCTGGATGTAGAACCGGTTTACACAGACGCAGGTCTGACCCGCGTTACGGTATTTGGAAGCGATGGCCCCGGTAACGGCGGCGTCCAGGTCCGCGTCATTGAAAACGATGAACGGCGCGTTGCCGCCCAGTTCAAGCGAGAGTTTCTTAACGGTGTCGGCACATTGTTTCATCAGCAACCGACCTACCTTGGTGGAGCCGGTAAAGGTCACCTTGCGAACGTCCGGGTTGGAAGTCAGTTCCTCGCCAATCTCTTTCGGGTCACCCGTGACCACGTTAAATACACCGGCCGGAATGCCCGCCCGTTCCGCGAGGACGGCCAGGGCTAATGCTGAGAACGGGGTCGATTCGGCGGGTTTTGCCACCATCGTGCACCCGGAGGCCAGCGCCGGCCCCGCTTTACGGGTGATCATGGCCGCAGGAAAATTCCACGGGGTGATGGAAGCACACACGCCGATTGGCTCCTTGACGACCACTAAACGGCGATCTTCCCAGGGCGAAGGAATCGTGTCGCCGTACACGCGCTTGGCTTCTTCGGCGAACCACTCAATGAACGACGCGGCGTAAGCAATTTCCCCTTTTGCTTCGGCCAGCGGCTTGCCCTGCTCCGCCGTCATCAACCTTCCGAGGTCGTCCACGTTGGCCAACATCAAGTCGTGCCACTTTCGGAGGAGAAGGCTGCGTTCCTTGGCCGATTTACGTTTCCATCCGGCCCAAGCCTGATGGGCCCCGGCAATTGCCCGCCGGGTTTCAGCCCGCCCCATCTTGGGAACCGTGCCCAGGATCTCGCCGGTGGCCGGGTTATTGACGTCAAAGGTTGCGGCGTCGTCGGCGTCGCACCAGCAGCCATCAACGTAGGCCTGCTGGCGAAAAAGGGCCGGATCTTGTAGGGTCAAGGTCGTCATTGGAAGGGGCAGTTAAAAAGCTTACGGCTCGTTTGTTTCAGCGAAAACGTCCACGTTTTCGAGGGGCGTCCTGTTCATCGCCCGTCGTGTGCCATTTGCGGCACGCACAGACCACGCATCATTACACCCAACAAACTTTTGCAAGTTTGCCCAAAGTCAAACCGTATGTTTGGTTGCGGACGCGCCTTTCGGCCTGGTGCCATTTGCAAAAACCCGCCCTTTGTCTTGACTGGGCCGGCCGCGCATGGTTTACCGGACGGGAGGCACCCTTCCCCCGGGAACCATGACGCACACCGCAATAATTGCTGCTGCCGCTTTCAGTCTGGCGCACTGCGTTCTTTTTAGCTTTACCGTGGAGCCGCTTTTGGCCCTCTTCTAAGCCCGCCCCGGGGTGCCCTTCACGCGATTATGGCTACTGACATCTGCCGGCTGACAACCGGCCAAGCATTGGTGCGTTTTCTGGCCCGTCAGCACGTTGAACGCGACGGGTTGGAGCGGCGGTTCATCGAAGGCATCTGGGGTATTTTCGGGCATGGCAACGTGGCCGGTCTGGGCCAGGGAATCGTCGAAGAAGGCGCCGCCCAAGGCCTGAAGTTTTACCGGCCGCAAAACGAGCAGGCCATGGTTCACGCGGCGGTCGCTTTTGCCAAACACCGCAACCGGCTGGCGACATTTGCCTGCACCACGTCCATCGGGCCAGGGGCCACCAACATGGTCACAGGCGCCGCGTTGGCCACCGTTAACCGGCTGCCGGTGCTGCTATTGCCAAGCGATTATTTTGCAAACCGCATCCCCGATCCGGTGCTTCAACAACTCGAACACCCCTCCGAGCGGGATGTCAGTGCCAGCGACACGTTTCGGCCGGTCTCAAAGTTTTTTGATCGGATTTCCAGGCCGGAGCAATTGCTGGCCAGCCTGCCGGAGGCAATCCGCATTCTGGCGGACCCAGCCGAAACCGGTGCGGTGACCCTGACGCTGCCCGAAGATGTGCAGGCGGAAGCCTACGATTGGCCGAACGGCTTTTTCGAAAAACGTGTCTGGCACGTGCGGCGGCCACCGGCAGAACCCGAACGGATTGCGGAAGTGGTGGCCCTGTTGAAAGCGGCTCGGCGGCCGATCATCATCACGGGCGGCGGAACCATTTACGGCGAGGCGACCAAAGAGCTGGGCCGGCTGGCGGAGGCGTTTGGCCTGCCCGTGACGGAAACCCAGGCGGGCAAGGGAGCCTTGCCTTGGAATCACCCGCAGAACGCCGGCCCGATCGGCTCAAACGGCACGACGGCGGCGAATCAGTTCGGCCGCGCGGCTGACCTCGTCCTGGCGGTGGGGACGCGCCTGACCGATTTTACGACCGCATCCAAATCCGGTTTTCAGAATCCGCGGTTGCGCATCGTCGGCCTGAACGTCAACGCCATGGACGCGCACAAGCTGGGGGGCACGGCCGTGGTCGCCGACGCGAAACGGGGCTTGGCGGCCTTGCGGGACGCCTTGGCCGAAAGCGGCTACCAGGGGACCGACGAAGCCTATCGGGTGGAACTCAGGGAAGCCAAAGCGGCTTGGGACCAGCAGGCAACCGAGTTGCGCACCCCGAGCGCAGAACCGGGCACCATGTCCGAGACGGCGGTCATCGGTGTGGTGAACGAGGCGGTAGGCGGCAAGGCCACCGTCGTGGGGGCAGCGGGCGGGATGCCGGGAGAACTTCTCCGGTTGTGGCGGCCGGAAGACCCGAAAGCGTACCACCTGGAGTACGGCTATTCGTGCATGGGGTACGAAATTCCGGGTGGCCTGGGCGTAAAGCTGGCAGAACCTGAGCGGGACGTGGTGGTGATGGTCGGAGATGGTTCTTACCTGATGATGAACTCCGAGATCGTGACCGCGGTAGCAGACAGAATTCCGTTTACCATCGTGCTCGTCGATAACCACGGTTATCAATGCATTCTGGGGCTGCAGCGCGTCGTTGGAGTTCCCGATTTCGGCAACGAGCTGCGGTTCCGGGACCCGGCTTCCGGGCAGATGAAAGGCGACTACATCCCGGTCGATTTTTGCAAGCATGCGGAAGCCATGGGCGCCCGTGCGGTTTTCGCTCCAACGTACAATGAAGTGAGGCAGGCGGTGCTCGAGGCCCGAACGTCCGACCGGGTAACGGTCGTGGTGGTGCCGGTTGATCCGGAAAAACGGATGCCCGGCCTCGGCACGTGGTGGGACGTGCCCGTAGCCGAAGTGAGCTCGGAGGAGAAGACGCGCACGACCCGGGAAAAATACGAGCGTGCGACGGCTGCCCAGCGGAGGGTTTTCGCGTGAGGATCGCCACGGCCCCGGTCAACTGGAACAACAACGACGCGCCGGACTACCGTGAGTGGACGCCCTACCCACAGTTAATCGATGAGATGGTGAAGGCCGGTTATTCCGTGACCGAGTGGGGCATGAACATGCCGAAAGAACCAACCCATCTGGTGGCCGACCTGCAGGACCGCGGTTTGACGATGTTGGGCGGGTTTGTGGGGCTTGAGTTGCGCAACCCGGACAACCAGAAGCCGGAAATTGAACGCGGGATTGAGGCGGGGCGCTTCTTTAAGGCAATCGGCGGCGAATACCTGATCGCGGCCGACAGCGGCAGCCCGCGCCGGTTGCAGGAAGCAGGCCACGTCGATCCTGCCGGGGGACTAAGCCGGGCGGAGTGGAACGCGCTGACCGCCGGCCTGAATGAGCTTGGCCGCCGGCTTGCTCCGGAAAAAGTAAAGGTCGTGTTTCATAATCACGTCGGAACCTTTGTTGAAACCGAGGACGAGACGGCCCGGTTGCTTGACGGCACCGACCCGGAATTTGTTGGCTGGTGCCTTGATTGCGGACACCTTACTTATGGCGGAGGCGACACGTTGCGGCTGCTTGAAAAGTATGGAGACCGGGTGGGCTACCTTCACCTTAAGGACGTCGATGGGAATGTCCTGGAGAAGTCGCGGACGGAAGGATGGAGTTTCCAGAAAGCGTTGAAGAACTTCATTTTCGCCCCGTTGGGCGAAGGGATCGCACAAGTGCCCGAAGTGCTGCAAGCGCTGCAGGATCGGAGCTACCGCGGATGGGTTGTGATCGAGCAGGACACGACGCCCCTCGATCCGACGCAAAACGCGGCCGAAAATCGTCAATACCTGGAAGGCCTCTTAACCCAAATGCAACGGTTCAAGGTTGCCTGAAAAAGTCGGCCCGGTCGCGACCTGATGGCACCAGCGTCAGCCCTTCAGCTTCCGTGAGGGTTAATCGCCGGCAACCGGTGCTTCCAAGTTTTTCGGCCGCCAGCCTTCGCTAGGGCCCTCAAAATGGGCTTCCGGGACCAGTGTTTTATGGATAACAACAAGATTTCCGTGGCCTTGATCGGAGCCGGACGGATCGGGCAGGAGCATGCCAGGAATCTGGCCTCATTTCCCGACGTCACTGTGGCGGTGGTGTGTGACCCGCGGCGGGAAGCGGCGGAGCTTGCCCGACCCCTGGCCCGCGCCCGCGACGTTTCCGAGTCGGCCGAAGAGGTGCTCAACCGGGACGACATCGCCGCCGTGGTTATCTGCACGCCGACCGACACCCACGCTGACCTGATTGGGGCTGCTGCAGCAACCGGTAAAGCGGTCTTCTGTGAAAAACCGGTGGCGCTGGATTTGGACCGGACCCAACGGGCGCTAAGAATGGTTGCAGAGAAAGGGGTGCCGTTCCAGATCGGCTTTCAACGCCGGTTCGATACCGGGTATGCGGAAGCAAAAAAACGCTTGGACGCCGGTGCCTTAGGCCGCCTTGACCAGTTCCGCGCCGTTGGCCGTGATCCCGGTCCACCTCCGAAAGAATACCTGGCCAACAGCGGAGGACTTTTCGTGGATCAAGCCATCCACGATTTTGACCTTGCCCGGTTTCTCATGGGTGAAGTGTCCGAGGTGCAAGCCTGGGGCGCGGTCAGGTTCAACCAGGACGCGGCCGAAATGGGCGACGTCGACACCGCAACCACCTTGTTGCGCTTCGCCAACGGGGCGCTGGGGGTGGTCGAGAGTTCCCGCCAGGCCGTCTACGGATACGACATTGTCACCGAAATCTTCGGTGAGAAAGGCAAGCTGGTCGTTCAAGCCGAGCCGAAAACTCCGTTGCGGCACTATCACCGGCAAGGCTACCAAATGGACCACTACCATTTTTTCATGGATCGTTTCGGTCCCGCTTTTCGAGCCGAGTTGAACGCCTTTTTTAACGCCGTCGCCACAGGCACGTCTCCTTCCCCAGGGGTTCAGGATGCCGTGGACTCCCTCAAGGTTGCCGTGGCCGCAACCCGCAGTTGGAAGGAGAACCGTCCGGTCAAACTGACCGAAGTGTAAATCATGTCTGCAGGCAGCACGATCGGGGTAGCTTTTCTGGGTGTCGGACGGATGGGTGAAACCCACCTGCGCAACCTTGCGGGATTGAATGGGGTTCGCGTGGTCGCGGTCGCCGACACTAAGCCGGAAGCGGCCGAACGAGGCAAGGTGCTGGCCCAGGCGGAAATAGCGCTCACTGAAATTGACGAGGCGATCACCTACCCGGGCGTGGATGCGGTTGTCATCGTTACTCCCACTGAGACCCACGCGGAACTCATCGAAAAAGCCGTGACCGCCGGTAAAGCGGTTTTCAGCGAAAAGCCGATTGCCCTGGACCTGTTGGAGACTTCTCGGATTGTCGATCTGGTCAAAGCAAAAGGGGCTTTCGTCCAGATCGGGTTCATGCGCCGGTTTGATCCCGGCTACGTTCGCGCAAAGGCCAGGATCGCCGCGGGTGAGCTTGGAAAATTGGAGACGTTCCGGGCGTTGAGCCGGGACACCTACCCTCCCAGCCTCAAATTCCTGATGGGCAGCGGCGGCCTGTTCCTGGACATGGCGGTGCATGACCTTGACCTTGCCCGTTTTCTCGTGGGCGAAGTGGCCGAAGTTCAGGCCTGGGGATCGGTCCTGATTGATGAGCGGTTTGCCCAAGCCAACGATGCGGATACCGCCGTGACCCTTCTCCGGTTCCACAACGGCGTGCTGGGTGTGGCGGAGACATCGCGCCGGTCCAATTGGGGTTATGACATTCGCACCGAGGTGGCCGGAGCCGTGGGGAAAGTTGTCATTGAAGCACCGCAGAAAACTCCGTTGCTGTTCGCCAAAGACTTTTCCTCTTCATACGATCATTTCGAGAATTTTCCGGATCGCTTTGAGCAAGCGTACCGCTTGCAGCTGGAAAGTTTTTTCCGGGATTTGCAGGCAGGCCGCCAGCCTTCACCCGGACCCGAAGACGCCCTTGAAACCCTTCGTCTGGCCATTGCGGTGACCAGGAGTTGGCGGGAAAAGCGGCCAATCCAAGTCTCTGAAGTGCAGGGATAACGCAGGAAGAAAGGGGAGACGCAAATTTTCGATCCGAAAAGCAGATAGATATTATGATAAAAAACAAATACCTCAGGTTACTTCTTAGTGTGGCGAGCCTCTGTCTGGTGGTGCCTGCGACCAGCCATGCCCAGAACAAAAAGCCCAAGGTCGTGTTTAGTGCACCTAACCTTGCGTTTCCATGGACCGCTTTCACGACAAAGGTGGCCAAGGATGAAGGAAGCAAGCTTGGCGTCGACGTGCTGGTCCAGGACGGTCAGGGAAGTTCCTCCAAACAATCCAGCGATATGCGAAACGCGGTGAATCAGGGGGTCGACGGCATTGTTCTGACGCCGAACGACGTAAAGGCCCTGGTGCCTGCCGTTAACGAAGTGCTTTCGGCTAACATTCCGATTGTAACGGTCGACCGTTACATTGAAGGAGCGAACAAGACGGTTCCGCATTACGGGGTCGACAACGTGGCCGGGGGCCGGAAAATGGCGGATTATGCGATGAGCAAATTCCCCAATGGTTTTCGCGCGATCCTGCTCACGGGCCAACCCGGCAGCAGTCCGGCCATCGACCGCGCCAAAGGAATCAGGGAAGCCGTGAAACAGGCAGGTGATAAATTCAAACTTGTCGGCGACCAAACGGCAAATTGGTCCCGTGCGGAAGGTCTGACGGTAACGCAGAACATCCTGACCGCACTCGGGACTCCTCCCGAGGTGATCTTCGCGTCCAACGACGACATGGCATTAGGTGCCTTACAGGCGCTGCAGCAGTCGGGTGTGCCGAAAGGTAAGGTCATGGTCCTGGGGTACGATGCCATTCCCGAGGGGTTGGCCAAAGTACGGGACGGTGAAATGGCTGCGACGGTGGAGCAATTGCCGGGTCAGCAGGTCAAAAATGCCATGGACGCGGTGGCGTTGTACCTGAAGGAAAAAAAGCCGCTGGAATCACTCCGGTTAGACCCGATCCTGATCACGAAAGATAACCTTCAACAGGCGGAGCGCTTCGGCGAGTTAAAGTAAGCGTCGATGCGGGTCAACGGTTCGCATCGGGAAGATCTTCATGAGCAATAATATTGACTATTCCGACTTGGAATCCCTTGCCCGGCAAGGGCGCTGGCTGGTGATCAGCACGGTAGCCGCGAGCGGTGCCGGGCACGTCGGCGGACCGTTTTCAGCGATGGACCTTATGATCGCGCTGTACTTCCGCGTCATGAAGATCGACCCGCAAAACCCGCAATTGACCGATCGCGACCGCTTTATCCTTTCCAAGGGGCATTCCGCCATTGGGCAATACACCGTTATGGCCCTGCGGGGGTTCCTGCCCGTTGAGGAACTCAAGACCTTTGACAAAGGCAATTCCCGATTGCAAGGCCACCCGGACGTCACCAAGCTTCCGGGTCTGGAAACGTCCACCGGCTCGCTCGGTCAAGGGTTGTCCGTTGGTTTGGGGATGGCGCTTGGCGCCCGGTTACGCGGTCAGAAGTTTCATACCTTCGTAATGGTGGGGGACGGAGAACTTCAGGAAGGAATGATCTGGGAAGCGCTGCACATCGCTCCCCGTTACAAGCTCGGCAACCTTACCGCGATCCTGGATTGGAACGGGCTGCAGCAATTCGGCTGGCTGCTCGGTCCTGAAGAGCTGCACCGCGGCGACCGTCGGGACCCCTGGCCCGCTGTTGACCTGCGGGGCATTTTCGAGCGGCTCGGTTGGCGGTGCCTTGAAATTGACGGGCACGATTACGCGCAGGTGGTGCCGGCGCTGGAGCAGGCGAAAGCTTTGGGGGATTCCGAGCAACCCACCATGGTGATCGCGCATACCGTGAAAGGCAAAGGGGTGCGTTATACCGAAGGCAAATACGAGTGGCACTCCAAAGTGGCCACTCGGGAAGAATTGAAAACAATTGCCGAAGAGCTTGGGATGGAGGTAACGGCGTGAAAGCCATGCGCGACGTGTGGGCGGACACCCTGGTGGCATTGGCCGAAACGAACCCGGATTTGCTTGTGGTGGATGCCGATCTGGCCAACTCGACCAAAGCAGATAAGTTTGCCCTGGCGTACCCGGACCGATTTCTGGAAATGGGGATAGCTGAACAGAATTTTGTTGGTGCGGCCGTGGGCTTGGCCTCGCTTGGTTTTGTGCCTTGGCTCTCAACTTTTACGGTTTTCTTCACGCACCGTGCCGTCGACCCCATCCGCATGCTGGTGGCGCAGACCAACGCCAATGTAAAGATCGGGGCCGCCTATGCGGGAGTGCTTACCGGTCTCACGGGGAAAACCCACCACGACGTGGAAGACCTGGCCATCATGCGGGCCATGCCAGGCATGACCATACTCGCGCCGGTCGATGAGGCGGAGTGCGTCGCGGCCATCCGCTGGGCCACCAAGTACCACGGACCGGTTTACCTGCGGTTGGCCCGCGACAACTGTCCGGATGTTTTCGACGCCAATTACCGCTTTACCCTGGGAAAAACCCACCGGCTTAAAGAAGGGCGGGACCTGCTGCTGGTGTCCACCGGGCCGCAAAGCGCACGTTGCAAGGAAGCGGCGGAATTATTAGAGCGCGAAGGCCTTTCGGTCGGAGTGCTCCATGTCCCGTCGATCAAACCGGTCAACACCGCGGAAATCGTCGCCGCCTGCGAGCCGTTCCGGTTGGTGGTGACAGTCGAGGAACACACCGTCCTGGGCGGCCTCGGCGGTCTGGTAACCGAGATTTTGTCGGAGCATTTGCCGCGAAGGGTCATTCGTTTTGGCCTTGAGGACCGCTGGGGAGAATCGGCGCCCAATGACTATCTGCTGGATCTTTTCCAACTTTCCCCGGCGCGCCTGGCCGAGCGAATTCAACACGTGGCAACCAAGTCAACTACCGCAAGTTGAGGCGGGCAACCTCCTGGCCTTTTCTCATGAGCGCACCACAGCATGAAACGGAACCCTCCGGGCACGGAGTGGAAACAGCGGGCGAAACGGAGCAAACGACCGGAAAAGCGGGCGTGGTCAGGCACCATCGCTCGAAGTCGGACGGCCCCTTCCTTCTCGACGTTCGCCCGGAAAGAGCCCGATGGAAATACCTCTCTTTTAAAGTGGCGCGGCTCGCTCCGGGCCAGACGATCAAAGCGAACACCGGTGAGGAGGAGGTTGTGTTTGTGCCGTTGAGCGGACGGGGAAAGTTATCGTTCCACGGCGAAGCGCATGAATTAACCCGGCAGGACCTCTTCCGCGAGGTTCCCTCGATTGCGTACCTGCCCCCGCACACCGCGTTCACGGTGGAAGCAATCGAACCGTTCGAAATGGCGATGGGCGGTGCCCCGGCCGCAGGCCATCGGCCCGCGCGGATCATTCAACCGGCCGAGATTGCCACCGCGGTCCGTGGAGACGCCAACGCCGCGCGGGGCGTCAGCACGCTGGCCGATGCGGATGAATTGACGGAGCGGCTGACGGTTTACGAAATCCATACCCCGAGCGGCCATTGGTCCAGCTTTCCACCCCACCGCCACGACACGCGTGACGGCTCTTCTTACCACGAGGAGACTTACTATTACCGGTTTTTGCCGGAAGACGGGTTTGCATTGCAACGGATCTACACGCGGGACACCGACCTTGACGTGGCCGTTCCGGTCCGGCACGGTGACGTCGTCCTGATCCATGAAGGGTACCATCCGGTGGTCAAAGCACCCGGAACCAACGCCTACTACCTGAATTTCCTGGCTGGCGACGTCCGCAAGATCAACGCGGTGACCGATCCGCATTATGAGTGGGTAAGCAAGAACTGGGAAGGCAACCCCATTGCCATCCCGCTGAAAAGTTAGGTTAAAAAGCTGATTCTTTGTGAGCAACGACAGCCTTCTTAAAGTCAACCAGGTCAGCAAACGTTTCCCGGGAGTGGTTGCGCTCGACAAGGTATCCCTCACCGTGCTGCCCGGTGAAGTGCACGCGCTTCTCGGCGAAAACGGCGCCGGCAAATCTACGCTGCTCAAGATCCTTTCCGGCGCCCAGTACCAGGACGCGGGCACCATTGAATTCAACGGAAGCGCGCTTGGACAAGAGCTGCCGTTCGAACGTCAGCGGATGGGCATCGTGACGGTGTACCAGGAATTTACCCTCATGCCGAACCTTTCGGTCGCCGAGAACATTTTCGTCGGCCGCGAGCCCGTGAAACGGAAATTTATCAGCTGGCCCACGATGCTGCGGGAAGCTAAAAGGTTCACCGATAAATTGGACCTTCGGGTTGACCCGATGACTCCCGTGTACGCGCTTAGCGTGGCGGAGCAACAGATGGTCGAGATCGCCCGGGCGCTCACGATGAATGCCAAGCTGATCATCCTGGACGAACCGACGGCGGCCTTGAGCGATCGGGAAGTCGAAAAACTTCATCAGATCGTCCACGACCTCAAAGCGCAGGGGATCGGCATCATTTACGTCACCCACCGGCTGGGCGAAGTCAAAAAAATCTGCGACCGGCTCACCGTGCTGCGGGATGGCAAGAACGCCGGTGAAGCCAACGTCGCGGACACCAGCATCGACCAGATCGTGAGGATGATGGTGGGCCGGGACGTCGAGTACCTGCCCGGTGAAAACCGTCCGGCGGGCGAGGTCATCGCGCGGGTAGAAGGGATCACGCGCCTGAAACGGCTGCCGGGCAGCCAAGCGGTGCCGCTGCGAGGCATGACCCTCGACATTCGAAAAGGAGAAATACTCGGTCTGGCCGGCCTCGTGGGTGCGGGGCGGACCGAGGTGGTCCGCGCCCTGTTCGGAGCGGACCGTTTCGACCGCGGCAAGCTCTACTTTGAAGGACGCGAAGTTACCATCCCTTCACCCCACGAGGCAATCAAATTGGGCATGGCGCTGGTCCCGGAAGACCGCAAGCAGCAAGGCCTGTTTCTAACCCATTCCATTCGCCAGAACCTGACGTTGCCCAACCTCGCCAACTTGCTCGTAGGCCGGTTTTTCATCAATGGACGCGCGGAAACCAGCCTCATCGAAAGCTTCCGGAAGTCCCTGCGGATCCGCATGGCTCACCAGGAAATTGTGGTCGGCACACTTTCCGGGGGCAACCAGCAAAAGGTCATTCTTGCCCGCTGGATGGCGCTGAAACCCAAGCTGCTCATTGTTGACGAGCCGACCCGCGGCATCGACATCGGCGCGAAGGCGGAAGTGCACCAGCTCCTGCGCGAACTTGCCCGCAACGGCACCGCCGTGGTAGTCGTCTCCTCCGAGTTGCCGGAGGTCATTTCGTTGTGCGACCGGATTGTGACCGTCAAAGAAGGGCGCATCACCGGGGAGATGATGGCCCGGGAAGCGACCGAAGAAAAGTTAATGAAACTTATGGTGCTTGCCGCCGGTGAGCACCATGCCCACGTCGGTGTCGACGTTGCGGCAACCTGAACCCACGATCCTTATGGCTCAAACCACCGCGGTTCCTGAAAAAGTGGCTGAACCGGAAAGGAAGAAATCGATTGAATGGGTCGGTTTCTTCCAACGATTCGGCGTCTTCATCTTTTTGATCCTGCTGATCCTGTTCTTCACCTCCCAGAACGCCCGGTTTTTGTCGGTCCGGAACCTATTCAACATCCTGACCGATGTATCGATTTATGGGATCATGGCCGTCGGCATGACGCTGGTGATCCTCACTGCCGGCGTGGACCTTTCGGTGGGTGCCATCCTCGCGCTTTGCGCGATGTGCGGTGCCGCGGTGGTTAAGGGCACAGGCGACTCGCGCTCCGAGACGCCGGATCCGCACGCCTTTGGGGGGTTCAGCTGGCTGGTGGCGTTGCTGATCTGCATTGTGCTGGGAACGGTGGTGGGTTTCATCCAGGGAAAAGTGAGCACCAAGTTCCGGATTCCGCCTTTTATCGTCACGCTTGGAGGAATGACGGTGTGGCGGGGCGCGACCCTGCTCATTGGGGCAGGATCGCCGATCAGCGGATTTGACCCCGGGTACACCTGGTGGGGCAACGGTGCGGTGTTCGGATTGCCGGTCCCGGTGCTGGTGTTTTTTGTGGTGGCGGTGACCGGCTACATTGCCCTGCGCTACACTCCCTACGGCCGTCACGTCTATGCAGTGGGAGGTAACCCGGAGGCGGCGCGTCTGAGCGGGCTGCGGGTTGACCGTATCCTCACGAGCGTTTACGCCATCACGGGCCTGCTGGCGGGAGTGGCCGGCTTTATCCAATCAGCCCGGCTCAGCTCGGCCGAAGCGACCGGCGGACTGGGTTTCGAGTTGACGGTGATTGCTTCGGTGGTAATCGGAGGCACAAGCCTCTCAGGCGGTCTCGGCGGAATTGCCGGCACGGTGGTGGGCACGATCCTGATCGGTGTGTTGCTTAACGGGCTGGTGATTATGAATGTGAACCCCTACTACCAGCAGATCATTATCGGCGTGATCATCGTGCTGGCCGTCGGGTTCGATACTTATGCCAAATCCCGGCGGGGACGCCGTTAAGAACGTTTTGGGGTAACGGCGTGTCGGCGTGGAAGAAGGTGAGGGTCCCGCTCGCCCGGTAGGGGAGCTTGTCCTCAAGCGCCCCGGGGTACGGCGGCAAGGCAAAGGCGGGAGGGCCCGGGAGAGGCGGCCCAACCGGGGGTCGCGTAGGGTCACGCGACCCCACCCGAGGCCCGGTCACACGCCGGACCGGCGGCGAAGGGACTCGCCGCCCTACCGGACCAGGGCTTCCCGCACCCTGGTTTCAGCCCCAAGACTGATCGCCTTTCGGAAGAGACTTCTGCAATCGGTATAAGCCCTGGACGCGAGCCGCTCTCGACGTGTTTGCGTCGACTGAAAAAATGACTGGGTTGCTCCTGCGATGCCTGCTGGTAAGTGGGTAAGCAGTTTCGAGAAGCAGAATTTCTGCAGCAGGTTCACCACGCTTTCATAAGCCTTCTTGACAATTCCGTATGAACGGAACTGCCGACCGCAATAGTCTGTTAAGCAAGTTGATGGTCGATACGTGCTCAATCCCGGCAGGGGACCGGGCAGAAAAACCAGGGATGTCGCAGGCGCTCCTGGAACCGATTTTCGACATTTGCCCTGACGCCGCTTCCCTCCTACCCTGCTAAGAACCCATGCCGTCGCCGAGCCTTGCCGATTTTCAACGCCTTGCCGCTGAAGTGGAGGGCACCCTCCACATCGATGATATAATGCGGACGTTGTATGCGACGGACGCATCGGTTTACCGCGAAGTGCCGCAGGCGGTGGCGCTGCCCAGGACCGAAGCCGATCTGACGAAGCTCGTCCAT
>DASWVC010000026.1:0-10846 GCA_036401335.1 Chthoniobacterales bacterium
GCGCCTCGGAACCGTTTGCCTGCTCCCGAAGCAGACGATCACCCGGGCTGGCATTTGACTCCCGTTTGGAAAGACGCCCCCGTTGACCCGCAGGAACCTGAAGTGGCCGGGTCGGCCTGGTACTTCTACTCGGGAGAGGCCCCGGCGGGTTTGCCGTTCAGCGAGAGCTTTGCATGGGATTCGTTTGTGTCCGTGAAGCTGGGCGGCCGCGAACGTCCGCTCGGACCGAACGCATGGGAAGTCAACGTGGCCGGCTCAGACGACCTGAAGCCGTTTCTGCTCAAACTGCCCCGGCCCGATTACCTCATCTTCGCCGGTCCCGACGCGCTGGGCGGGACGGAAGTGGATCGCGTTGAGGATGGACAGCGGCGTGGAGTTGGCGCCCTCCTTCAGGTGATCCAGGCACTGGATCAGCGTGGTTGGCTGGAATCGCTTCGATCCATGCGCGTTATCACGGCCGGAGCTCAGGACGTTTTCGACGACGTCACTGCACCTTATGCGGCCGGGCTTGCGGGTTTTGCCGGTTCGCTCGCAAAAGAATACCCGCGACTCGACATCGCCTGTCTGGACGTTGAACCGCTTCCCGTCCGCGACCCGGTCCTGGCGCGCCGCACCGCGCAGATGGTCCTCGCTGAGCCGGCGCAGCGCGCCGGCGAGAAAGTGGCATTCCGGCAGGGACAACGGCTGCGCTTGCACTTGCAGCCCATCGGCCTGCCGCCGGCCGGCCAAACGTCGTTCCGGAAAAAGGGGGTGTACCTGATCCTTGGAGGGGCAGGGGAGGTCGGGTTCCAGCTTAGCGTTTACCTCGCCGAAACCTGCCAGGCCAACCTCATCTGGGTCGGCCGCCGGCCGCTGGACGGGATCATCGAGGCGAAAGCAAGCCGTGTTCAGCTCGCCGGTGGAGCCGTCGTTTACCTGCAAGCGCAAGGCGGTGACGCCTCCCAAATGGAAAAAGCCGTCTTCACTGCACAAGAGCGTTTCGGCGCTTTGAACGGGATCATCCATTCCGCACTCGTTTTCCAGGACGAACCGGTGCGAAACCTCTCTCCGGAGGTTTGCCGTGAGATCCTGAATGCGAAAACCAGATCAGCCGCGGTTCTGGGCGAACTCGCACGTCACCTGGCATTGGATTTCCTCCTGTTTTTCGGTTCTGCGCAGAGCTTTTTCAATGAAGCGCGGCGCGCTGCTTACGCGGGTGCGTGCTGTTTTATGGATTCCTACGCTCGCTACCTCCGGCGCTCCCTGAAGCAGCCCGTCCAGGTCATCGACTGGGGTTTTTGGAGCCACAGTTTCGACGAAGAGCTTCGCTTGACGATGCGGGAGGCCGGGTTGGGCGCCATCACGCCTGCCGACGGCTTTCGAGCCATGGAAGGTGTGTTAACGGCCGGCACCGCCCAAACCGCCTTTCTGAAAGCCAGCCTGGATGCCCTCCGTCGGATGGGAATCGATCCACAACAAAAACTGACCTGCCTCTCCGCCGGCGGGGAGGATCTTGAAGAGCTCGGCTCGGCTTTATGTCAAACCTTGTCCGTGTAAGGCCAACGGCATGATAACCTCGGAAAATTCGCAGGGCGATCTCCCCGTCGCTAAGCCCCTCCTGGCGGGTGTGCGTCAGTTGCTCACGCGGAGAACGCCTTCCAAACCCGCCACGATTTTGCTTGCGGGCGAGCTCCCCTTTCCTTTGCTCCGGCTGCTGAGCGCGGAGGTTAACGCTGCGGGTGGCCGCCTGCACTGCACGCTCGTATTTCCGACGGAACAAACCCTCCACGGCTGGCGCGCAACCGCGGATGACACCGCGGCCTTCGATGCGCGCGCTTTTTGCCTGAACGAAGAGGTGACCGGATTCCCGCTTGGGGCGCTCGATCTGATTGCGGTGGTTGCAGACGAGGCAACGTTGCCGCACCGGGTGGCGGTTGGTTTGAAACCGCTGTTAAAAAAAGGCGGTTGCCTCTTGGTTCAATCCGCCTCCTCCGCCGGGATCGCGTGGCAACAAGCGCTCCGGCGAGCCGGTTTTCGTGGGTTGTACGCCCGCAGTGATTCGGTACCGGCGGGTATGTCCGGGTTCGAGGTATTGGTCTGTAGCAGTGACGGCATTTTTGAGACGAACCCGGTCGTGGCAGAGGCGTCCGCAGCGGTTGTGAACCGACCGGGTATTGCGATCAGTCCGGCTGGATACGGTGACACCCGTTCATCGCCACCTCCCGACCCAGCGCCACGGGTCCGGACATCAGGACGCATCCCGGTCCTTCCCGTCATCCAGGCGACGCTGGCGGCCATTCTCGAAAGCATGCTTCGGTTAACGCCTGGCGACCTCGACCCGTTGGCGCCGTTTACGGATTATGGCGTCGATTCAATCGGCGGCGTTGCCTTCGTAAAAGAGCTCAACCGTCAGCTTCAAATTGAACTTAACCCCACCGTTCTGTTCAACCACGCCAGCGTTGAAAAGCTCTCCACGTTTATCTCCGAGCAATGCTGCCCGAGCATGCGTGAGCCTGAAAAAACAGACGGGTCAGCTCAGCGCGATCCGTCGCCGGGACAGACAACTCCCGAGCCGCCGTCCGACGACCGGGTGGCAACGCCAGCGCAGGGAGAGGTGGCCCTGGTCAGCCCCGTCCACTCGGCCCGATCCGGTCAGCCCGGCGCGCCGACTGACATTGCGGTGATCGGCATGTCAGGCCGGTTCCCGCAAGCAGACGATGTGGATTCCTTGTGGCGTATTCTCTTTGCCGGCAAAAGCGCCATTACGGAGATCCCGGCAGAACGGTGGGACCATCGTCGTGTTTACGAGGCGGGTTCACACGACGCCAATAAAGCAAAGTCGAAATGGGGTGGGTTCCTCAACGATGCCGATAAATTTGACCCGCTCTTTTTTAACATCTCCGGCCGTGAAGCGGAAGTGATGGATCCGCAGCAACGGCTGTTCCTTGAGCAGAGTTACCGGGCCCTCGAGGATGCGGGTTACGCCGGTCCCTCGACGGTCCGCCGGTGCGGCGTTTTTGCCGGCGTTGAACCTGGCGATTACCTGCAGCTGTTGATGGCCCTGCAAGGCCAATCCGAAAACCTGCCTGTTTTTCAAGGGAATGCCGAATCGATTCTCGCGGCCCGGATTTCGTATTTCCTCGATCTCAACGGACCGAGCCTTGCGGTAAATACGGCATGCTCATCGTCGCTGGTTGCGGTTCACCTGGCCTGCCGGAGTCTGCTCAACGGGGAGTGCGACATGGCGCTGGCCGGCGGCGTTCGCGTGTTCGCCTCCGAGAAGGCCTACCTGGCGCTCGGAAACATGGGAATGTTGTCACCGGACGGCCAATGCAAAACATTTGACGAAGCGGCGAACGGTTTCGTTCCGGGCGAGGCCGTGGCGGTGGCGGTGTTAAAGCCCCTTGTGGCCGCCGTGCGGGACGGCGATCACATTTATGGGGTGATCAAGGGCTCGGCCGTCAATCAGGACGGGCGAACGAATGGGATCACGGCTCCAAGCAGCGTTTCGCAATGCGCCGTGCAGTTCGAGGTCTACCGGAAGTTCAACCTCGACCCCGGCACGTTCCAATACGTGGAGGCACACGGGACTGGCACCAAGCTGGGGGATCCCATCGAAGTCGAGGCACTGACCAACTCTTTCCGGCAATTCACGGCCGAAAAACAGTTTTGCGCCATCGGATCGCTAAAGACCAACCTTGGCCACACCATGGCGGCTGCCGGTATTTGCGGCTTGGTGAAGGTGTTGCTTTGCCTGAGGCATGGCCAGATCCCCGCTTCCCTGAACCTGCGGCAAACCAATCCTTACATCGACTTTGAACATAGCCCGTTCTTCGTCAATACCATCCTCCGGCCGTGGCCGGCCAATTCCACCGGCCGTCGTCGCGCGGCCCTGAGTTCATTCGGGTTCAGCGGTACAAACTGCCACCTCGTCGTCGAGGAACATACCCCCGACCGGTATCGGCCCAATCTGTCGAAGCCCGCTTACCTGTTTCCGCTCTCAGCGAAGACCCCGGAAGCTTTACAGGCCTCCGTCGAACGGCTGTCCCTCTGGGCCGGGGAACAGGGTGAGGCAATCGCCCTGGAGGACGTGAGCCATACCCTGACAACGGGCCGGGGACATTTCGAATGCCGATGTGTGTTCGTTGCGGGATCCATCGCCGAATTTCGTGCAACACTGGGGCAATTGGCCCGGCGCAAGGCCGTGGAATCGGTGTGGTGGTCCGAGCCGGCCGGCTGTGCTCGTCCGGACGCTCTCCTGCGCCAGACGATGGCGTTCTTGCAGCGGGACCTTCAGGCCGCGCGGCAAGCGGGTGATGCAGCCTATCGCGACCGGCTTGCGGCCATCGCCGGATCGTATGCGAAAGGCGCTGACCTGGACGTCCAATGTTTGCACGACGGAGAAGCAAGGCGGCGGATCCCGCTGCCAGGGTACCCTTTCGCGCGCGAACGTTACTGGATCTCCGAAGACGGTACCGTTTCTTCGCCCAGCCCCGATCGGCTGCATCCGCTGGTTCATCGGAACGCTTCCACCCTGGACCAAGTGCAATTTATTTCCCGGTTTGATGGATCGGAGTTCTTCTTCGCGGATCATCAAGTCAGAGGTGAGAACATCCTCCCGGGGGTTGCCTATTTCGAGATGGTGCTCGTTGCGGCTCGCCTGGCGGCCGGCAGCGACCAATTCCGTTTCGAAGGTGTGACCTGGCTTCGGCCGCTTACCGCTTTGCGGGGTCGGGAAGTGACGCTCCGCCTGACGCCCAAGGGAGAAAAGACCGAGTTTGAGGTTGCCTCTGGCGACGACAAGGCCGTGCACGCCCGAGGAACCTTCTGCCACGACGGAGCGCCGCTGCCGGACGGTGAGGAGTTCAGTGCCATCCGCGCCCGGTGCCCACGGGTCGAGTCGCCCGCGGCTTTGTACGGGCGATGTGAGGCGGCCGGCCTGGCGCTGGGAGACGGCCTGCGAACCATCCGCGAAATCTGGGTCGGCGAAAACGAGGCGTTAGCCCGCCTGGAACTCTCGTCCTCCGCACAAAAGGGTGCCGTCGGTTTCTCGTTGCATCCGGGCTTGTTAGACGGTGCGCTGCAACTGACGGCAGTTTTGGGCAAGGGAGAAGCTGCCGGCTTACCGGTTCCGTTTCAGATCGACGACGTTAGATTCGGCACGCTCGGTTCTCGTTGCTACGCGCACGTGGTTCTCGGCCCTCAACACCGGGGATTATTATCGTGTGAAGTGCGGTTGCAGGACGAGTCCGGGCGTACGCTCGTGCACCTGAGAGGCGTCACCATGCGGGTGCTGGCGTCGCCTGGTACCAAGCCCGGGCGGGCGCTTACGTACCTTCGGCCAGTCTGGCTCCCAAAGGCCTTGGCCCGGCCCGGTCCGGCAGGTATTGCCGGCCGGCTTTTCCTATTCTCCAACGCCGGCTCCCTCGATCGGGAAATCGCCGCCTGCGCCCCGAACCTGGAAATCGTCCACATCCGGTTCGGGGACGACTTTCGTCAGGACGGCCGGAATGTTTCGCTTCGGCCGGATCGCGCCGACGATTTCAGCCGGTTGCTGGAGCGGGGCCAGCCTGATTATGTGGTTCACACCTGGAGCAGCACTTCAGAATCTGTCGATGATTTCTGTCGGCGCCGGCTCCCTTCCGTTTTTCATTTGTGCCGCGCCCAGGCCTTGCAGGGCATGACCCGTCCGGTGCGGATCCTGTTTGTTTACCCGCCGGAAACCAACCCCGCACACGCAGCGGTCAGCGGCTTCGCGCAAACGCTTCGGCAGGAACAACCCGCCTTCACGTTCAAACTCCTTGAAACCGAACGGACAGACGCCTCACGTTTGCTGGACGAACTGCTGCAGGAGGAACTCGATTTACAGGTCCGTGAACCGGACGGTTCGCGCGCAATCAAGAGCTTTGAAATCTTCACACCGCAAGAGTCCGGCCGAAGCTGCTGGCGAGAGCGCGGCGTTTACCTGATCACCGGCGCGTTCGGTAACATCGGCCGGCTTTTCGCACGGCACCTGGCCGAACAGCATCAGGCGAGGTTGATCTTGCTCGGCCGGTCAAAACCGGGTCCGGAAAGCAACGAGTTTGCGGAAGAATTGGAGCGCTTCGGCGCGGAGGTCCTGACCGTGCAGGCCGATGTGACCGATCAAGGTCAGGTTCAGGAGGCGGTGACGGCAGGAAAACAGCGTTTTCAAGGCCTTCACGGGGTTATCCATGCAGCCGGGCTCATCAGCGACGAATTTCTGCTGAAAAAATCGTGGCAGGATTTCGACCGGGTTTTGCGCCCGAAGGTGCATGGCACGTTGATTCTGGACGAGGCAACCCGGGACGAGCGCCTCGATTTCTTCGCGCTTTTCTCGTCGATCAGCGGCGTCTTCGGCAACATCGGACAGAGCGACTACGCGTACGCCAATGCTTTCCTGGACGAATTTGCTCGGTGGCGCGAGCAACGCCGCGCGCTTGGCCAACGGTCCGGCCGCACCGCCTCGATCAACTGGCCTTTGTGGCGGACCGGGAGCCGGGGAGATGGGCTCGGACTCGAGGCGAAACGGATGAGCGATGCCGGATTGACGGCGCTCGACGCGCAAGCGGGGCTCGCGGTTTTCGAGACCGCCCTGAATACATTGGAACCCCAAGTGATGGTTCTTGCGGGCGAGGCTGATTCTATCCGAAAGCTTCTTTCACCACCGGGCCCCACGGCGGCCGAACCTCCGAAGCCCCGCTCGCCGGGCCATTCCCCGCCAGGTGCCGGGAAACCCGGGGAGGGCACGCCCGATCCGGACGCGACCCGCCGCGCGCTTGCCTACCTGACCGGCCGCCTTGCGCGTTTGATCAAACTGCCGGTGTCCCGGATTCAGCCGAACGATTCGTTCGAAAAGTTCGGCATTGACTCCGTCATGGTTCTGGAATTCACGCGGGTGTTGGAGCAGGACTTCGGCGAGCTTTCTAAAACGCTCCTGTTCGAGCACCAGACCGTGGCTGAACTCGCGGCGCACTTTGTCGCGAACCGCCCGGATCAACTGCGCCGGCAGACGGCACCGGACCTGCCGGAACCCACGGTCGCGTTGCCTCCCGTCCCGGAACCCGTACCCGAACCCGTTGCTTCGTCGCAGACGCAAATCGATCCGGAGGAAATAGCCATCGTCGGTGTTTTCGGGCGTTACCCGATGGCAGAAAACCTCGAGGAATTTTGGACGAACCTCCGGGCCGGCAAAGACTGCATCGTCGAGATCCCGCGGGAACGCTGGGATCATCGTCTGTTCTATGACCCGGTTCCGGGAACACTCGGAAAAACCCAGAATAAATGGGGTGGCTTCCTCAAGGACATCGAGCGTTTCGACGCCCCGTTCTTCTCCATCACGCCGCGCGAAGCCTTTGTGATCGATCCGCAGGAGCGGATCTTTCTTGAAACGGTATGGCGGACCGTGGAAGACGCCGGCTACCGTCGATCGGCGCTGGCGGGCAAGGAGGTAGGCGTTTTCGTCGGGGTTATGTACGGCGAGTACCAGCTCTACGGCGCCGGGGACGTTGCTGCCGGGAGCACCTTTCCGTTTAGCTCCTCCTACGCTTCAATCGCAAACCGGGTTTCCTACTCGTTCAACTGGCACGGGCCGAGCATCGCGATTGACACCATGTGCTCTTCGTCGCTGACGGCGATCCATTTGGCCTGCGAGAGCCTGCGCCGGGGGGAAAGTGAACTCGCGGTTGCCGGCGGCGTGAATGCCACCCTGCATCCCCACAAAGATGCGCTTTTAAGCCCGGGCGGGTTCGCGTCCAGCGAGGGAAAATGCCGGAGCTTCGGTGAAGGTGGAAACGGATACGTGCCCGGGGAAGGAGTGGGCGCCGTCCTGCTGAAGCCGTTGGCGGCCGCCTTGGCAGATCACGATCACGTGTACGCGATCGTGAAAGCCACCAGTGTAAATCATGGCGGCAAAACAAACGGGTACACCGTCCCGAACCCGAAGGCGCAAGCAGACCTGATATCCACCGCCCTGGCCCGGGGCCGCGTCGATCCTGGCACCGTCAATTACATCGAGGCCCATGGAACGGGCACGCCGCTCGGTGATCCGATCGAAATCACCGGCCTCACACGGGCGTTCGGGGCAGGAGGGAAGCCGCATTCCTGCGCCGTTGGATCGGTGAAGTCTAACATCGGCCACCTGGAGTCGGCGGCGGGCATTGCCGGCGTCACTAAAGTGCTGCTGCAAATGCAACACGGCGAGATCGTGCCCTCGTTGCATTCCGCAAAACTGAATCCCAACATCGACTTCGCGAATTCAGCGTTCTACGTCCCGCAGCACGTTGAGGAATGGAAACCGGCGGCCGATGGTTTGTCCGTTCGCAGGGCGGGTGTCAGTTCGTTCGGCGCCGGAGGTGCCAATGCCCACGTCATGCTCGCAGAATTTCCGGCGGCACGCGCCGCGGAACAAAATGACCCCACGATCCCCGGTCCTTTCCTTCTCACCCTGTCGGCTCGGACCGAAGAGCGCCTGCGTGCTCAGGCTGAGCAATTGCTGGATCACCTGCCCAGGTTGCAGGAACGCCGGACCAGGTTGGCCGACGTGGCCTACACGCTTCAGGTCGGCCGCGAACCTTTCGTTGAGCGTCTTGCACTGATCATTGAGGATTGGGAGGACGCTGCCTCCAAGCTCCGGAACTTCCTTTACGGCGCCGTTCACCCGGATGTCATGCGAGGCACCCTGCAGACAAGCGGAGACGATCGCGAGACCCTGCTTTCCGGCGAGGAAGGCCGCGCTTTTCTTGCCGAGCTCATCCGCCAAAGAAAATGGCAAAAGTTGGCGAGGGCGTGGGTTGACGGCGAGGAAATTAACTGGCCCGAACCAGGGCCCGGGTGGCGGCGCCTTTCCCTGCCGGGTTACCCCTTTGCGGGCGAGCGGTATTGGGCGCCGGAAAAACTGGCGCTGCCCTCGAAGGCAGCGGAATCTTTGCCGCGGTTGCATCCTCTGATCCACCGGAACGTCTCCGATGTCGGCGGCCTGGCCTTTCTTACCTGCCTCGACCCTGAGGAGCCATCCGGAACCCACCGTCCTCTGGGGCCGATTTCGCTTCTGGAGATGGGCGCGGTGGCTGCCCGGTTGAGTTCTCCGCAAAAGTCGTGGCAGTTCAAGGATCTGGTCTGGGGCAAACCCCAGGATCTGACCGGGCCGTTGACCCTGCTGACCCGGGTCGTGACAGACGGAACGCACCTTCTGGTTGAGATCGCGGTTCGCGACGGAGCCATTTTGCTCCAAGGCACCGCCGTTCCCGGTTCGAATTTGCCTGGCGAAAGCCTGGACCGGATTCGTCAGCGGTGCCTCGAACCGGTTTTGCCGCAGGCCCTTGCAGCCATTCTTCCCCGGGACCTGCCTGCCATTCCCGATCCTGTGCAGGTGTTTCCTGAACTCTGGCGGGGTCCCGGTGAGTTACTGATCCGGTTCCGGCGGGATCCGTTCGACGCTCATGGATCCGCCGACTGCGACCTGCCGCCGGTTCTGTTGCAAATGGCGATCGAGGCTGCCCAGCTCCTGCCGGGCGGTACCCCCCGTTCTTCTGCCGCGCCGTTTTCACTCAAGTCTTTTCTGATCTCCAGGGTGCCGGCAGGGGGGTGGTGCCATCTGGCCGGAAGTCGTGGTCCTGGAGGTGAACAGACCCTTCAGATCACTATTTTCAGCGATGGGGGTGAGTTAAATACCCAGCTTCACAAACTGGTGTTGCGGGATACAGGAGATGCGGAAACTTCCGACGCACTCTGGCTGCGCCCGGTCTGGAAAGAACGTCCGGCGCCGAATCCGGTTCTCCAACGCGGCAGGCTGCTCCTGCTCGACCCAACGGGGGAGTTCGAGACGGCCATTCGCACGCAGTACCCTGACCTTTCGGTGTTCCGCGTGGCCCCGGGACGGCGCTATTCGGAGGGGGACGGACTCATCGAAATTGATCCGACGGCAGAATCGGATTACCGGCGCCTTGTCCAGAACCTTCGCCCGGATTTGATCGTTCACCGCTGGGCAGATGAATCGGACACGCTTGAGGTGGCCCTTGAACGCGGCGTGTTCTCGCTGGTGCACCTGACCCGGGCGCTGCTCGGCGAGCCCTTGGAGTCCGAAAAGCGCCTGCTTTTTTTTGGTCCGCGGGACGCCGGGCCTGCCTCGCGCGCGGTCAGCGCCTATGCGAAAACGTTGGCGCTGGAACAGCCCAGGTTGCAGCTGCGCGTTTTGGAGACCGATTCCGCCGCGGCCTGTATGTTGGAAGAGTTTTTTGCCCCGCCGGACGAACGCGAGATTCGCTCTCAGGATGATCGGCGCGAAGTCTTGCTTTTCGAGCCGGCGGAGCCGCCTGCTGAAATGACTGCTCCCCTTCGCGAGGGGGGCGTTTACCTGGTCACCGGAGGTCTTGGCGGGTTGGGAACCATCGTCGCGGAGCATTTGGCTGCCAAATACCGGGCACGCCTTCTCCTGACGGGCCGCACGCCGTTGAACGAAGCCGGTCAGAACCGGTTGGACCAGTTGGAGCGCGCAGGCGGCAAGGCTCACTATGTTCCCGGCGACGTTTCCAGCCGGGACGATGCCGCCGGAATGGTTCGGGCTGCCCGCGAGCGATTCGGCCCTCTGAACGGGGTGATCCACGCCGCCGGTGTTCTGCACGACGGATTTCTGCTGAGAAAAAGCCTTTCCGATTTCGCCGCGGTCCTTGCCGCGAAGGTTCACGGCACGGTTCTCCTGGATGAGATGACCGCGGGCGAGCCGTTGGACTTCTTCGCGCTTTTCTCCTCAACGGCCGGGGCGTTCGGGAACGTCGGGCAATCCGATTACGCCTACGCCAGCGCGTTCCTGGACCGGTTCGCCGACGCCCGCGAACGCCGGCGTTCAGAT
>DASWVC010000027.1:0-9179 GCA_036401335.1 Chthoniobacterales bacterium
GCCCCATCAGTAACCTCCCCCGGCGGCGAAGGGACTCGCCGCCCTACCAGCACCCCCCTGGCGCACCGGCACGCCGCTAAAACAGCTCCTGTTGCTGCGTCTGGATGGATTGCCCTGCTTCAAGGGTGACTTCGTTCAGCAATGACCGGAACTCGCACTGTTGCAAGGCGGCCAGGTACGCCGAATAATCCGGCTGGATAACCAGCGACTCGACCGGCGTCGGCAGATCGTGATCCAACTCCAGGCGCACCATCTCGCGGTTCTGCCTGATGCGAGCCCGGCCAGCCGCGAGTTTTTCGCGCAACCGGACGTTCGGCACGCGCTCAAGGTTTTGCAACAGGATCTCGACCGTCCCGAACTCCCGGATCAACGCGGCCGCCGTTTTCGGACCTACCCCTTCGATTCCGGGAATGTTGTCCACGCCGTCACCGGCCAGGGCGAGCACTTCGCCGATCCCGGTTGGTGGAACCCCCCACTTCTGCAGAACCTCGGTTTCACCGAGCAGGACAAAACCGTCCTGAGGGCTTCGCAGGTCTCCTTTGTTTGTCGAATAGACGTGGACCCTGGGCCCGACCAGTTGGAAAAGGTCCTTGTCATTCGTGGCGAGGACGCAATCGATCCCCCGGTCCGCAGCGGCAGCCACATAGCACGCCATGAGATCGTCTGCCTCGGTGTTCGCCTTGCCGATGGAGACAAGACCCATTGAGGCGCAGAGCCGGCGTATAAAATCAAGTTGCGGCACCATTTTGTCCGGCATGGCTTCACGCTGCTGCTTGTAGCCGGGCTGGAGAGAAGTTCGGCGTTCGGGCAGGCCTTCATCCCAGAACACCGCCGCGTAAGCGGGCTGGATGTCTTTCAGCATTTTGCGGACGGTCTTAACAAATCCGTAAATGGCGTTCGTCGGTTCGCCGCGCGAATTGCTGAGGGATTGGATAGCGTGGAAGGAGCGGTACACGTAGTAATGGCCGTCGATCAACAGGAGCCTCACCCGCCAAACATCGGCAGTCAGCGGGCGAGGGCAAGCGAAAGGGAGCCGGGCAGTCTGTGCTCCGGAGGCTGGCCCCTACGTCGCGGGCCCTTGGGGATCGCCGTCCAGCCTGAGGTTGGGATCCGCTTCACCGCCGAGGTCATCGACCAACCCGCCCCGGAGGCGCTGGGCGGCGACAAGGCCGATCATCGCGGCGTTGTCCGTTGTCAGGTCAGGCCGTGCCAGCTTGAGGCAAACTCCCTCGGTGGCGCATGCCTCCGTCATCCGATGCCGCAACCGAGAGTTGCCGCTTACGCCCCCGCTTACGGTGACGACTTCACACCGGTGCAAACGGGCGGCCGCAAGGGTTTTTCGAACCAGGACGTCCACCACGGCTTCCTGAAAAGACGCTGCCAGATCGGCCTGGTAAGCGCCTTCAAGCTGTGGCAGAAGGTACCGAACGGCAGTTTTCAACCCGCTGAAACTGAACTGCAGGTTGCCCTCTCCCGGCATCGTTCGCGGCAACCGGTACCGGTGCGGATGTCCGTTCCGCGCCAACCGATCGATCACCGGCCCGCCCGGGTATGGCAGCCCCATCAGCTTGGCCACTTTGTCGAAAGCTTCACCGGCGGCATCATCCACGGTGCGGCCCACGACGCGGTAGCACCCCACCTTTTCCAGAACGATCAACAACGTGTGACCGCCGCTTACCACCAGTCCGAGGGAGCGTACGGGGCCTGCCGGGTCGTCGAAGTAAGGCGACAACAGGTGCCCTTCGAGGTGGTTGATTCCCAGGTACGGGCGGTCCAGCCCGATCGCCAAGCCTTTCGCGGCCGCCACTCCCACCAGTAACGCGGTAAGCAGGCCAGGCCCCCGGGTCGCCGCCACCGCGTCAAGCTGAGCGGGCGTCCGGCCGGTTACCGCGAAGATCCGGGCGAGCAACGGCCGCAACTTGACCAGGTGATTGCGCGACGCTACCTCCGGAACCACCCCACCGAACCGCTGGTGCAGCTCCGCCTGGCTGGCCACTTCGCTGGCCACCAGCCTGTTTCCATCGACCATGGCCACCGCCGTTTCATCGCAGGAGGTCTCGATGGCAAGGATCAACGGCCCCATCAGCGCGGATCTGAGGCAGGTTCTTTGGGCGTCGATGACGTGCGGCCGCTTTGGGTGTAAATCATGATTCCTTTGATGGCGTCCACGGCCCGTTCCAGCTGCGGGTCCCGCTGTTCGTTGGCAAGGCTTTGATCCTCGGGGGAAAGGATGCCTTCTCGCCGCCGCAGTAAGAGCGCTTTTTCCTGGTCCGGCGTCAATGCCGCCTTGATGTTGGGGGTAATGCCGTGCTCGTGAATAACCTGGCGGCTTGGGGTGTAGTACCGGGCGGTGGTCAACCGCAAGGCAGATCCGTCAGGCAACTGAATGACGCTCTGCACCGAACCTTTGCCGAACGTGGTCTCCCCTACCAAAATCGCCCGATTCAAGTCTTTCAACGCGCCCGAGACAATTTCCGAGGCACTGGCGGTGCCGTTATTGACCAACAGGGCCATCGGGAGGTTCGGCCGGGGTTTCGCGTTGCGGTCCGTCGTGTACTCACGCCGCTGAGAGCCTTCCCGGCCTTCGGTGTAAACGACCATGGTTTTTGGCGGCACGAAAAACCCGCAGACATCAACCGCACTGTTGAGAAGACCGCCGGGATTAAACCGAAGGTCCAACACCAGGGCCTGCATGCCTTGCGTGAGTAGCGCATCCAACTTCTGGCCCAGCTCCTGCGCCGTGGGTTCGTTAAACTGAGTGATCCGAAGGTAACCAATCTTGAAGTTGCCCGTGAGGCCCGGATCCAGAATCTTAGCGTCTTTGACGCTCGCGACCTTGATGATTTCGCGCTGCAAGGTAACCTCCCTGGTTTCCTTGGTCGCCGGGTGGAAAATCGTGAGGTTAACCTTTTGGCCTGGTTCGCCCCGTAACAGGTCCAGGGCACCTTGGAGTGTCATTCGCTCCGTGGTGCTGCCGTTGATCCGCAAGATCTGGTCGTTCGGCATGATGCCCGCCCGGAACCCGGGCGTGTCTTCCATGGGCGAGATAACGGTAATCACGCCGTCTTTAGACGAAACGATAAGGCCGAGGCCGCCAAACTCACTCTTGGTGTCGTCCTGCATGTCCCGGAAATCGGACGGCTCCATGAACTGGCTGTGGGGATCCAGGCTGTTGAGCATGCCGCGCACGGCGGAATACATCAGATCTTTGTAAGCAACCTTGCGTTCATCAACGTAGTCCTGCCGGATCAATTGCAGGGCACGTGTGAACACCGTGAGGTTTGCGTAGCCAGAATCGTCAGTTCCCGCCCGGGCGCTTGAAGTAAAAGCTTTCCAGCCCGCCGCGAGCTCCAACGCCAGGATTACGGCGAGGGTGCCATAGAAAAACTGGCGCTTCATCGCGGCAAAACCTTAGCATAGGCAAGTGCCGACACGAAGGGAAACGGCAGCCTCACGCCGCGTCTTTGTCCTGCTTGCGCCGGATCAACGGCGCACGCTTGCCTTCCACCACCGCCCGGTTGACAACGACATCGGCGATGTCCTCACGGCTGGGCACATCGTACATGACGTCCAGCATGATCCTTTCGAACATCGACCGCAACGCCCGTGCGCCCGTGCCTTTTGTCACCGCGACCTGCGCTAACGCGCGCAAGGCATCACGGGTCACAACCAGGTTTACTCCTTCCATGGCAAGAAGTTTGTTGTACTGCTTGACCATCGCGTTTCGTGTGTCGGTCAAGATCAGCACCAGTTCATCTTCCTTCAAGGCATCCAAGGCAGTGACGATCGGCAAACGCCCGATGAACTCCGGGATCATGCCGAAAGAAATCAGGTCGCCCGGTTCCGTGTAACTAAGCGCTTCGTCCCCGACCAGCGATTCATGCCGGTTTTCACCAACCTGGAATCCCAGAACTTTATTGCCGAGGCGGCGCTGAATCAATTTTTCGAGGCCGACAAACGCCCCGCCGCAGATGAACAGGATCTTTTCCGTGTTCACCTGGATGTACTCCTGGTGAGGGTGTTTGCGACCGCCTTGGGGAGGCACATTGCAGGAACTGCCTTCCAGGATTTTCAGCAGCGCCTGTTGCACGCCTTCTCCCGACACGTCACGGGTGATGCTTACATTGTCGGTTTTCCGACCGATCTTGTCGATTTCGTCAATGTAAACGATCCCAATCTCCGCCCGTTTAACGTCGTAATCGGCATTTTGCAAGAGGCGCAAAATGATGTTCTCAACGTCTTCACCGACGTAACCGGCTTCCGTCAAAGTGGTCGCATCTGCGATACAGAAAGGCACGTCGAGGATTCGTGCCAGGGTTCGGGCGAGCAGCGTCTTGCCCGACCCGGTCGGACCGATCAACAAAATGTTGCTCTTCTCAATTTCCACGTCCGCATACGGATCGAGCGCCAGGTCCTTCGTGCCCGTGTTCTGTAGAATGCGCTTGTAATGGTTGTGGACGGCTACCGAGAGCACTTTCTTGGCATTGTCCTGCCCAACTACAAACTGGTCCAGCTGCCGACGAATCTCGGCCGGTTTCGGCACACGCAAAGCCGTAGTCTGACGCCGCGCATCTTCGTTCAGCTCTTTATCAAGGATCCCTTTGCAGACGTTGATGCAATTGTCGCAAATGTAGACCCCGGGGCCTGCAATCAGTTTCCTGACCTCGGCATGACTCTTTCCGCAGAAAGAGCACATGGTAAGGTTTGAAGCACGGGCCATTCAGAAATCCCTCAGGTGGAGGCTAAGCAGGAAGCGCATTGTCGACTTTGGAAGGCAATGCTTCCGGCGACACATCCTTGCGTGACCGCACCACCTCATCGACCAGCCCGTAGTTTTTGGCATCCTCAGCCGTCATCCAGTAATCCCGGTCGGAATCATGCCCGACCTCCTCCTCGGTTTTCCCGCTATGGACCGCCAGGATGCTGATCAACCGCCGTTTCATTTTGAACATCCACTCCACCGTCCGTTCAACGTCGCTGGCCGTCCCCTGCGCGCCGCCTGAGACTTGATGGATCATAATGTCGGAATTGGGCAGCGCATACCGTTTGCCCTTGGTTCCGGCAGCCAAAAGCACCGCCCCCATGCTCGCCGCGATGCCGACGCAATACGTCGCCACATTGCAAGTCACAAATTGCATGGTGTCGTAGATCGCTAATCCGGCCGTCACCGAACCGCCGGGCGAATTGATGTAAAGGTTGATGTCCCGTTTGGGATCTTCCATCTGCAAAAACAGCATTTGGGCCACCACCAGGTTGGCCACATGATCGTCGATGCCCGTGCCAATAAATACAATTCGATCTTTCAGCAGCCGGCTGTAAATGTCATAGCTGCGTTCGCCACGACCGGTCTGTTCGATGACCATGGGAACCAGCAGGTTATTGCAAACAGGAATAATAGAATCAGCCATGAAAAAAGATGCCTCAGGGTCAGTCATTTTCGACCCCTTCGGAGCTCGTCTCGACGGTAGCATTCGAGGTTAGGAAATCAAGAACCTTGCCTACCAGCAGCTCCTCCCGGACCTCGGCAATCAACCCGCGGGAATCCAGTTGGGCCATTGTTTTTTCGTAGGTCGTCCGGTACTGCGCCGCGAGCGTTTCAACCCGTGCCTTCAAGTCTTGCGGGGTGACTGTCACGCCCTCCTGGTCCGCGATCCGCAACAGGATGAAGTTGGCTTTTAACCGGTCTTTGGCACTCCGCGACGCGATGGTCACGATCTCCTTCTGATTCTCACGCAGAACGTCTTCCGGCACACCCCGGGTCTGGTTTTGTTGCACAATTTCAGACATGACCCGCCGCGTCTCGTCTTTCACGTACGCCTGAGGCAATTCGCATTCCACGTGGTTCACAAGGTAACTGACGACCTGATCCCGTTTGCTCCCCTCCACCTTCATCCGTTTGTCGCTTTCCAACTGCACCCGCATCACTTGCCGCAGTTTAGCAAGGTCAAAGTTAGGAACGATCTGGCTCGCAAAGGCGTCATCCAGCACCGGCAAATTCATTTGTTTGAGGCCTTTGACGGTGACTTTGAAATGCAAGGTGCGCGCCGCCAACTCCGGCGCGGCAAAATCCGGCGCCGTCACATTGTCAAACTCGCGGGTCTCGCCGACGTGGGCGCCCATGAGTTCAGCGGCAAATCCCGGCACGATGGCGTCTTCATCCAGCTTTACCCAGAAGTCTTTCCCGCCCGCCAGACGCTTCGGGGCAGCGGGCACGGTTTCCAGCAACGGTTGCCCGTCAAGGGTGGTTTCATAATCGAGCACCGCGAAATCGTTCATCTCCACCGGCCGACCCTCCACCTCCGTGAAGCTGGCCTGGCGTTCTCGCAGGGTCTCCAACGCTTCCTCAACCTCGTCCTCGGTCACGTCCGCCGGGCCGACGGCGACCCGGATTCCCTTGTACTCGGGCAACTCAAATTCCGGTGCGGTGATCAGCGTCGCGGTAAACCGCATGGTTTGATCCGGCCCAAACTCAACGTCTTCAACCTCCGACACCGAGAGCACCTTCAAGTTCTTCTCCCGGATGGCTTCCCGCGTTCCTTCACTGACCAGTTTCCGCGTGAGTTTATCTTCAATCTCCTTGCGGAATTTGGCTTCCACCACCGGCGCCGGGGCTTTTCCCAGGCGAAAGCCCGGAATCCGCGCCAGTTTGCGGATGTCCTGGGCGACTTCGCTCCGTTCTTTTTTCACCCGTTCCGGCGGCAACTCAATGCGAAGCGACGCGAGGCAGTTTGGCAGGTTCTCAACTTCAACGTTCATGGCAGTAACAGGAGTGGCACACGGTTCCACCGCTCAAGCGCGCGTCCTTGCAAGCATCGGCTGCATGCCAGGGGACTTGGACCGCGGATCGCCACCGGTCCTGTCACCCTCCTGCAACCGCCGAGCGCTTCGCCCAAGGGGCCACCGCAACACAACCTTAAGGGCGAGAAGACTAGATCCGAACCCCAGCCGACGCAAGTGGGGCCATGGGCTGAACCAGCAAGCGAAGGGCAGGTGGCATCAATCCCGGCCAAGCCGCACCCAGGCCTTGTGAATGTTTCGATTTCACCTGATTAGCTGCTATACAGACAAGAGGAGACGCAAGGAGTGCTAAGTCCAACCACGGTCGAACACCTGCGGCGAGGAACGTTCCTGGCCGGCCTCACCGCACCAGACCTCGATTCGGCGATCGAACAGATGCTCAGGGCCCTGGCCAACAATCCCGAGGTCATCGATCTGACCGCGCTGCGCGAAGCCGTGTTTGAGCGGCAGAAGGTAAACCCACCGCTGTTGTCGAACGGCATTGCCTTTCCCCATGCTCGAACCAACAGTGTGCGTTCTCTGGTGCTGGTCGTTGCGACCCTGGCCGAGCCGATCCTGGTGGAGGAAACCTCCTTGCGCCTTCTCTTTCTCATCGGGGTGCCGAAAGCGGGGATCAGCGAATACCTGGAGCTCACGTCCTTCCTGGCCCGGCATCTCCGGGCGGCCGGCAGCCTGGACCGGCTGAGTCGCGCCGCCAATCTGTCACAGCTGATTGAGGCGTTCAGCGCCAGCTGACCCTGAAGTTGCATGAGCGAAGCGCCTCCTGCCCCATCCCGGTCGACGCTGCCGCCGGTATTGCACGGGTTGCTGGTCCTTAAGGTGTGGGTGGTCGAACGTTTTCGGCTGGGCGAGCGCCAGGTCACCCTGATCTGGGCCCTCATCATCGGGGTCGCCGGGGCCCTGGTCTCCGAACTGTTCCGCAAAGCTTCTGACGGGTTAACCCAGCTCCTCACGGGATCAACGGGGACTACGCTGATGACCTTTGGCAACCTGCCCGGCTGGGAACGGTTTGCGGTTCCGACGGCAGGCGGGTTGTTGGCGGGAACGGTGCTCTGGACCGGCCATCGCCTCATTGCTTCCGTGCGCCAGAAATCGACCACCGATTACATGGAGGCCATCGTCGTCGGGAACGGGTTTATCTCGGGTCGGGCAAGTTTCGTCAAAGCCTTATCGGCCCTGTTTTCGATCAGCAGTGGCGCCTCTATCGGGCGGGAAGGGCCGCTGGTTCAACTTTCAACGCTGGTGGCCTCACTGATCGGCCGGTTACGTCGGCTCCCGACACCCCAGCGGCGGCATTTGGTTGCTTGCGGCGCCGCCGCAGGCATCGCCAGCGCCTACCATGCGCCCATTGCGGGCGCCTTTTTCGTGGCCGAGATTGTGCTCGGAACCGTTGTGGTGGAATCGTTGGGCCCGTTGATCCTCGCCTCTGTTGCCGCAACGTTCACCAATGAGGCGATGCACACGGCAGCCGCGCTTTACAAATCGCCCGAGCTCGACCTGCATAGCCGTTGGGAAGCCGTTCCCCTGGCGCTCATGGGACTGCTGATGGGCCTGCTGGCCCCATTGTACCTGCGGCTTTTGAAAGGGACGGAACGGCTTTTTGGCAGGCTACAATGGACGCCTCCGTTCAAACTGGCGTTGGGCGGCGCCCTGGTTGGCACCATTGCGGTTTTCTACCCGGAAGTCTGCGGCAATGGACAGAACCTCATCCGTTCGATTTTTCACCAGAACTGGGCATGGGACACGGTGCTATTGGTGATCGCGGTAAAACTCGTTGCGACGCTGGTGACATTCGGATCCGGGGCGGTCGGAGGTGTATTTACGCCCACCCTTTTCATCGGCGCTGCCACCGGGGTGCTTTATGGTCAGACCGTGCTGTACCTGATGCCGGAACTGCAGCCGGATCCGACCATCTACGGTCTGGTCGGGATGGGCACGTTCATCGCAGCGGCCACCGGAGCACCCCTCATGGCCATCCTGATCGTCTTCGAACTGACGCTTTCCTACGGCATCGTGCCGTACCTCATGATGGATTGCGTGATCGCCTATTACTGCTGCAGCATCTTTGATAAGCGGTTCCTGTACGGTGAATCGCTCGAGCGAAAAGGAGCCGCCTTCTTCAGCCGGCAACTGGCTCAAGTCAACCTCATTGACCTGATCCGAAGAAATCCCGTTACCCTTCGCCAGAACGCCAGTTTTGCGCAGATCGCCGAAACGTTCGTGCAAAATCGGTTCCAGCACATCTACATCGTGGACGGCGACGGCCGGCTTCTGGGGGCCGTGTCTCTGCACGATGTAAAGACGTTCCTGGACCGGCCCGAACTCGAGTCGGTCGTAATCGCGGCAGACATCATGGACGAAAACTTTCCCCGCATCGCCCC
>DASWVC010000028.1:0-15176 GCA_036401335.1 Chthoniobacterales bacterium
GGAAGAAGGGCAAGGTTGGTCCATTTTAGGTTGGGGGCAAAGACGAGGCGGCCCTGGAGGTCGATGAGCGCCGGCAACCCAAGGCCCACGCCGCGCACGGGTCCGGGCGCCGGGCCGCATTCCTTCAAGATGCTGCGGACGCCTTGTCTCATCTGGCTCACCGCGTAATCGCTGTCCGCGCTGCTGGGCACCGTGAGGCGGGCGCGAGGGGCACCGTCCAACCCCGCCGCAATGAGCCGAATGGTGTCGGCCTCCACCGCCAACCCGAGAAACAGGCCTGCGTTGGAATGGATGTGAAGCGCGTCCTCCGGGCGGCCGATGCGCCCACCGGTCGGCCCTTTCGAGCGGTAGATCAACCCCTCGGCTTCAAGCTGTTGGACCACGTTGGACACCGTTGCCCGATCCACTTGCGTGACGGTCACCAACTTGCCTTGCGACACCCCAGGATGTTCACGGATTTTATGAAAAACCCGGGCGACATTAATCCTACGGATTAACGCGGTGTTCATGCCCATTGACATTCCCCCACTCCGGTTGTGGCAAGTGGGGCAGACGGCGCCGGAAAGCCGGATGCTTGTAACCCCTCTGAGGCGTAACCCCAGGAAACTTGACCGTCACCTGAAAGTGCCATAAGCCAGCTTGCCTCTCTTAAGCCACGCAAGGAATCGAATCCATTTCGTTTGGGTGTCGCTCACTTTACCCGAAAGAAAGAATAAAGGTGAAATTATTCTTCGAACAGGAAATTTCCCCTCGCGAAAAGTTATTCTTATACTAAAAATAACTTGCGCGATAAGTCCAGACCCCTTAAAGCATGCGAATCTGTTGTAAGTCCAGCTTCCCTTAAGGAGCGGTCGTTACCTTGGGCTTCGCATTGATAATTCCCCCAGAAAAGAATTGGTTTTTCCTACGAGCAAACGTTTCCCCCCGACCGAAAAGCCGAAGTTCGGTGCCTTCGTAAGGGCACGATTGTATGAGCTAAAATTTCTCCACCCGAGACAACCCAGCATCATGCATTTATTCTTAGATTAGGAATAAATAGGACCTTTTCTCTTGTTCTTTTTTTAACCCCCATCTTTCTGATGCAATCTTCTCCGCCCCATCCTGTCGCTCCTCCCGGCGACGTCCTCGTCCACGTTGACAAAGTCATCAAACGCTTTCCGGGCGTTCTGGCCCTGGATGGCGCCACCTTGGAAATTCGGCGGGGCGAGGTCCACGCACTTCTGGGTGAAAACGGTGCGGGCAAATCCACCCTAATCAAACTGCTGAGCGGCGTTTACCAACCCGATGGCGGCAGCATCCAGGTTCGCGGTGAGAACGTTCGCATTACGGATCCACGCCACGCCCAAGCATTGGGGATCACGACCATCTACCAGGAGCACACCCTCGCTCCGGACCTCTCCCCTGTTGAGAACGTGTTTCTCGGCCGTGAAGTCCGCCGCGCCGGGAGTCCACTGCTGAACGAACCGGCGATGCGTGCCCGTGCGCGCCAACTCTGGGGAGAATTTGGCGGCCACCCGGAGGACCTGGGCCGTTCCGTGGGTCAACTTGGGGGCCTCAAGCAGCGGTTGATCGAGATCATCAAGGCGCTGGCGTACGACGCCCAGTTGGTCATCATGGATGAACCAACGGCCGCGCTGCCCGATGGGGAGCGGGCAAACCTGCTGGACCACATCCGGAAGATGCGGGCAGGTGGCGTGAGCGTTTTATTGGTGACGCACCGTTTGGAAGAGCTTTTTGGCGTGGTGGACCGGGTGACGGTTTTCCGAGACGGCCGCTGGGTGGCCACCATGCCCATCACCGAAACGTCTATCGATGACATCATCCGGAAAATGGTCGGCCGCGAGGTGGGTTCGATGGCGGCCGCGGCTGCCCGGCCCAAAGAGTTGCCTCTGGCGGACGATGCGCCGGACGTCCTGAGGGTGAAAGGGTTAACGCGCCGTGGGGTGCTGCAGGACGTCAGCTTGACTGTCCGATCCGGAGAAATTGTCGGAATTGGAGGCCTCGCCGGGTCCGGACGGACCGAAGTTGCCCGAGCGATCATCGGTGCCGACCCCCTGGATGCCGGTGAAGTGTGGATTCGTGATAAGAAGGGCAATTACAAATCGCCGGCCGACGCCATGCGCGCGGGCCTCGTGCTCGTGCCGGAAGAACGAAAAATCCTTGGCATCGTGGGGGGATTCAGCGTTGCGCGGAACATCACCGTGGGCGCCCTGCAGAAGATCACCGCCGGGCCCTTTCTGCAGGTGCAGCGGGAGGAGGCGGTGGCGCGCAATTACGTCAAGGAGCTTCGGATCAAGACCCGAAGTACCGGGGAATTCATCGAGAACCTGAGCGGCGGCAACCAGCAGAAGGTGCTTTTCGCACGCGTGTTGTTCGCGGAGCCCAACCTGATCATCGTGGATGAACCAACCCAGGGCATTGACGTCGGCGCCAAGGTCGAGGTGTACCGCATGATCCGGGAGTTTGTCGCCAAAGGCGGGGGTGCGATCGTGATTTCCTCGGACCTGCCGGAGCTTCTCGGCCTGAGCGACCGCGTGGTCGTGATGCGCGAAGGGGCCAAGGCCGGAGAATTCCCGGTTCCGCTCGGAAGCGTGCATTCCGCAGCGCGAATGGATCAGCTTCAGAACCAAGTCATGCAACTCGCAACCGGAAGTTCCCGTGTCAATTAGCTCTCAACCCGAAATTTCCGTTAACACGAACCCCGGCCGGCGCGCGGTTTCGGTGCGCAAGCTACTCGAAATTGAGGGGGCAACGGTGTTCGCCGCCCTCATCCTGCTCGTGGCGTTCAGCAGTGCCTTTGCGCCGGGCTTCTTGAGCCCTGGCAACCTCACCAACGTGCTCGTGCAGTCGGTGTTCGTGGTCATCCTGGGCATCGGGATGACCTTTGTGCTCGTCGCCGGCGGCATCGACCTATCGGTTGGCTCCACCATGGGCTTGGCCGCGGCGCTCACTATCTACAGCATCAACCACGCGATTCCGGTCCCGTTGGCCATCCTAATCGGGCTGGCGTCGGGTGCGGCGGTCGGGTTGTTCAACAGCTACTTCATCATGGTGCTCAAAATGGCGGATTTCATCGTCACCTTGGGCACGCTCTCGCTGGTCCGCGGCATCGTGGAACTGATGACCGCAAACAGCCGGCTCACGACGCAGTCGGAGGCTTTCGGGTTTTTGACGGGCGGCACCATCCTCGGTGTTCCCATGGCCGTGCTCCTTGCGGCGGCCGTGGTGGTGGGGGGCGGGTTGACGCTCGCCAAGACCGCCATGGGACGGCGCACGTACGCGGTCGGGCTGAATGCGGCCTCCTCTTACCTGGCCGGGGTGCGCGTCCGGCGGGTGCGGGTCGGGGTGTACGTGGCGTCTGGCACGCTGGCAGCCCTCGCGGGCATCCTTTTGGGTTCGCGCCTTTCCTCGGCCCACCCGGCGTTGGGGACGGGCTACGAACTGACCGCCATCGCGGCCGCTGCGATTGGCGGGACCAGCCTGGCAGGCGGGCGCGGGTCCGTCCTGGGCACCATTCTCGGGGCGCTCCTGCTGGGCGTCCTGCAAAACAGCCTCAGCCTTCTCCAGGTGAACGCCTTTTGGTTCCAGATCATCACGGGGCTGATGATCGTGGCCGCTGTCCTCCTCGACGGCGCCATCCGACGAATGCTCCGGGCCCGGCCGTCCCAATAGACAACCCGGTCATGATGACACAACCGACTAACTTGCAACCGATCCGGAGGAAAACCCATGGGCGCTGAAACGGCAACTCTTGAAAACTCACGTCAGGCGACGTCCACTCGTCCTCCGCTGCAGGGAGCGCGCGCCATGCTCGGAAGACCCGGCGCCGGCATCTTCATCTTTCTGGTGGTGCTCCTCATCGTAATGGGATTCTGGTCGCCCGTCATTCTGGGCACCGGCAACCTGATCGGCATCCTGAACCAGATGGTCTTCATCTTAATTCCTACCTTTGGCCTGACGCTGGTGATCATTGCAGGCGGATTGGATTTGTCCGTCGGTTCGGTGCTGGGGTTAACCGGGGGCATCGCTGCCTACCTGATTGCGCATGGCACGTCGATGCCCGTGGCCTTTGCAGGGGCGATCCTTTGCGGCGCGGCAATCGGGTTGGTCAATGGCCTGGTGATCACCCGGCTGCGCGTGCCGGATTTTGTGGCGACCCTGGCCATGCTCGGCGTCGTCCGGGGCGCCCTCTACGTCTGGACGCACGCCGTGCCCATTCGCAATTACATGTCGAAACCTTATTTTGTGATCGGCGGCTTGCGGATGGTTCTGTGGAAGGTCTCAGTTCCGTTGATGGTGGCGTTGGTGCTCCTGCTGATCCTTGCCTTTATCCTCCGGCGGACGCACTACGGCGTGCACTTGCGGGCCACGGGGAGCAACCCGGACGCCGCCAAACTGTCGGGAATTAACCCCGACCAGGTAAAAGTGGTCACCTACATCGCCTCGGGCGTGCTCGCCGCGATCACGGGCATTCTGCTCGCGGGACGGTTGACAACCGTGCACCCCGACATGGGGAGCGGTTATGAACTCAATGCCATTGCGGCTGCGGTCATGGGGGGAGCTGCGCTCAGCGGGGGCCGCGGGTCTTTTTACGGGGCGCTGATCGGAGCCGTCACCCTCACGGTGATTCAGAACGCCATTAACATTTTGAACATCGACCCGAACTGGGAGCACGTCATCATCGGCGCCATTATCCTTTTTGCGGTGCTGATCGACCGTGGGGCCTTGGCCCTGGCCGGCCGCCAGGCGTCTGCCCACTGAAGTATGAGTTAACTACTTTACGAGCGCCAGGGAGGACCCTTCAGCGTCCGTAATGCCCAAGCCCGAGCGGGTGATCCACTCCGGAAGCCTGCCCTTTCAAACCCAATCCACACCAGCTGAGAAAAGAAAATGACTGACAAACCAAACGAAAATCCTGACCAACAGCCGGGGGCGGACTCGCCCAGAAACCGGTTAACCCGACGGCAGTTGCTTTCCCGAAGTGCCCTGGCGGGCGGGGGCGCCCTTGCCGCCAGCGTGATCGGCGGAAGCTTTTTTGGCGGGACGCAGGCCCAAGCGGCCGCGGCCGGACCCGGCGCGGCAAGCGCGTACCCCGGAGATGAAGGGTGGAGAAAAGCCGTGGCGGACAAAGTGGCAGGACGGACCATTACCATTGGTTATACCCCGCCGGCCGCCTCCGAGTTTTACGACGAAATCGAGCACGGCGCGTTCAGCCAAATGCGAACGTACGGCGATTGGTTCGGCGTCAAATGGAAGTGGACGACCTTTTTCCCGGGTGAGCACCAGGACATCAACGACCAGGTGAACACCATCCAGAACTGGGTCACCAGCAAGTTCGATGCGGTGCTCGTGTGCACGGCCGGCGATTTCGCTTCCATGCAGAAGGTGTACCAATCGGCTGCCGACAAAGGCACCCGCGTGTTCCAGTACAACATGCCCGCCGAGATGTGGCCGGAAGACGAGGGCAAAGCCATTTCAACCATCAGCTACAACAACGCCATGCAGTCGGGGTACCTCGCCACCGAATACATCGCCCAAAAGCTGGGTGGAAAAGGTAAAATGCTCCTGATTTGGGGCCTGCCCGGGCACTGGTCCACCTCCCGCCGAAACGGCGTTAACGTGGCGTTGAAGAAATACCCTAACCTGAAGATCGTCGGGGAACAACGGGGCGATTACGTTCGGGACAAAGGGCTGAACGCCGCGCAAAACCTGCTGCAGCGCGATCAGGACATCAACGCCATTTACGGTGAGAACGAAGAAATGGCTTTGGGTGCTTCCCAGGCCATGTCCGCGCTTGGCCTGGATCCTTGGGACGGGAAAAAAGGCATCATCGTCATCGGCGCCGACGGCCTGAAATCGGGGTACGAATCGATCAAACAAGGCCAACTCACTGCCACCATCAACGTCGGCCCCGTCGAGCAGGGGCGGCAAAGCATCCAGTCGATTTTCTGGAACATCGTGCAGGGGTACGTCCCGCCCAAGGTGCAGGACGTGCGAACGCTGGTGGTGGACAAATCCAACGTGGAAGAACCACTCGCCTACGTGAACTGGGCACTCAGCGTCCCGAAAATCTAACCGACGCGCTACCGGGCTTTAAATGCGTTGCAGCACAGAACACCGACTAAAACACAGAACCGTACCGTTACTTATACACCCATCCTTATGATCTCAGAATACGTTTACAAACAAGTGCCTCAAACCTTTGACCGATTGGTCCGGCAGGGAGAATTCGAAGAGTTTGGCGAAGCCATCACCGACGCCACCTACCACGAGCGGTTGCAGCGGGTGAAGAACAAGGTCTCTGAGGATGGCCTCGATGGCTTGTTCATTTTCGCCGACTGCTACCGCATGAGCAATGCGCGGTGGCTCGTGGATTACCGAACGATCGACGGCGTGTACCCACAGCCCATGCTGCTGTTCGTCACGGCCAATGATAACCCAATTTTCTTCCTGCCCAAGAGTGAGATTGAATCCGCCCAAAGGGCCTCCAAGATGCACTTGTTTGGCGGTGACATTCGGGAAATCCGCGCCGACCTGAAACCTTTGCTCAACGAGAAGCGTGGCTCCCTGAAGAAGGTTGGCATTTGCGGGTACACGTTCATGGACCTGGAGATTTACCTTCCCATCCGGGAGGGGCTCCCGGATGCCGACATCAAGCCGTCGATGATCGTCGAAAACTTCAAAGCGGTAAAGACGGAAGCCGAGCTCAATTCAATGCGACGGGCCGCCCGCTGCACCAACGCCGGTTTTCAGATGATCTACGACGCGCTCGAACCCGGGATTACTGAACTCGAACTGACGAGCTTGTGTTACGCGGCGATGTTTGCCAACGGCGCGCACGCCATTGCGTACGACATCATGATTCAGTCGGGCGAAAACACGCAGGTGCTGTTCCGACGGCCCACCAACCGCGTGATCAAGGACGGAGACATCATCCTGGCGGACGTCGGATGCCGCGTGAACGACTGGTCCGCGGACTACGCCCGCACGTACGCGCTGGGCAAAGTGAAACCGGCGCACAAGGACTTAATGGAGAAGTGCACGATCGGGTTCGAGCAAGGGCTCAACAAGATCTACGCCGGCATGAACGGGGCCGAGGCAGACCGCGTCATCAAAGAAGAATACCGCAAGCTGGGGGTCGAACAATACCTCTATGAAGTGAGCGAAGGCCGCACGGGGGCGCACGCGACGGGAATGGATCCTGAAGAAGAGGTTCCCATCATTGGCACCGCCGGGGCCGATCAGGTTTACGTGGAAAACCACACGTTTGCCTATGAACTTAGCCTGATTATCCCCAATGACGTCGGGGTAAGGACCGAGGACCAGATCGTGATCCGGAAAGACGGGATGGAGCCCTTGGGCAACTTCCGGCGCTACCTCTACAAATAACCTCAAGCCATCGGTTAACGTGGGTTAACTGAACCGTGGTGGCTTGGCAGCGTCTCGGGTCGGAACCTTTCGTTCCGACCCGAGCCACCGGAAAAGCGGTGGCGTGCCAGCGAAACCGTAACCCGTTTGGACGTGGCCACCACCTTCCCTGAGGGGTAACAGACGCACCCCTGCCGGAGCTCCCCACCAAGTTGAATACCTCCTGTCATGAAAACCCCCTATTACCTTCGCGACAAGCAAGGCAAGACCGGCCTGGGCGCCGGCGTTTGGAACCTGGGCATCGGCACCGATCCCTTTGGCGGGCCCACCCGCGAGCCCATTCCCATGCTGGACCGCTTGGCCGTGCTGGCCGACGCTGGCATGGCCTATTTTGAGGCGCACGACCACGAAATCCGACCCGAGCAGGCCGAGGAGGCTCGCAAACGTGCCGACCAGCTTGGCATCCGGTGCGGCATGTACACGCCGTCGTTCTTTGCCGAGCCGATCTTCAAAGACGGGGCCATGAGCTCCAACGACCCGAAAATCCGCGCTTTGGCCGCGGAGAACGGCAAGCGCGCCGTGGACGCAGCGGTCGTGCTTGGGGCGGAAACGCTGGTATTTTGGAACGGGCGCGAAGGCTTTGACTTTGTGCTAACCAAAAATGGCCGGGACGCATTCAAGCGCTTGGTGGAAGGTTTCAACCAAGTGGCCGCCTACGCCAAAGAAAGGCACGGCGACCGGTTGCGCTTGGCGGTGGAACCGAAGCCGAACGAGCCGCGCGCCAACATGTACCTGGCAACCGTTGGCGAGGTGCTTTACCTCATCAGCCGCCTTGACGAAAATCACCGCCACCTGTTCGGGGTCAACCCCGAAACGGCGCACAGCCGGATCGCCGGTCTTGATTACCTCTGGGACGTCGAGATGTGCCTGGAAGCGGGCAAACTGTTCTACATCCACCTCAATGCACAGGATGCCCAACGCTACGACCAAGACCTTCCGTTTGGGTACATTGAACCCGTGAAGGACCTAGCCCTGCTCGTCACCTTGCAGGATGCCAATTACGAAGGGATCATCGCGTTCGACATCAAGGCGCCGCGCACGGACGAACCCAAGGACATCACCGACGTCGTGACGGTGAGTTCGCAGAACTTGGTGTGGCTTTGGGAAAAGGCATTGGCGGTCGACCGGGGCGTGATCCAACGTCTCCGAGACGAAAAACGCAACACGGCGTTGGCGGGCTATTTGGCCCAATGCCTTTACGGACGCGCCTAAAAGGAGCAACCCCGCTCCCTGCAACAAGCCTTCCAGGGGCAGCGTTTCGGCCTGAACGCGGGCCCGAAAACGCTGCCTTTCCTAGCGGGTCGGGTTCGGTTCCCTGCAACAGAAAAGGTTTAGCGCGTAAATAACGCAATGAAAGCAAATAACCGTCTGGCTTTACCTCTCTTGGCACTGGTCCTGGTTAGTCGTATGGCAGAAGGCGTCGGTGGCCAAGCGCTTGATCCCGCGAAGGCGTTGGCCGCGCTCCAGGAAAAAGTGTTAAGCAAAGGGCCCCACGGTGAGGAACCGTCGCCCGCCAACTCACTCAGCTTGACCCCCGAAGAAATCGAACGGATCCGCGGGCTTAAGGCCAAGGCCGCGATCGTGATGCACTATTCGCGAAACGATTGGTCGCAGGCGCAGGTTGCCGGCCTGGAAGCGCAGTTCGGCAAAATGGGCATTGAAATCATCGCCGTGACGGACGCCGGTTTTAATCCCGAAAGGCAAGCCGTCAACCTCGAAACGGTTCTCGCCCAGAACCCCCAAGTCATCGTCTCGATCCCTGTGGATCCGGACATCACCGCCGAAGCGTATCGGAAGGCCAGCGAGAAAGGGGTCAAGCTGGTTTTTATGGACAACGTCCCCAGGGGGCTTGAGGCGGGGAAAGATTACGTCGGGGTGGTCTCGGCGGACAATTACGGCAACGGCGTCGCCTCCGCCTGCCTGATGGCAAAAGCCCTGGAGGGCAAGGGTCAGATTGGAATTGTTTACCATGCGGCCGATTTCTTTGTAACGCGGCAACGCTACGAAGCCTTTAAAAAGACGATCACCGAGGACTATCCGGGCATCCAGATCGTCGCCGAACAAGGGATCCGGGAACCCGATTTCTTTACGGACGCAAATCAGGCCGCTCACGTCATGATGACGACCAATCCCTCTTTAAAGGGCATCTGGGCCGTGTGGGACCTGCCGGCGGAAGGCGTTCTCTCTGCGGCGCGGGCGGCGGGCCGAAAGGATTTGGTGATCACGACGGTCGACCTTGGGCTCAATGTTGCCGTCGAAATGGCAGCCAATGGGATGATTAAAGGCGTGGGAGCGCAACGACCCTATGATCAAGGCGTGACGGAAGCGCTTCTTGCCGGCTACGGACTCTTGGATAAACCCGCTCCGGCCTACGTCGCTTTGCCTGCCCTTCCGGTGACCCGGGACAACCTGCTCCAGGCGTGGAAAACCGTTTACCACGCCGAAGCGCCCGCCAGCCTCAAAGAAAGAGTAAAATAATTTTAACTATGGATTTCAAATTAAAAGGCAAAGTCGCGCTGGTAACCGGGGCCAGTCAGGGAATCGGCAAGGGCATCGCGTGTTCCCTGGCCGCCGAAGGCGCCAATGTAGTCATCTGCGCACGCAATCGGGCCGTGCTTGAGGCGACTGCCGCGGAATTGAATGGAGCGGGCGGGGGGCAGGTTGCCGCCGTCGTGGCGGACGTCGCCAAACCCGCGGACATCGTACGCCTAATGGACGAAACGGTCAGCCGATTTGGCACCTTGCACGTGCTGGTCAACAATGCGGGTGCCATCGACCATTTCGGCTCCTACGACGAGCTCGCCGATGACAATTGGCAGGCACTTTTCAATTTAAACGTCTTATCCGTGGTGAGACTGACCCGCGCGGCGCTCCCGCACCTGCGAAGGGAGAAGTGGGGGCGCATCATTAACATCACGTCCGAAAACAGCCTTCAGCCGGACCCTTTCATGCCGCATTACAGTGCCACCAAGGCAGCGCTCCTCAACATGACGAAAAGCATGTCAAAAGCTTTTGCGGCTGACGGAATCCTGGTGAACGCGGTGTCGCCTGCCTTCATCATGTCGCAGATGGTGAAGGATTTGGTGCAAGCTCAGGCGATCAAAGGAGGGATTTCGTTCGAGGAGGCGGAGCGGAATGCCTTAAAAGAAATGCGGCCGCACATGTTGTTAAATCGTACGGGTCGTCTCGAAGAGGTCGGCAGCGCCGTCGCCTACCTCGCCTCCGAAGCGGCGTCGTTCATTACGGGGACAAATTTGCGCGTGGATGCCGGTTCGGTCGCAAGCATTTGATGCCCTGGGACCTGCATCATCCCGCGCACTGGTTAAAGCCACAGGTCGAGCAATTCGCCCGAGAGAAGGGGGAGTTGCGGAACGATCCACCTGCACTCAAACACGGTGACCGCCGACCCGCTTTCGAAGCTGGTCACTTGCATCATTTAAGCTTCCGTAACCCTCACCTGCCGGCTCGAGCGGTGTTTGCACGAGAACGTGTGCTGCGAGAACGCCTCTTGCCTCCAAACACCGAAATCAAACGCTTCGTCCGCGGGTTCCGCTAGACGGCGGGCGCACGGTTCGCAGGCAGGGATCAAGATCCCGCTCACTCGAACATAGCCATAATGTTCAGGAGGGGGCGGACCTTTCCCGCAAAATGCCCACGCGTCTTCACGGACACAAAACCAACACGACACGCCTGCCTCCTCGAACCGCCCATTCGGCATACCTGATTTAGCGGCAAAACCTTTTTGCCATTAAAAGTGTAGCTTGAGGAATAAGGCACCGGCTTGCAAAACAATTCAGCAGCAACGGACAATGGGGCATTTCCGTTAACGGATAGCGGTTATCAATACTCCCCCCCCAGCCAGGCACCCTTTCAGGACGTCGCCGTCGCGCTTCTAAAAGCGTTCGCGTACGAACCGGGCGGGGGTGCGCCACGTGAAACTTGAGCTCCAAAGGTTGCGCAATGGATTCGCTTACATTCAATTTGGCGGACCGTGGATGGACTCAGGTTTCGGCGTCGAGATCGCCAAGTGTACGCACTGGGTTGCTTCACAGGATGAGTGCATGTTCGATCTTTTGGTGGAATGTGGCTCGTTTTCTGCAAGTGGCTGGAAGCCTCAAGTTTATGCTCAAGAGGAGGATCAACGGGTCTGGTTCATCCGGGCGTGGTTTGAGCTGTTGAATAGATTTTTTCGGGCCAAGGGTCGAATCAGGGTGTCCAATGTCGCGGTGCTTGTCCGAAAATCTTTTGGTAACCAGGCCCGTTCGGGAGAAACCGAGCGTCAGGCTTCCCTATAAATGCTTGTCGAACGGCCGCATCAACGAGTTAATCCGCCGGGGTAGCAACCACTGCAAAAAATCTTGTTTGGTTAACAGAAACGCTCCAAGCCAAAGTTCAGCCGCCGGCGCTAGGCGTTTGGGGAAACGACCGGTCACGCGGATCACCCGCCCCTCGGCTTGGCCGGCGATCCATCCAGGCATGGAACAAAAGGGCTTCGGCCCGATGGGGACCACCCTCCGTGCTTCGCACCGGGCGCGCTTCAGGGTTGTGGGGTGACGCAAATGGCTTCGTCCGCTTGGCGTCAAGGTCGAGCAACCGGCATAAAGCCGGCTCGCAGACTCGCCTTTTTATTCCGTTGTTCTCGCTTGACTGCCCGCGCTTGGACTGCGCTCAAGCGTAACCATATTTTGCGTTCGAAAGGTCTGAGCCCTTTCAGAGCGCAAAACGGTTCAGCGCAGGAATGCCGCCGGAATGTTGCGAGGGAAGTCGGGGCAGATTTTGGATTGCTCCAACAGCCCTTCGGGGCCGTAAAAGCTCATCGTTCCATCACGGTCACACCGCCATACTTCCCGGACGCCGGCCCTGAAATACACCGCAGCTTTCTTCTGCATCTCGCGAAGGGAGTCCCTCTTTGAGCGGACCTCGACGCACAAGTCCGGCGCAAACTCGGGAAGGATGGCTTCACCCGACTCGAAGGCTCGGGCTAACTCTGGTCGGTACCACACCACATCAGCAACCTTGGTTCCCTCAGCAGTGGAGACGGCGCCCTCCACGAAAGATCCACCTTCGGGCAAAAGCCGTTTCAGGAGCTGGTTGATGCGATCCTGGCGAAGTCGATGAGGCGGTGCGGGCGGGGGACTCATGATCAGGTTGCCGTCGCGGTCGGTCTCGATCGTTTCGAGGGTGTCCTCCCACCTGGGGTTATCGACGATGCGCTCCCACACCTGGCAATTAAAGGCGTGCTGCTCAGCAAAGGACCGCTCGGTGGTAACGGGTGCGCTCATGATCAGGCTGCCCCAAAAGTTATCACAACTTATCAAGTCGCCCCAAATAAGTTTGTGAAACTCTCCAAAGGATTGACAAGCGTTAATAAGGAGCTGATCGCGGGACGCAGGCCGACCCCCCTACCGCAGTTGCTTCCGGGCCGTCGAGCACCTTCTCAAGGGCCAGCAAAAAGCAAATTCCCAGCGGGACGAGACGCTGGGCCCACGCGGCCACAAACAAAAGATCGGTTTTCGGACAATCCACACTGCCTATCGCTTTTGCGCGTCGCGGGACAGCCTGGAACCCACCGGCACCTTTGCCGTGGTCCCGGCCTGACGGCGTTCCTTTCGCATCACCGCCGAACCCGGAGGGCTCTGACGGAGGGGCGGCCCACCTTAGATCCGGGAGTTACTGACCCCATTGGCTTGCGCGACAGCGCGGGATTGATTCCCTGGGGCGGAGTGGACGCTCTAGCCAACCGCCGAGAATGGGCCGTTCACGTTCAGCTCGTCGGAGGCGGTTCGTCGACAACTGCCCCTTACGGTCGCAAGCCGCACCGGTGCCGCTTGTGCTTTGGCAACGGTGTCTGGATGACGATTGAACCTCACCTTCGTGAAGGCGTTCTGCTACCGTGCAGAGCAAGATGCTATGGGCTGCTCGGGGTCGTTGTCGGGGACGGCGCTGCGCCGCCGGCGGCGGTCGGGGGAGTCACGTTGAAGGTTAAGAGGCAGATCTTCCAAGCATCGCCCTCACGACGGTGAAGCGCTGACCAGTAGCCCGAGCCTTGCCGAGGAGGGCCGTTTTGGCCCTGCACAGTGCTACTCCATGCTCCGAACCACCATACCGTATCGCCGGCGGGACCGAGCACAGGCGGGGAGTGCTGATCGGCCTGGGTCAGATGGTTGCTGAAATGCACTTGCTGGAAGATGTTCGCGTGCCATTTCTCGATGGCCTCCCGCCCGAAAATGGGTCCTTGATCGGTCACCAAAACCGCATCCTGCGTGAAGAACGATGCCACCGTGGTTGCGTCGCCCTTGATCCAGGCCTCATCACTTTTCTGACCGATTGCCTCAAGCTGCTGGGCTATTTGCGGATCGGCCGTGTTGGTTTGTTGGGCGAAGGTTGGCAAAGCAAAGCTGATGGCCAATCCTACAAGGACAAATAGTGCGCGTCGTTTCATCGTCTGTTCCAGGGGTTTTAGGGTGAAGTGCCGCCAAGGGTCCCATGGTCAAAGGTTTCTGGGCGGCGCCCGATTGGGCGCGGTCACGAGGAATCCGTCAATACGTAGAATGACGTATAAAGCGCTGCTTGGGCCTACTGCGCTTTATTTTCCGTTTCGTGTGCGGCGGCTTGGAATTATCGACCCCACTTGCCCGCGTGAATGCGCGGGATCGAATCCCACGGGGTGAAGCGGCAGCTCGAGCCAACCGCCGAGAATGGGCCAGCCTGCCGCCAGCTCGTCGGAGGCGGTTCGTCAACCACTCCCCGTTTCCGGGGAGGCGACCTCCGCATGCCTTCCGCAAAAACAAAGGGTCGGGTCAAGGCGAGCAGGACGACTTGGCGGATCGAATTCACGATCCTTTCCTGAGGGGCTACCTGGTCAAGAAGACCGCAAAGGTGCCGGTGCCACTTTCCAATCTGCCCACAAACAGGGATTGCCTGTTGGTGAGGTGATGGTCATAGGCGCGTGAATCGCACCTCACCACCACAGACCGGGCATCAACCGGCAGCTCCTCGGTTCCGTTTTCCATCGTTAAAGCGACTGCTTTCGCTTGCTCCAGGAACGATTTCTCCGTGTGCACCCGCCCTTCCATGTTCCGGTTTAGATTCGGGCGGGCAGGAGTAAAAGCAATGGTTTTTGTGGTCGGGTTGCTAAGGATTTTGGGCCGGGCCGACACCGGGTGCGAGGGAAGCGTCAAGGGCGGTTAAAGCGTCGTGCAGGATCCCGTGCTTGCCGTGGACTCCGGCTCATTCACCAAGGTTTAAGCAGGCCCGCTGCACTCCGTCGTTGCCCCCTCAAAGCCCTCCCGAGCTGAACGGTGTTGAGAACGTTCAAACTTATCCCTCACGCCGTCACAAACCCGCGTCACCCAGGGCCCACACGAAGGGGCCTTGGTGGCCGAGGTGGCTATCTGGACGCGAACTGACCCGGGCCGACCTGTTGGACGCCTTTCAACCGGTAAATGCGCGCGAACAGGTTCTTTTTGGGGTCCGCCGCACGGTATTGGTAGCCGCTGGCCAGCAAAGCTTCCAAAATTTCCCCCACCCCCATCGGCGCGCCCTTGGCTTGGAGCACGGCGACGACGGCGGGAGCCAGTGGCCCACTGGGCGACGTGGACCGGCGTCCGCGCCCCCGAGGCGCTTGCGCCGCAGCCGGCTTGCGTCCTTTGCCTTGACTCTTCACGGGTGCGGGGGCCGGCATCGGCGGGTTGCTTCGCGCCGTCACGGGCGGTGCATTCGCTTCGTGGAGCGCTTGAAGCAACCCC
>DASWVC010000029.1:0-12029 GCA_036401335.1 Chthoniobacterales bacterium
CAGGATTACCAGGACAACGCGGACATCATTCGAATGTGCCGTCAGCGCATCCGCGTTCCTGACCAGTGGTGGGGAGATTACCTGGCGATGGTTGGCGCGGTGCGCATCGGGGAGGCACGGGTGCTTGAGCTCATGCACGAGGTGGGCATTGAGCGCCTGCAGGCTTATGCGCGCCAATGGTTCGACTACAGCGAGCAACGGATGGAGGCGGCGATCAAACGGCTGCCAAGCGGCCGACGATTGGCGGTCACCCGTCACGATGGTTTTGAGGCAATCCCTGAAGGCATTCCGATCCAAGTGGAAGTTAATGTGGATGCGGATGCCGGAAAGATTGCAGTAGATTTGCGGGATAACCCGGATTGCCTGCCGTGCGGCTTGAACCTTTCGGAAGCCTGTGCCCGCACGGCAGCCATGATCGCCATTTTTTACGTCATCGGCGGCGAGGTTCCTCCAAATGCGGGTTCTTTCCGGCGGTTGGAGGTCTTGCTCAGGGAGAACTGCTGTGTGGGCATTCCGCGGCATCCGGCCAGTTGCTCAACCGCTACTTCCGACCTGATGGACCGGGTCGCTAACACCACCCTGCGCTGCCTGACGGAGATGCAGGAAGGCGTTGGGATGGCGGAATTTGGGTCGTGCCAACCGCCCGCTGGCGCGGTTATCTCCGGTCGTGATCCGCGGACGGGCGCTCTTTTTATCAATCAGCTTTGTCTGGCCGTGACCGGCGGACCAGCCGGGATTCAACAGGACGGCTGGTTAACTGCCTACAACGTGGGGACGTCCGGGATGTTGCACAAAGACAGCGTTGAGATCGACGAATGGAAACATCCGATCCGGGTGATCGCGCAACACCTCATTCCTGACTCTGAAGGAGCCGGACGCACCCGAGGTGCACCCGGTGCCTACGTGGAATTCGCCCCGGTCGGCTGTTCCATTGAAATCATGACGAACAGCGATGGCCATGAGACGCCCGCACGCGGCGTCCACGGAGGTCAGGACGGCACCCCCGCGCGCGCCTTCCGTCGATTGTGCACCGGCGAACTGTCGGAGCTTCCCGGCTTGCACCGAATTACCTTGGGAGAGAAAGAATCCATCGTGTCCATCTCGTGCGGCGGCGGCGGCTACGGCCCGCCAAAAGAGCGGGATGAACGCCGCGTGGTGAACGATGTGCGCGAAGGCTGGGTCAGCCAGGAACGTGCGCGGGACGTTTATGGGGTTGTTCTGACCGCCGACGGAAATTGCGACCGGGAGGCGACGGATCGACTCCGTCGGGCTTGATCATGTTCCTTCTCCGAATGCCCTTTTACGTCATGCCACTTGCACCGATGATAAACGCCTCACGCGAGGCGCAACGCGGAGGCTTGCGTTGAGCACGTCGCACGAATCGAAAGCCGGCCGCTTCCTCGACCTGTCAGGACGCGGGGCCCTGGTCGTTGGGGGTAGCCGGGGGATTGGGTATGCGGTTGCGGAACGGTTCTGCCGTGCAGGAGCTAACGTCTGCATCGTCGGCCGGACAGAGGACTCCGTCCGCCACGCGACCAGTTTGTTGAGCGCCGAAGGTTATACGGTCGGAGGGTTCTTTGCAGAAGTGACCGATGTTGCCGCCGTCGCCCTCGCACATCAGCGGGTCGAAGCCACGCTGGGTCAAGTCGACATCCTGGTGATCGCGGCCGGTTTGGTCGGACCGACGGCCCCCGTGTGGGAATATGAATTGAACACCTTTGAACGCCTCATGGAAGTTAACTTCATGGGTACGGTTCACTGGCTGCGGGCCGTGCTGCCGGGGATGCGACGTCGTCGCCGTGGGGCGGTGGTGACGTTCGCGTCTGTTGCGGGCAAAGAAGGGAACCCCGGCCAGGCTGCCTATTGTGCGGCCAAAGCGGCCGTGATGGCCCTGACGAAGTCAGTGGCCAAGGAAGTGGTGTCCGAAGGCATCCGGGTGAATTGCGTTGCTCCTGGGATCACCGCAACGGAGATGGCGCTTTCAGTTCCGGAAGAGACCAGAAAATACATTTTGTCCAAGGTTCCCATGGGCCGGATGGGGGAACCTGCAGAAATCGCTGCGGTGGCACACCTTCTCGCCTCGGACGAGGCCGGTTTCACCACCGGCCAGGTGTACGACGCGAGTGGCGGCCGGGCCACTTATTAAGAAAACCAAAACTCACCCTCATCTTAGGGCACAAAGGCAGAATACAGAAATATGAGAACAACCGATCACGATTTTGACGAATTCACAACTCAGGGGCTGTCTCGCCGCACGGCGCTTCGGATGGTAGGAGGCACGCTGTTGGGTTTAGCGGTCCTGCCACGGGCAGCTTTTGCGGCCGGCACCGGGTTTACTTCAAGCGCCGGTGCGGACATTCCCGCCGTCACGGTACGCACCGGGATTGAACCCTACGGTGATCACTCGACATTGGTGATCGGAATGCGCCAAGGCTTCTTCAAAGATGTGGGCATCGACGTTGAACCGCAGCCATTGGGTGAGAGCACGCAGCTTGCCGACGTCGTGCCGCGTCTGGCCTCGGGCAGTCTCGACATTGTGACCTGGTACGGCCCGATTAAGGTTGCCTCGCTGCCGCACACAAAAAACCTGACGATGCTCGGGTTTGTTGATGCTTACATCGGCACTTACATTCTGGCGGCACCTTGGACCAAGGCAAAGCCGGTCAGCGATCTCGCCGCTCAAGGTAAGTCCTTCACGGAAGCGATGTCGACGGCGGTTGCGCAAATGAAAGGTAAACGCGTTGCCCTGGCCAACGACGGCGCCCACCGCGATTTTTTTAACACGGTGTTCGCGCTTGGCGGTCTCAAAACCTCGGACGTGGCCTTGCAAGCCCTGGGAGACAACGAGCAAGTGCAACTTGCCAATTCTGAGCGCCTTGATTATGCGAGTCCCTCGGGCGCTGCACAGACCGTGCAGCTGATGAACCAAGGTTGGTACCGGCTTGTCGGCACGGAGGACCTCCTCAGCGGGCTTCCTCCCGGCGATTCCAGGGCGGTCGCGACCATCGGCAACACCGGTCCCGCTTGCACGTTAGATTATTTGGAAAAGAACTACGAGACGGTGCTTCGCTTCATGTCCGTGATGTTCCGAATCGTTGACCAGGTTAAAGCTGATCCGGCCAAAGCACTTAGCTTTGAGGCACCGTACCTCCGCAGCGTAGCCGGCACGAATACAACGCCCGAAGATCTTGGCAAGATCATGAAAACGTTGGATCCGCTGGTCTCCTTTGAGGACCAGACACGGTTTTGGACAGATACCGCGAGCCCGTACCATTACAAGAATGTGTATGGTCCGCAGATCGCAGTCGCCACGCAGGGAGGACTCATCCCGAAAGGGTTTGCGGCGACACCGGACGACGTGACCGTAGGCCCACGGATTTACAACGATCTTACAAATCTAAAAAACGGTTACGACTTGCTGGTGCCGAAAGCTGGATCCGCCCCGGAAGCTGCCCGAACAATGGTTGCCAACGCAGCAACGCAGTACCAGAACAGGAACTACCTTGATGCGTTCCGCATGCTCAAGACGGCGTTAGGTTCCTGAGGCCAACCATGGCAGGCGATTCCGTGAAGCCGACTACACCGGTTGTCAGCAACACTTTTGATCGGCCCCGAGCCCCGTGGGCTGCGAAGCGTGCGCCGGCACTGTCTGGTGTTGTGTCAACGGTTCTGCTCGGCGCAGCCGGACTGGCGTTCACGTTGCTGGTTTGGTGGCTGGTCTCGCTTGGCTTGGATCCTTTGCGGCTTCCGAGTCCGTGGGCAGTGGCGCAGGCAATCACAGAAAATTGGGCAAACATCCCTGCGCTTCAGTACGTCGATTTACAGTCTGGAGGCCTTGCCGATGCCCTTTTCTACACGGTGGTGAGCGTGCTTGCGACGGTGGCGGTTGGCGCCGTTGCCGGCACGTTGGCCGGCATTGCGTTGCCACTGGTCTCGATCGTGCACGTGGTGGTCTCCCCTGTCCTTGTCGTCCTGGGCTCGATGCCGATCTTGATCCTGCTGCCGTTTCTGGTTGAGTGGTTTGGAAACGGTGGCTTGGTTCGCTCCGGGATTGTGGTGATTTTTACCTTCGTGGTGATGGCGAGCGTCTGCATGCGGGCAAGTCACGAAGCCGCCGGACGTTATCGGAATTATGCAATGTCATTGGGGGCGCGTCCTGCGTTTGAGATGCTTCACGTGGTTCTGCCGGCGCTGTTGCCGGACCTGATTGCAGGACTTCGGGTTTGCCTGGCGTCAGCTTGGAGCATGGAAAGTGTGGCCGAAGTTATCGGGGGACAGCAGGGGGCAGGCCGCGTGATCGCAACGATGGCGCATTTATCAAACACCGAAGTCTTGTTGGCGATGGTTGTTTGCATCGCCGTTGCGGCTGTGGTTCTTGATGGGTTGCTGGTCGTTTTCGGGAAAGGTTTTGTTACATGGCAAGAATAACGCCTTTCATTCCGGAGGAGACGCGGCGGTTATCGGGGCAGGCCACCGTTCCAGCGGTGGAGTTTCGCAATGTCACGAAGCGGTTTGCACTTGGATCGCGGCCGGAGGAGGCACTGACCGCTCTTGACGGCGTAAACCTCGTTATCCAGAGAGGCGAATTTGTGTGTGTATTGGGACCATCCGGTCATGGCAAAAGCACGATGTTGAACCTCCTGGCCGGATTCATCAAACCAAGCGAAGGGGAGGTGCTGCACGCGGGGCGACCTGTAACCGGCCCAGGCCCGGAACGTGGCGTCGTTTTCCAGCGCGACACCCTCTTCCTTTGGAAACGCGTTTCCGACAACATCACTTTCGGACTCCGGGCGCGAGGTGTTCCCCGGCGAGAACGGGACGCCATCGCTGCTCATTACCTTAAGCTTATCGAGCTGGAACGTTTCGCCCAAGCCTGGCCACGGCAATTGTCCGGGGGAATGCGGCGGCGCGTCGCGATCGCAGCCGTCTTCGCGAACAGGCCCGATGTGTTGCTGATGGATGAGCCCTTCACCGGACTGGATTATGTTCGGCGGGAACGCCTTTATCGGGTGCTGGAAAATCTCTGGCGGGAAGTCGGCAGTACGGTTTTCTTCATCACCCATGACGTCGATGAAGCCCTCACGTTGGCCGATCGCATCGTCATCGTCGTGAGAGGAAAAGTCGTCCATGAAACCAGCGTGCCTTTTCCACGTCCGCGCAGCCCCGAATTAATTGCCGGCCCGGACGCGGTTGGTTACCGCCTTGAACTGCTTCACCAACTAGGGCAGGCGTTCACCGAAACCGCGGAACCCGGACCACCGGCCGTCTGAGACCGACGCCGGGTTCTTCTGTCTATGCCCATCGCCGTTCGCGGTCTGGATGGTTAAGCATTTATGAGCACCACCCTAAAAGTACTGTTTGCAGGCGAATCATGGACAATCCAAACCACCCACATAAAAGGTTTGGATTTCTTTTCGCAATGGGGGTATGGGACCGGAGAAAAGTGGGTTCGCCAAGCTTTAGAAGAAGCCGGGATTCAGGTCAGGCACTTGCCCAGCCATGAGGCGATCGAAACTTTTCCGAATACGGTTTCGGCCCTCTCCGAATACCAATGTTTGATCCTGAGCGACATTGGGACGAACACCCTCCTTTTACACCCCGAAACCACCACAAAGTCCAAGCGGACGCCCAACCGGCTGGAAGTTATCGAGCAGTACGTGCAACAAGGTGGCGCTCTGCTCATGATCGGAGGTTATATGAGCTTTCAGGGCATCGAGGCCAAGGCGCGTTACGCAAATACACCGGTTGAACAGGCGCTGCCTGTTTCCCTGCTGACGCAGGATGACCGGGTAGAGGTGCCGCAAGGGTTTTCTCCGGAAGCGGTTAACTCTGGGCACCCCATCATGAACGGGTTGCCAACGGATCCCTGGCCCTACCTCCTCTTTTACAATCGGGTCATAGCCAAACCGAATGCTGACGTGCTGCTTCAGCATAACGGTGAACCGATATTGGCTGTCTGGAACTATGGAGAAGGACGAGCAGCCGCTTTCACCCCGGACGCAGCCCCGCACGGCGCGCCTCCTGAATTTCTGGAGTGGGAACATTTCCCGCGGTTCTGGCAACAACTGGTCTTCTGGCTAACCAGAACCAACCCTGGATAGACGCAGGTGAGTCACCGCCGGTGTGTTTATACTGCTTACGAAGGACGGCCGGTCACCGAATGGCCGGTTCGCACACTCCTCGGAGGTAAAACGATTGTGCATGAAGGAAAGCTTTGCGTCGAACCAGGCATAGGGCAGTTCCGAGCACAGGGAGCCCAAGTAAACGGTAGTTGAAAAGAGCAGCATGAACGACGGTCGCGACTGGAGACCGCGTTAAGGTCGACAGTGCCTTGCCGACCGCGCCGTGCGAGGTGGCCACCATCATCCCCGGTCACGAAGGGACTTGTGACCCTACCAGACGACCCCGGCCCGGAGCTGCTTTGCCTTGCCTGGACCATAACCTATTCAAGGTCTTCAGCCGGGAGACTGGCAATACAGGCCTGAGCCATTTCCGGGTCGAACCCGAGGTCGCCCGAGACGTCCCAGATGGCTTTGCAGAGGTCGGCGCCAGCCTCAAGCAAGTAACCGGCCCGCCGGTTCTGCTCCTCTGCAGCTGACTCCGACACGCCGTAAACGAGGGTGCGGCCATCCTGGTGTTGACGCACCACCAAATGGCAAAGGGTCTGGTCCGCCACCTCGCCGCGAGCACGTCTGGCTCGGGCGATAACCGGCCAGTGGTCCTTTTGGATGCGAACCGGCCTTCGGCCGGTGAGGGTCACAGTTAGGTGAACGTTGTCGGGCGTTTGGATGGGGGTCACGTGTCGAGGTTAATCGCGAAGTTAAGGCTGCGCACCGGCCGGTCTGCCTTCGTTCGCGGCCAATACCGCTTACCGGATGCCTGCGGCTTACCCGTTGCTGGTTACCCGAGCTGTTTGCAGAAAAGCTGGGCCGTCTGCAGCGTCGGAAATGAACCACTCAGGTCCTTCAAAAACCGACGGACGTAAAAACCGCTGGGGCGACGCTCGATGGTGAGCGTGTTATAACCGATGTACTGGAGTACTTGCTCCGCTGACCCGCAATCTTGGTGTTTCATGAATACCTGAGTACGGCGGTTTGTGGCCGTGTTGACCTTCGAACGCACCTTTGACAAGCACGGATTTACTAGATTCTATAGCGACTACAGGAGCTAAGAAGATTGGCGGGTTGTGGGTCTCGGAACCGTTCCAGGGCCTGAGCAGTCGTTCCTCAGCCACGGCCTAAACGGCCGTTCCTTAGGTTAACCGCCTCCTTGTTTCCGAAAACAAATTCATGCCCGCAAGAACGGGTTTTGTTACCCGCTGAAATCGGAGATTGAGTCGGACGGCTTAGTCATGGCAAATAGGCCAGTCCCGTTGGTTTTACCCCTTGAGCACTTATGAATCTTCGCTTTCCTCAATTCCTCTTGTCGGCTGCCCTTCTGGCTGGTTGGGCCGGGTCCGTTTCCTTAAGCATGGCGCAAGATGCGCCTAAAGCCCCCGTTCCGTCCGGCAACGTCACTTTTACATTCTGGGGCATTGCGAGCCAGCCATGGCAAGTGATGATCGACGATTTCCAAAAAACCTACCCCAACCTCAGGGTCAAATGGACCAAGTACAGCACGGACGAAGTAAAACAGGCTGTTCGCGTGGCCTCGGCTGCGGGCAAGATGTCGGACGCTTGGTTTAACTGGGGCGGCAGCCTGGCCGCGCCTTACGAGGAGGGGGGCCACGCACTCGAGCTTACCCCGCAGTTGATGGCCGAGTACGGCGTGGACAAAAACGTTGTGCCTGCGGCGGTCGACCTGGCCCGCCACGACGGCAAACTGTACGGCGTGCCCGTCTGGGTGCGTCCCATGACCATCTTTTATAAAAAGAGTCTTTTCGACAAATCCGGCGTTACACCCCCGAAGACCTTTGCCGAATTGGAGCAAGCCTGCCAGACGCTCAAAGCTAAAGGCCTCATTCCGTTCGCGTGCGGCGGAAAGTTCAGCTGGATGACCATGCGGACCACCGATTTCCTGATCGAGCATTATGCCGGTCCCGCCGTTCATGAAAAATTGTTTAGCCTTGAAGAATCTTATGACTCTCCGGCGGTCATCCAAGCCTTCGCCAAGTTGAAGGAGTGGGTCGGGAAAGGGTATTTCAATGACGGGTTTATTTCGCTCGATCCCGATCAGGCGTTGCCGCTGCTTTTCCAGGACCGGGCCGCCATGATTTTCCAGGGGCCTTGGATTGAAGACCAAAACATCCTCAAAACGCACCAGGACCCGAACAACTACGTGCCGATCATCGCTCCGGCCGACCAACAGCCGGTGAGGATTTCCGGTTTTCAGGAACAGATTCAGTTTTGGTCGAAGGCAAAACCGGACGCTCAAAAGGCCGCCCTGCTGTTTGCTTCGTTTGTCACCACGCCGGAGGTGGCCAGGCGACACATCGGGGAATTCGGTGCGCCGAGCGCGGTGGCCGGAGTCTTACCGACGGCCGATCACCCGATCACGACGCAAATGCAAAAATGGCTGCAAGGTGACGTGAAGCTTTACCTCCCGACGGATCAGGCATTGCCGCAGGAACTCGTGAACGCGTTTTTCCAGGCGCAGGATTCGGTCGTGCTTGGCACGCTTGAACCTGCGGCCGCTGCGGCGCAGATCCAAAAAGCCGTCGAGGCGTACAAGAGCACGCGCAAGTAACCTGCCTGAACGGGTGAGCGCAGCCGCTTTCGGCCTGACAGAACCATTCTGGCCGGGCCATGGCTCACCCGCGGCCCGCTTCCACCCTTGGCTTCAAAACACTCTACGATGGCGAGCAACCCGCGACGGTTCACCAACCGATCGGTAGCACGCGGCCAGGCAAAGGCTGTGAAAGCAGGGAGCAACCGGGCGGAATCCCTTGCCTGGTTGTTTCTTGCGCCGGCCCTCGCGATCTACACCGTGGTGGTCGTTTACCCGATGGTCTACTCGGCCTACCTCAGCCTGTTTCGCTGGGACGGCATCTCGCCCACCAAAATCTTCGTCGGGTTGCAGAACTACGTCACCCTGCTTACGGCCAACGAAGTGTTTTGGATCGCGCTCAAGAACAACGCGGTCTGGCTGGTCGCCGCCCTGCTGTTCCCGACCAGCATCGGCCTGGGGTTGGCCCTCCTGCTGAATGCCAGGTTCCGCGGTAGTACCGTGTTCCGCAGCCTCTTTTATTTTCCGGCGGTGTTGTCTTTGGCCGTGGTTGGACTGATCTGGACCTGGATTTATCACCCTGACCTCGGGCTGGCGAACCAGGCCCTTGGGGCACTGGGCCTAAAAGGACTGGGGCGCAACTGGCTGGGAGACCCGCAAACCGCCCTTTACCCCGTCATCCTAGCCGCAACCTGGAATGCCGTCGGCTTGCCCATGTTGCTCTTCCTGGCCGGACTGCAAACCATCCCGGCGGAATTGCTGGAAGCAGCCAAGGTCGAAGGGGCGGGTCCCCTCCGGCGCTTCCGTCATGTGACGTTTCCGCTCCTGCGTGAAACCACGTTGATTGTGCTGGCGATCACAGCCATCAACGCCCTGAAAGCCTATGACATCGTTTACGTGATGACGAACGGCGGCCCGGCCAACAAGACGCAGCTGCTCAGCACCTGGATGTATTTTCTCACTTACAATTACAACACCGTGGGCCAGGGCACGGCAATCGCCGTGGTGCTGTTCACGCTGACGCTGATTTTCGCCATTCCTTACCTGCGCTTCATGACACGAAAGACATGAGTGGCCTGCTGGCAAATCGGGGTTATTTCAGTGCGAAAACGGTCAAGACTGCCTGCTTTTACGCCGCGCTGGTGCTCGCCGCCCTTGGTTGGTTTGCGCCGGTTATCACGCTCGTCCTGACCGCGCTTAAAGATGCAGGCGACTTCGCGGTCAACGGCGCGTTCTCCCTTCCCAAGGCGATCCGCTGGGAAAACTTCAGCGAAGCCTGGGAAACCGGGGTCAAGAATTATTTCTGGAACAGCGTCATTGTGACCGGCATCAAGGTGCCGGCAGGCATCCTCATCGAGTCCCTGGCGGCGTTTGCCCTGACCCACATGCCTTTTAAGTGGGCCAACCGGGTTTTTACCTACCTCCTCATCGGTCTGATCGTGCCGGTGCAGATGACGCTCGTGCCCCTGACCTTGCTGATGAACCTGCTGAACCTGATTGACACCCTGACGGGTCTCACCTTTCTCTACATCGGTTTCGGGGTTCCGTTCGGCGTCCTGGTCCTGCGGGGGTTCTTTCGCACGATCCCGACGGCCCTGATTGAAGCCGCCCGGCTGGATGGTTGTTCATGGTTCCGCATCTTCTACCGGATCGCGCTGCCGTTGGCGTTGCCGGCCGTTGTGTCGCTCTGCATTCTGGACGGGGTAGCAACCTGGAATGAATTTATCCTGGCCCAGATCTTTTTGCGCTCCGACGAACTGCGGACTTTGCCCCTGGGTTTGGTGCAGTTCAGCACCCAGTTTTCGACCCAGTACGATCAACTTGCCGCCGCCGTGCTGATTGCGGTCGCGCCGGTCGTCGTCGTATTCCTCTTCTTTCAGCGGTACTTCGTCACTGGCATGGGTGGCGCCGTGAAATGAATGGTTTCTTCTCCAAAACTCACCTGGGGCAAACGCCACCCCCGCCGCTCACCGTTAACTAGCTTTCATGAACCCGCCCTTTACCCCCGAACTTTCCAGAAAAGTCCGCGTGATCCTCAACACCGACGCGAAAAACGAGGCCGACGATCAGTACGCCATCGTGCACGCCATTCTGACGCCTCTGTTTGAACTGCACAGCATCATGCCCGCCCATTTCGGCAGCCGCAGGTCGTTGACCAGCCAACAGGACAGCCAGGCCGAAGTCCTGAAGCTGTTGGATTTGATGAACCTCAAAGGCCGTCTTCCCGTGCACGCTGGCGCAACGAAGGCGCTTCCAGACGAGGCCACCCCCGTTCCATCCGAAGGTTCGGCTTTGATCATTGCCGAAGGGTTAAAGGATGATCCCCGGCCCTTGCATGTGGCCTTTCTGGGACCGCTGACCGACATGGCTTCAGCCCTGCTGCAAGAGCCCGCCCTGGCAGAGCGCAACGTAAGGGTCATTTGGATCGGAGGCGAGGATTGGCCGGTCGGCGGATGGGAATACAACCTGTCGAACGACGTCAACGCCGCCAACGTGGTGTTTCGTTCGAAAGTTGAGGTGTGGCAGATTCCCAGCACCGTCTACCGGAGAATGGCCGTGAGCTATGCCGAACTGATGGAGAAAGTTTACGACAAGGGACCCCTGGGGAAGTACCTGGTCGAGCAACTGGTGGCCTGGAACCAGCAGTACCATCCGGGGCCGATCGAACACCGCTCCCTCGGCGATTCGCCGGCCGTGGGCGTGATGATGTACCCGGACTGCGGGTGGTACGAATGGCACCCGGCCCCGGAGTTCAACGCCGAAATGAACTACGTGCATTCCGGTCGAAACCGCCCCATCCGGGTCTACCGAGCCGTGGATCAAAGGTTCATCCTTGAAGATTTTTTCGCCAAACTGTCCCGGTGGTTCCACCAGGCACCCTAAAGTGGAAATTGTAACAATTGGATAGATTGTAACAGTGGTATCAATGAAGAGATTTTCTGCGTGCTTGCCTCGATCCTGCGACACCCCAGGGAGCACGAAGATAAGGCAGGTTGAGGCACAACGACACAGGTGACTGACTCCTTTTCCATGCCCCAGGCCGACCCGCTTGGCCCTTGAACGCCCAACAATTCCTCATCGTAGCCCCATTGCCCTCACTCCTTGCCGATGCCTGCCGCCTCACTCCCCCCCGTCGCGCCCGAGCAACCGGCGGCCAGCCGGTTAACCGTCAGCGAGAACCGTCGTTTCCTGGTCCGTGAGGACGGATCACCGTTTTCCTGGTTCGCTGACACCGCCTGGGAACTGTTTCACCGGCTGACCCGCGAAGAAGCCGCCGAATACCTTGCGAAAAGGCGCGAACAAAGTTTTACCCTGATCCAGGCCGTTGTCCTGGCGGAATTTGAAGGAATCCGTCACCCCAATGC
>DASWVC010000030.1:0-5820 GCA_036401335.1 Chthoniobacterales bacterium
TCAAGACGGACCACAACCCGTTGCTGTTCAAAATCAACCTGGATGCCGGCCACGGCGGCGCATCCGGGCGCTACGACCAGCTGCGGGAAACCGCTTTCGAATACACCTTTGGCCTCGCCGCACTCGGGCTAGCAAGGTAAACATTCCCGGAGGAAGGTATCCGTGTGTCGGGATTGGCAGGGTCGCGTTTCCCGGCGCGACCCCGGTAAGGGCCGTCCTTTCGCGACTTCCTCGAGCGCCCTGGGGAGGGTTGATTAGCCTTAACCGGCCGGCCCCCGGTAGGGGAGCTTGTTCTCAAGCGCCTCCGCTTCCTTTCCGGGGATCCGTTGCCCGCCAGGAAGCGGCCAAGCCGAAAGCCCGGGCGAAGGACAGCCTGCTTTATTCCTCACTTTTTCGGAAAAAACTTTGAGCAAACGGGCAGGTTTGTTAACTTCGGCCCCTGTCGTATTCCAACGTTCACGTGAACGGGTTGACCACCCTCACCGTCCCGTAATACCGACCGTCGTGATAATCCTCCGAGTAAAGGATTGAGCACCCGTAGTATTCGGCATGCGCAAGCAGGTGAGCGTCACACCAGTTTAGCCCGTAGGCGTCCTTGCAGTGCAGCGCAAGGCGCAGAACGCCTTCTACGGGGTACAGAACGGTGCAGGTGAGCAGCAGCATTTCGACCTCTGCGCGTGCCTCCGTGGAATTTAGAAGTGGTTGGCCGATGTCCCGCAGCACCCTGGTGGCGACTTCGTAAAATTCAACCAACGCTTGATGTGGTATTCGGCATTGGTCGGATGTCACCAACCGGTCCAACAGTTCTTGAGCCTGACCCTGCTTGCCCGGAAACCGTGCGTCCACTCGGTAGACCAACACGTTCGTGTCAATGAGTTCCGCCACGCTCGTGAAGGTCTTCCCGCTTCCAGCCACGATCAGCCGGGGTCTGTACGCTGTTCCATCGTGCGTTGCGCGCGTTCTGCCGTTCCCTTGACTCTCGCAAGAGCCGTAGTTTTTCCTCCCTCGATAAACCGGGACGTTCCTTGCCCACCACGAGGCGAATGCAATCGACGGCAGACTCGAACTGCACCTCACTTCCGGTGCGGAGAGCATGGGCATCGGCCACGGCTTTAGGCACCGTAATCTGAAGCTTGCTCGTGACCTTCGCCATTGCCCAACGTAACAAGGAATGTGTCCTTGTCACCACAAGGAACGACGGCAGAGGCTAAAATCCTTGCCAAAACAGGGTCGGACTCGCAAAACGGCTTGCCTGGTGCGCGATACAGGGTTCGAACCTGTGACCCCTACCGTGTCAAGGTAGTGCTCTACCACTGAGCTAACCGCGCGCGCTTTGCTGCGAGCGAAAACGGTAAATGGGTTGGGTTGGTTTGCAACCGGTTTTGTCCCGTGAAGAAACCGGTAGGGGACATTTGGGAGGGTCGCATGTCCCCACGCGACCTCCTCAAGCGCCCGCCTACGGGACCTGGAATGGACGCCAGCCTCATCACGGCCGGCAGGGCTTCCCCGTTGGCAAAAGGACCGTGCTCGGTTTTAGCCTTCAATCGGTTTCTTGGCCCGGTGCGCGAGCACATGTTTGAGAAACGGTTGTTTGTAGTTCTCAAACACTGTGGTGACAATGGCGGCATCGTCCGCCCGGCCCATGCCCGGAATCCCATCCGGAATGATGTCCACGTGCTTGCGCAAATAGAGAAGGGCAAAGGCGGCTTCCGCGATGGCCGTGTAGGGAATGTCCCGGCTTAATCCAGCCTGAAAATCCTCCACCAGCTCGGCCAGGAACTCAACCTGGTCGGGTAGATGCGGAAAGTCGACCACTTGAGTGACGGCCAGACGGATTTCCGGGAGAAGCCGAACGAGTTTATCCACCTGCAACGGCGTGATCCGCCGGGCTCCGTCCGTGACAAATTGTTTCAATTCATGGTTCATGCGTCAGCAACGGGTTCAGGTTTACACGGTCCGCCGGCGTTTGTGGAGCCTAACGTCAGTTTCTTTAAGCTGAAGCGAACCGCTCGCGCAAGCGCGCCATTACTTCCTGCAACCGCCCCGGATCCTTACCGGCGCCCCGCGCGAGGTCAGGCCGGCCACCGCCTTTGCCGTCCAGCCATCCGCAGATTTCCTGGACCAGTTTACCCGCATGGTACCGGGCACTCGCCTGGCTGCCCACGTACACTTGCACGGCAATGCCTTGGGCCGCCGCGGAGAAGAAAACCGCCACCCCGCTGTATTGACGCCCTTTCAGGCCTTGCGCCAGGGTTTGGAGGTAATCGGGGGAAGCATCCGGCAAGCTTTCGATGAAAAAGGGTTGAGCAACGTCGAGGGCCGCCAGCCAACGGTTTGCCTCCCGCTGCAACGCCTGGGCCCGCTCTTTTTCCAGCTGCTTCTTAGCCTCCAACGCCTCTTGCTGTAACGCTTGCACCCGGGCGTCCCGGTCCGCCAGAAGGTGTTGAACGTGCTCGTAAGCCGCCAGTCGCGTCACCGCTTCAACCCGGCGCACGCCGGACTGGATCGCCCCTTCACTGACGATCTTGAAAAAACCCAACTGCCCGGTCCGCCGCACGTGCGTGCCGCCGCACAGCTCCATGGAATACCCATCCAATCGCCCGGCGTGACCACCGATCTGGACCACGCGAACGGTGTCGCCGTATTTTTCTCCGAAAAACTGCATGATGTTCGGACGAGATTTTACTTCGGGGTAAGGCACCTCGATCCACGCGACGGGTTCGTCGGCAATCACCTGAGCGTTAATCAACCGTTCCAGTTCGGTGATTTGCACCGGGGTTAACGGCTGGCTGTTGAAATCGAATCGGAGCCGATCCGGCCCGACGTAAGAACCTTTCTGGCTTACCTCCGGACCCACCACCTCGTGCAAGGCCCAATGCAGGAGGTGGGTGCCAGTGTGGTTGGCTTCAATCTGCCGCCGCCGGTCGCGGTCTACCAGCAAACGCACGTTGGCATTCTTCCGCAGCTCGACCGTTTCCGCCAACTGCAGGTAAAAGGTGCGGCCTTGTCTGATGGCCTTTTCAACGGGCAAGGAAGTCCCGGCATCCAGCAGAACTTCCCCGGTGTCGCTGACCTGCCCGCCCATCTCCGCGTAAAACGGCGAACGGTCCACGGCGGCAAGCACGGCACCGTTGTTTCTGATCACGTCCAGCACCACCCCGCGCGTTTCATCGTGGTCAAAACCGACGAATTCGGTTTCAAGGCCGCCCGGCCGTTCCGTAACCCCGACTTCACCAGCCGCGTTCAGGGTGATAACCTCTTTCTGCTGGGCACCGCGGGAGCGCTCGCGCTGGTGATCGAGCAGGACCTCGACGGCTGCCAGGTCGAGCGTCAGCCCGCGTTCCCGGGTCAGCACCTCCGTCAGGTCGACCGGGAATCCATAGGTGTCGGAAAGCTTGAAGGCGACTTCAGCCGGAAAAGCGGTGCCGGGCTGAGCGGCGGCCGCTTCCTCAAAGATTCGCAGGCCGCGATCCAGGGTACGGTTGAAAAGGCTTTCTTCGCCGTGCACAACCTCGGCAATCCGGGCCGCGCTCTTGCCAAGCTCAGGAAAAACCCCGCTGAATTCTTGCACCACCGTTGGCACGAGCTGCGCCAGGAACCCTTCCGAACTCAGGTAACGACCGAAAAGCACGGCTCGCCGGAGGATCCGGCGCAAGACGTAGTTGCGATCGGTGTTTCCTGGGATGATTCCGTCCGCAATGGCGAAGGAGAGGGTGCGGACGTGGTCGGCAACCACTCGAAACGCCACATCCGACTTTTCCAGGCCGGACAGGTTGGCCCGCGACCCGGGCAAGGTGCCCTGGTAAGCCTTGCCGCTCAGCCGGGCAATGGCATCAAACAAGGGACGAAACACGCCGCTGTCGTAGTTGGAGGTCGGTTTGGAAAAATCCTGGAACCCGCGCGTGCCCGCCATGATGCCGGCGACCCGCTCAAAACCCATGCCGGTATCGACGTGCCGGGCAGGCAGGGCAGAAAAGCTGCCGTCCGGGTTGGCGTTAAACTGGATGAACACCAGGTTCCAAATCTCAATGCAGCGCGGGTCACCCGCGTTGACGAGTGCGCCAGCGGTGTTGCCTTCCGGCGTCAGGTTCATGTGCACTTCGGAACAAGGCCCGCACGGTCCCGTGTCGCCCATCATCCAGAAGTTATCCTTCCGGTTGCCGGAAACCACGTGCACTTCCGGATCGAGCCCCGCGGTGCGAAAGTGTTCTGCCCAACAATCATGGGCTTCCTGATCGAAACTGGCCGGGTCACCAGGCCCGGGCTGGTAGACCGAGGCGTAAAGGCGTTCCGGCGGAAATTGCCAGCGCCCGACGAGGAGTTCCCAAGCCCAGGCAATGGCCTCCCGCTTGAAGTAATCCCCGAAGCTCCAATTGCCCAGCATCTCAAAAAAGGTGTGGTGGTAGGTATCAAACCCGACATCGTCCAGGTCGTTGTGCTTGCCGCCGGCTCGGATGCATTTCTGGGTGTCGGCTGCTCGCGGGGGATCGTAGGGCGCCTTTTTCTGTCCGAGAAAGAAAGGCACAAACTGGTTCATGCCGGCGTTGGTGAACAACAAATTGGGCGAGCTCGGCAGCAGGGTTGAGGAAGGCACGATGGCATGCCGCTTTTCCCGAAAGAAATCGAGGAACGACTGGCGGATTTCGTTGGCGGTCATGTCGGAGTAGGCCGGCTCGGGCCGAAGGAGACGCTTACCCGAGAACCCGGAAAGCTCAAACGTTTAACCGGCTGAGGTGAAAGCATTCGAGGGCTGGCCAGGGCAATGATTGAAGTGCAAAAAGAGCGTTCTGCGACAACCAGCCTTTTGACGGAACGGGATTAACCGGAGTTTAGGAGATTTACAGGATTTTTCATAAATACACCAGAGGGGCGTACCTTTGTGGTAGCTGTGCCGTCGACGGGAATTATAAACGGCCTTAACTCCGGCTTCATGAAGAGACTGATTGTATCGATGTTGCTTGCCGGTGGATCGTTGGGTGTGGCCGTTACGCCGCTGCAGGCCAACCCGCTCGACGTGACCATCCGTGGAAACTTCGCCGCCGGTGCGCCTGCGACCGGTTTTTCGGCTCCGAACGCTCCCTTTGCGATTACGTTTCGGACCGAAGCGCACCAAACGGCAAACCCGATGTTGACCTGCAAAGACCTGGCCGTGACCGGCCTTACCTACGTCCTTGACGGCAAAACGGTTGGGGTGACACCCCAGGAAGACGGCATGGCCACTCGCCTTTCCAACTATGCTTTCCAGCACCTTTACGTAAACGTGCCGAGCAATTCACCCGGTGAAAGCCCGAAAGTTGACGTTCTGGCCGGCGGCATTTACTACACTTTGACCCACAACCTTACGGAACTCGGCGTCACACCGGGTACCTACGTGCTGGACGACGCGATCTTCACAAATGGCGGCACGGCTGCCACCATCGCGAGCGGAACGCTGACCATCGCACAGGCGCAATAACGCCGATCGCTAACCCAAACCGAACAACCTGGCATGCGTGCTGCAAAGCGCGCATGCCACTTTCGTTGCAGGGACCAGGGCCTCCAGGCCGGCTATTTCCCTTCCGCGTCTTCGTCGAGCGCAGCTTTCACCAAGGCCTCGACTTCATCATAGAGCCCCTGGTCGGCTTTCAACGCTTCCTTGGCGGCATCACGCCCTTGCGCCAGTTGCGCTCCCTTGAACGAGATCCAGGAACCGCGCTTTTCCAAAATGTTTTTCTCGAGCGCCAGGTCAAGCAAGGCGCCCACGTTGGAAATGCCTTCGTTGTACATGATGTCGAACTCAGCTTCCTTAAAAGGAGGAGCAACTTTGTTCTTCACCACTTT
>DASWVC010000031.1:0-9194 GCA_036401335.1 Chthoniobacterales bacterium
GCGCATTGGCCTCAAAAACCACTTCGCAGGGAGGCAGGTTCACCTTTGGCGGCTGCTGGTTGCCGGCGCGCGCGAGCTCCAGGGCAAATGCACGGGAGGCCTGCCGGCCAACGGCTTGGAATTGCGGCAAAGCCGAGGACAAGAGGTCAGCCCGACGGAGGGGACCGAAACGCCACAACACGTCCTGGTGGGCGGCTCGCGCGATCCGGTGGCGCATCCCTGCATCATCAACCAGCTGGATAAGTATTTGGTGCCATGCCCTTGACCCTTCGGCGAGAAACCCCGTGACGCTATCGCGAATTGCGCGCCGGTAAGGGCCAGTGGGCGAGGCGATGGTCGGGACGTCAACGAGTGACGCTTCAACGAATTTAAGCTCACTCTTGGCTTCACAAAAAGGATTGCCGACCTCCAGCGGGGCGAGGTTAATGTCGAATTCCGCCAGGTGGCCGGGCAGCTTTGGCAAAGGCACAAGGTCGCGCCACTCAATTTGCTTGCCTAAACCGCGCAGTGACGCGAACTCCCCCGGGTCTAAACTCGGTTCGGCCGTATCCGGATCGCGAAACAGCACCAAACGGCACTGCGGACGATCCCGGAGCACCTGGGCAATCGCCTCAGCCGCGACCGCGAAGTCCCGTTGGTGAGTCCGCGTGCCACTGGCGTAGCCGATCCGGATGCAGCCGTCAGGTTTTACGGCGCGCCGCCGGCGCACCGCCCGCCGCGAAATCCGGTAGGTGGCATGATCAAACCCGTTTGGCAGAACCAGTGTGGGCCGAAAAAAACGGCGAAGGTGCCGGGCAAGTTCTTCGGTGGGTGCAGTGCAGAAATCCGCAGCCAGCATCGTGGTATGGAATCGGGCGTAGTGATCTTGAACGTGTCCCTCCGTGAGACCCTGGGTTCGGATGCCATCAATGATCTCCAGGCGAGCCAACTCCGGGTCGACCATGAGATCATCCACGTCAAACACGACCCTCGCCCCACTGCGGTGAGCGGTTTCCACCGCGGTGGCCAGACGCTCTTCCCATCCGGCCCGCCAGATTACAAGGACGTGGGCAGCCGCAACTTCCTTCAGGCGCTGCGGGATTTCGGTTACCCTCATCCAGGACGTTTCAACCCCAAGCGCCTTGCATGCCTCCATCGGACGGATCACCCGGTAAAGGTGGCCAGGCGTGTCGGGTTCTCCGGAGATGTACACGAACCTGATGTTTGCACTCAAAAAGGAGGCCGGCGGTCCCGGCAGGCCGGCGGTTCGGACCAACGCACGGGTGGTTTCGGCGCGGGCCTGGGTCGCACGTTCCGCCGCCCGAGCCCGCAGGTGCGCCTCCGCGGCACTCTGACGAGCAGCCTCGGCCGCAGCCATACGACCGGCTGCGAGTTCCGTCTCAAGCGCAACGATGCGGCTGTCGCGCTCCGCCAGCGCAGCTTGCAAGTGTTTCCGAGCGTTCTCCAAAGAAGCTACCTGGCCATGGGCCGCGGCAACTTCCTTTTCCTGCCGAGAAACCTCATCCAGCTTATGCCGCAGTTCCCAACGTTCACCCAGGAAGGAGAAGCGCTCACGCACTGCCTGCAGTTTGACTGGATCCCGTAATGCACACAGAGCCGCAACCTTGGCCGGAGGAGAAGAACCAACCGCTAAAACCCCGAGGCCGTTCCCGTGGAGGAACTCGAACGATGGAAAACTCGACCGCAGTTCTTCCCAGACGCGCGAAGCGCCAAAATCGTCCCGCCGAACGTTGATGTTGTGGAGAAGCACGACGGCACGGTTCGACAACCGGGGACGCCAAGCCTCAACCTCATGCCGGACGGCGTCGCAGCTGTGTACTCCGTTGATGTTTAGTAAATCCACCGAGCCGTCGGCGAAATGAGCCCTCGCTTCATCGAAAGTGCATTGAAGCAACTCGGAAAAAGCCGGGTAGCGGGCGTCATTGTACCGGCGCATTTCTTCATAGACCCCTGCCGGGTACAACCGGGTTCCCGTGTTGCCTTTCCAGGCATCCACGGCATAACAAAGGGTCTTGAGTCCACAGGCCCGGACGGCCTCACAAAAGGCAAAGTAAGCAACTTGGGCCCCGAGTTGCACCAGGATCCCCGGTTCGGCGGCTCCGACCACCCAAAAAGCAAACGGCACATGTGCATACCCACCCCCGGGAAATTCTGTTGGCAGTTGACGCCAGAACAGTGGATCCAACTCTGCCGCCCAGAGGGGTCCCAGTGGTTCAGAACCAACGGAAACTGTGGCCGAGGAGCTCATTTGGCCATTTCCAGGGGCGGACGCAGAGAAGCGTGCTCAGGGCCGCCCACCCAAAGGTGGTCCATTTCGAAGAGCTCCAGGGCCGTGCGGACCCAGGGTTTTTCGCGGCGCGGCGCGCACGGAATTTCGCTGTAATCCCAAGCAAAAAGCACGTTCGGATTGTGGAAAGGATCGCCATCCTCCAGAAGGGCACCCCAGGTTTTCCGCATGTGGTCCGACTCCCGTCGGAATTGAGCCTGCTGTTCAGGGGCGCTGTCTTTGCCACGGGACGCAGACTCAAGGTGCATGAGTTCGGCAAAAGGGCTCCAGACCACGCGGTAGCCGCGGTCCCCCACTTTCAAACAAAGGTCCAAATCATTGAAGGCCACGGGCAGGTTTACCTCGTCCAGACCACCCACCTCAAAGAAAACCGCGCGTCGGATCGCCATGCACGCCCCCGTGACTGCGGAAAGCGTACGGGCCAGCCTAAGTTGATCCAAATAGCCGGGGTCATGGCGGTGAAGGTTACGCTGCACGTGGGTCATCGCTCCGCCTGGCCCACAGACCACCCCGCCGTGCTGGACCCTCTGGTCGGCGTAGAGCAGTTTGGCCCCGACGATGCCGACGTCAGGCCGAACCGCTTGCGAGACCATTTCCCGAAGCCAACCCGGTTCGATCACGACAATGTCATTGTTAAGGAGAAGAAGCACCTCGCCTTTGGCGGCCCGCGCACCCGCATTATTCAGGGCGGAGTAGTTGAAAGGTCCAGGCAGGCGTAAAACACGAGCCCGGGAATCCTGCTTGGTGAGGTCATCCAGGAAGCAGAGGGTTGCAGGTTCGACGCTCCCGTTGTCCAGAATCAGTAGCTCGAGATTTTGGTAGTCGGTGTTTCGAAGAACGTCCTTCGCGCACTGCGCGAGCAGGTCAACGCGATCCCGGATTGGGACGAGGACGGAAACCAATGGTTCAGGAGTTGGCAACGGCCAGATAACGCGGGTCGCGAAGGGAAGCTGAGGGATGGGTGTGACGGCCGCGTCTGCGTAGCCGCCGGCCTCCAGAAACTCACGGACGACCCGCCGGAGGGCTCCGGCCTCATGGCCTGCCGTTGATGCCTGCTCCGAATGAACCGGGCGGGTCCGTTTGTGGTAAAGGACGGCTGGAACGTGCCGGATCCGGCTGGGCAGGGTCGCCGCGGTGGCTCGCAGGGCCAAGTCATAATAGGCCGCTTCTTCAGCGGCCGGTCGAAGGAAGCCGATTGCCTCAACCAAAGATCGGCGGTAGACGACGAGCGGGTTGAGGTAATCCTGGCCCAGGAGAAAGTCAGGGTCCCAGCCCGGCTTGAACCAAGGCTCGGTCCTAAGGTCAAGCGCATCAAGGTGGTCATGGTCTGTGTAGAAAACATCGGTCTGGTTGCAACCCGGCAAACCGGAAACCACTTCGTAGAGCGCCTGCTCAGCCAGCAGGTCGCCGGGATGAACAAAAGCAACAAACTCGCCATTGGTTTGTTGCAGGGCATTATTTATTCCCGCCAGCAAATTTTCGCCGAGGCCAAGTCCGATGAGCCTGACCCTTGGATCAAACGCAAACGCACCGGAGAGTTCCCCGGTGAGGAGCACGGCAGCGGCAGCATCGGCAACGATCCAAAGCTCCCACCCGGGGAAAAGCTGTGCCGTGACGGCGTTGATCGTGGACCGCAAGGCCGATTCTGAGGTGCCAAAGGCCGGCAGGATCAATGAAACCAGCGGGGGATTGGCCAGGCCTGCCAGGTGCACCCGAATGATCGCACGATCCGATTGCCCCAAGGTGTCATTTGCGGCAACCCAATGCTGGTAGGCCAAAGCGGGATCGCGCCCGTTCGGAAACAGGTGCTCCCTGGTTTCATTGGATGCAGCGATGCTGGCAAGGATTTCAACGCGGGTAACGCCGGTCCTTGCCGCCTTAAGAAAGTAGAACACCGCATCAAGGTCGGGTTGGCGCCCCAACCCGTCACGGTACAGGGCGGTGATGAAGCGCGTGTCCACCTTTTCACTCGGTCCGTGTCGAAACTGAAACTCGGCCGAGCGGACCAACCCTCTCGCTAAGTCGTGCAAGGTGCCGCCGGCTTGCAGGGCTTGCACGGCATTTTTCAAGCCTGCCTCGTCCGCAAAACGGCCCAGGCCCGTTCTGTAAAGGCAATTGACCAGGATGCCCGGATCACCGGGTGGAGGTGCGGGTGCCGGTTGGCCCGGGAACCGCGTCAGGCGTTTTCTGGAACTTGCCAACGCCGCCCTCGCGCGGGTGACGCTTTTTCTGCCGGCAGCCAGCCATTGCTCGAATCCGGCTGGGACCGCCTGACGTCGAAACACGCCCTCGCGAATAAGAGTCAAAAGTTTGCGGCTGACCCGGATCGCGGAATTGTCACGGAGAGGCCAGAACTTCTGCCGGCGAGCGGCCATTGACAAAGTTCGGGCGTGCTGTACCACCGCGTCTCCAAGTTCACGAGCACCGCTCATATCTCCTCGATCTACATCAGAACGCAGCCTGCCCTGCCGCAGGGCGCGCCGAAGCCGGGTACGATGACCGTCTAACGGGCCAAATCAACCATTTTGTTGCGCATAAAAATGTATGATTCTTATGGATTGTCGCTTGAATTTTCACCCCTTTGCCCGTGAACCCGGAGATTGCGTCCCTGAGGTTGCTGAAAACGGTTCGCCCGATCGGCGGAATACCAGAAGATCATTTATGAGGTAAGGCATGCTGTTCACGGCACCGATTTTCTTGTTTTTTTTCCTGCCGCTCTTCCTCGCGATTTACTTTAGCCTGCCGGGTGCCCGAAACCTGGGAATTTTGATCGGCAGCCTTTTCTTCTACGCCTGGGCTGAACCCCGTTTCATTTTCTGGGCACTTGGATCGTCTGTGCTCGACTGGTTACTGGGTCGCTCAATCGCGCGTGCGTCTTCCGAAAAAGCCAAACGCGCCTGGCTAACAGCGGGTGTCGTTGCCAACTTGGCCCTGCTCTTCTTCTTCAAGTACGCCAACTTCTTTTATGGCACCCTGCTTCCCGCTTTCGTTCAGGCAGGCGTGAAACCGCCGCCGCTTGTTCACATCGCGTTGCCCATTGCCGTTTCGTTCATCATTTTCGAAAAGATAACTTACCTTGTCGACGTCTACCGCGGCGTCTCCAAACCGGCAGCGAACATTTTTGCTTACCTGGTGTACGTGTTCTTTTTCCCCAAACTGCTGGCCGGCCCGATCATTCGGTACCACGAGGTTGAGCCCCAGTTTCGCCATCGGGTAACCTCCTGGGAAGGGTTGCGTTCGGGGCTTGCCCGCTTCGTGCTCGGCCTGGGCAAAAAGGTGCTGATCGCGGACTACGTCGGTCAAATCAGCAACCAAACCTTTCAGCTTGACCCCGGTCAACTTGACTGCCGCACGGCTTGGATGGGGGTTCTCTGTTTCAGTATCCAGATCTATTTTGATTTCTCCGGTTATTCCGATATGGCGATCGGGCTTAGCCGAATGCTTGGTTTCCGACTCAGCGAAAACTTCTGCAATCCGTACGTCGCCGAAAATTTTACTGACTTCTGGCGTCGATGGCACATCAGCCTGTCAACCTGGATACGTGATTACCTCTACATTCCCCTGGGGGGCAACCAGCGAAGCCCGGCCCGCACCTACCTCAACCTCTGTTTGTGCTTCCTCCTTTCCGGGCTATGGCATGGTGCGGCCTGGAACTTTATTATTTGGGGTGCATTCCATGGCCTGATGCTGATCGCCGACCGTTTATTCTGGAAAGGTTTGCAACGCCAACTGCCGAGGCTCCTCAACGTGGCGATAACCTTTTTTCTGGTGATGATGAGCTGGGTGATCTTTCGCTGCAGCTCTTTTGCGCAGGTTGAAGGTTATTTCGGCGCCCTGTTCGACCCCGGCAGGACTGCTCCGAATCTGATCTGGGTGAGTCCGGACATTGCGTTGATGCTGGGCATCGGGTTGCTTATCTCGTTCGCGCCGCTTCTACCCCGCTTCCCGGCTTTGAGAGCGTCGTACGACGCATTGCGATGGAAGTCGCTTGCTGAACTCATTGGTTGTTTTCCGCTGTTTCTCGCGGCGCTCGCCAAGGTCTCCGTGAGTTCATTCCAAGCTTTCATTTACTTCCGGTTTTAACCGGCCGGCTGCGACATGCGTGTTCTCGAGAAGGTTGTTTTGTTATCCTTTCTGGTGCTGCTGGGAGTTCCCGGCATTCTCGGTTTAGCCCTGAACGGAGATTTGTCCCCACGGTGGAAGTGGCTGCGGAGTGGCGCCCTCCAAGGAGCCAGGCACGAACTTAAAGCTGCCAGCCTCACCCGGAAAAACTGGTTTCACACGGCCTTCCAGGATTACGCCACGGCGAGAGCAAACGATACCTTTTTTGGACGAGAACTGCTTATCCGAAGCCTGAATGAGGTGCTCTACCGAGGCTTCGGCAAGTCTTACATGAGCAACGAGGCCATCATTATTGGAAAACGGCACGATCTTTTCGAATCCGACTACCTCGCTTATTTCGGGCACTTCGCACCCGCCGCTCCGGACGGATTTCTAGAACAACTCACGGACGGCATCGCCTTGCTGCGGCAACGTTTCCGGTCATTGGGCTCTGAGGTTATCGTGGTGATCACGCCGAGCAAAACAACGCTCTACCCGGAAGATGTGCCTGACCGGTTCCGAACCCGCCTTGGCAAGGACACGCCGACCCTGGTTCCGACCGGCTACCGTCGCCTGATTCAGCTTTTGCAGCAGAAACGTGTTCCCCTAGTCGATGGCCGTGCGCTCAGCCTGGAACGTGTCCATGACCTCCCGGTTCGTGGGTTCCCGAAAACCGGAACCCATTGGACGTACTCCCTCGCCTGCTTTACCGCGCAGGCGCTTCTGAACGAATTGGGAACCCTTAAGGGCGCGCGGTACCCGCTGATCGAGCAAAGAAATCCACGGATTGATCACTCGCCCGAATGGGTCGAAGCGGACCTTTTTTACCTCCTGAACCTGTTAGAACGACCGAGGGACCGCTACCTGCACGTGGACTTTTGCCGTCGTGACACCTCCCCTGAAGGCCGTCTCGGTTCGTTGACGTTCGTTGGCGGCAGTTTTACCCATGAGATCATCGAGGTGCTTGAGCGGGCCAAGGCCGTCCGGCAGATCGCTTACTACAACTATTTTGATGTCTTTGTGGAACATTGGCCTGCCCAGTCGCTCATCCAAAGACCCGACATTGCGCAAATTCCCTGGGATCATGACTTTCGCCGCACGGATGCCGTTGTGCTTGAGATGAATGAATCCGTCATTGAAAACCCCGAGCACGTCGGCCGTTTCATCAAAGCAGCGTCAGAATTCCTGGACCCGCCCCAGGCGCGTCTGTCAATTCCACCCGACGCCAACGCCTGCACGCCCGTCGTACTCCTTCGGGCCGGGCAAAAGCAAGTCAACGAATCCCGGAAATTTCCCACAAAGTAGGGCGGTAAATGCCGGTGGGTAACCGCCAGAACGGCGGCATGAGGGCTGTCGCGAGAAATTCGCTCGCCGACAAAGGCAGGACTTTGCGCAAAGCCAGCGCTGCGCGCATGCGCCCATTGAGCACCGCGTGGGCAACCGCATGGCGCGAGAGAAAATCGTAGTGCCTTTGCACGTCGGCCGGCGAATGCCGCCGAACCACGTCGACCAGTTCCCGCCAACGTTCACGCCCGCCGATTTTCGATTTATGGTGGGGGTGGACGCGGTACCGCGAAAGGCAACCGTCAAACGGAATAAACTGGCAGATCCGGCCGGCGCGCAGGAACCAATCCCAGTCGAAGGCATAATGGAGGGTGGCGTCCAACGGCCCAACCCGTTGCCAAGCGCTACGCGTCCAGTAGGCGCTCGGTTGATCGATAAAATCGGTGACCTGCAGTCGTCGAAAGTCGAACGGCACGGCCCCCCGAACCTCGCGCCACCGACTGCCCTCCCGGAACACCTCGCAGCCTCCGTAAAGCACCACGGGTTTTTGGACGTGAGCCTTAAGGGCTTTCTCTACGGCGCGGAGCGTGCCTGCCAACTGAAGGTCGTCGCTGTTGAGCCAGCAGAAGACATCGCCTGTGGCCCGGTCAAAACCTTCATTGATGGCGGCAGCTTGCCCAAGATCAGGATGGGACCGCCAAAACGTCAAACGGTTCTGAAAACGCTCGATGACCGATCGAGTCTCATCACAACTTCCGCCATCCATCAGCAGGATTTCAAGCTCCGGGTAATCCTGTTGAAGCAAACTATCCAGAGCGGCGCCCAAAAAGCGGCCCTGGTTGTAAGACGGAATGACGACGCTGATTCGAAGCTGCACAGTGGATTGAGCCTAGGGCAAATCTCAAGTCAAGGGACGTCCGGGCGCGGGGCCATTGCTCACCGCGGCACGCAGACGTGCATACGGGCAATTTGGACTCAGAGCAAATCGTCTCGAAGCGAACCCTCACCTTTGGGCGTGGTCTTGAACCGTTGTCCGGGAGCGAAGCGGCGTTGACGCAGCGCAAAAAGGGTGGAGTGCCTCCCGCAGGAACGGGGGGAAAAGCCTCAAAAATTGCGGCTGCACACCATGAAGCCCCTAATGGGAAAGGATCTCCAATAATCCTGATAAGTTCGGGCGAATTGGTCTCGTTGACAATTTTTCGTAAACGCTTTCAGGAAGAAGGCATGTTTCACCGTTTACGGAGGCTGCGCAAAGTCGGTCCGGCCGTCGGGATCGGCCTCCTGCTGGCAAGTGCCGGGCTTGGAAGGTCAACGTACGCGTCGACCGCACGTACCCTCGGTCTCGTGGAGATGGCTAAAGCTGCGGAAATCATCGCGGACGTAACGGTGACAAACCTGCAGTCGTACTGGGCGGCCCCTGCGGGGGTCAAGGCCATCCGGACGAAAGTCACGTTTGCCGTGAATCAGGTGGTAAAAGGAAATCCCGGTCAGACTTTGACGCTCGAATTCCTGGGCGGCAGCG
>DASWVC010000032.1:0-15218 GCA_036401335.1 Chthoniobacterales bacterium
GGTTTGTGCACTCCAGAGAGCATTTTGAGCACCGTCGATTTCCCGGCTCCATTTCCACCCAGAAGCGCGTGGATTTCGCCTTTTCGCACAGAAAAATCGACGTGATCCAACGCAGCCACGCCACCAAATGCCTTGCCGATCCCCGTCATCACAACGGCATTGTCCTCCGGCTTTTCAGGCTGGCTCATGGAATCGGTGCGCTCAAAAAATAATGAAAATTCACGGCCGCGGAGACAGGGGTTCGCTGGTTATTTCAGGCTGCGTTTAAGGTCCGCGGGAGGATCCGTATGGTAAACCTCCTTCCATGCTTCAAGCAGGTTATCTTTGGTCACGGCCAGAGCCGGCAAGGCAACGTAAGGAGGAGCTTGCTTACCCAACAGGCCGTACCCGGCGAGAAGCGCCTCAGTCACACCCTGATCGTAGGGCCGCTGCGCGCCAAGGCCCTTGACGAAGCCGTCCTGAGCCATATCGATCGCCACGTTCAACCCAAGGTCGCAGGTCGTGATCACAAGGTCATCTTTCCCGGCCGAGCGGGCAGCAGAGATGGATCCTTCTGCGGGCACATCCCACACTGCCCAAATGCCTTTCAGGTTCCGGTGGGAAGTCAGGAGGGCCGAGGTAGCCTTGTCGCCGTCCCCGGAGAAATCGGGTCCTCCGATGCCTTGTTCGGCTGCTATTTTGATCCCCGGATAACTGTCCGCAATCGTTTTCCGGAAACCATCAAGGCGTTGGCGAGTCACGAAAAAGTCAGCGGCATGGAAGACGAGCCCGATCTGACCCTTGCCGTTAAGGAACTTTGCCATCAGGAGGGCGGCAACCACCCCGTTTCCGTAATTGTCTGCTGAAACGACGCTGACGTAATCTTTGCCGGGCTCGAACCCTTTCGGGACGTTATCCATGAACACGAGCTTGACTCCCAGCCCAGCAGCCCTCCGATAGGCAGATGCCGTGGAAACGGGATCCGTCGGAATCGAGACAATGATCTGAGGCTTCTGCGCGAGAACGGTTTCAATGTCGGCGACCTGCTTCTCAGGTTTAAAGCCGGCGTCTGTCACAGCGATTACAGTGATGCCCATTTTGGCAAACTGCGCTTTCAGGCCAGCGACCTGGGCCGACGCCCAATCATTCCCGGAGTAGTGCATCACGATCGCAGCTTTGGCTTTGAGGCCCTGGATCTTGGCAAGTTCTTCCGTGGTCAGACCCACCGAATCCGCCGCTGCAGGTGTCTCGCCATTGGGACCTTTGCTTAGCGGCGCTTGTTCAACGGCGGCTAACGCTTTTGATGTATCGACGTCACAATTGGCCGTGCCAACGATTCCGAAAGCCGTCGCCAACACCACAGCAAACGTGTTTAGAAAGGTTTGTTTTCTCATATTGATTTTTCACCGGCTCGCTCACAGTTCTTCGGGAAAGCGCCTGCCCAGGCTGCCGACCTTCTCACCTCGCCCTTTACTGTCCCTTGCGATCGTGGTTATAACGGTCGGCGATGTAGTCCGCCACCCGCCATGCGTTGGCCATAATGGTGAGCGTCGGGTTAGCTCCGGTCGCCGTCGGAAATGGGCCGCCGTCCACAACAAACAGGTTCTCTACCTCGTGGGCCTGGCACCATTGGTTCACCACCGATGAATTCGCGTCGTGGCCCATGCGGGTAGTGCCGTGCTGGTGCGAACAGTTCCCGGTGATCCGGTTTATGTAAACGCGATGGACATCCTTGGCGCCCGCTGCCTCAAGGATCTCGGCATTGTGATCAATGACCCAGCGGCCCATCTTCAGGTCATTTTCGTGGATTTTGTTAGTGATGCGCGCAACCGGCAAGCCCCACGCATCCTTAACCTTGTCGTCGAGCTCCACGCGGTTGTCGTGCTGAGGCATGTCGTGCACGACCATGCCGATGGCAAAGCTGTGGTTGAAAAAGTCGCGGTCGATCTGCTTCGCTTTCGCCCCCCACGCCGGGCGTCCCGGCAAGTTCCAATTGATCGGCAACGGAATGCCGACGCCCGCCGAAGCGATGTGACACCCGCCGATGTGGCCCCGTTTTTCGTTATGTTCGTAAAACTGGTAGCTGCTTGCCGCCACATAGCCGCCCCCGGCCCAGGCATAAATCGGCGCTTCGAACACGCCGATGGCGGCGCTAAACTCGTGGAAGGTGGCATTGCGTCCAACCAGGTCACTCCCGTTCGCCAACCCCCCGGGAAACCGTTCGGAACGCGAGAGCAGTAACAGCCGCGCCGATTCAATCGCACCGCAGGAAAGTATAAACAGGTCGGCCTCCTGCTCGATAAATTCGCCGTCTGCGTCCTGGTACACCGCACTCCGGCACCGGCCACGATCGTCCAGGGTGATTTCATGCACGTAGCAATCTGGCCGCAGGTCGTACCGGCCTGTTTTAAGCGCATCGGGAACAAAGACCGAGAGGGCGCTTGACCGCGTGCCGGTGGGGTCACCGTGCTGCTGGGCAAAGGCACTTTGGACCGTCGCGGGCCGTCCATTAAAAGGCCGTGAGAGGGCTGCCATCGGCGTCGGGAAGGAGTTATAGCCGAGCTTGCGGCAGCCCTCGTGGAATTTGGCTCCATACCGAGTTGAAGGCAGCGGCGGGCACGGGTAATCTTTGCTGCGAAAACCCTCAAATCGGTTTACGCCGCCCGCCCCCGAAACCCCGAAAGCCCACTCAACCCTGGTGTAATACGGTTCGAGATCGGCGTAGGAAATAGGCCAGTCTACGAGCGTGGTGCCCGGCACATCGCCGACGATCGACCGAAGTCTGAAATCGTTCTCAGTGAACCGCGGCAACCAACCTTGCCAGTGCACCGTGCCGCCGCCAACCATTTGCGGCACCGGACAGAACAGGTCAGGTCTGGCTTCTTCCTCCGCAGACGCACGAAACGTGCGCGGATTAAGGATCGGGTCAGGCCAGAGATTGTACCGGTTGACATTGGCGAGTTCGTCTCCCCCGAAGCTCTCACGCTTACGCCACGGCCCTCGCTCCAGGGCAACCACTTGCAGGCCACGTTCGGTTAGTACTTTGGCCGCCGTCGCGCCCGAGGCACCCGCCCCGATGATCACGATATCCACGCGATCCGGCTTGCGCTTATCCGCCATCGGTTTTCTCCTTTTCCCAATCGATCTGTTCATGGGCGAAGAACGGCAGGGTCGTGAAACGGCCCGCGTGGGTCTCCGCCAGCGACTCCGGTCCTTCAAATCCGATCAGTTTCCAGCCGACACGGTTTTTGTTCCCGCCATAGATCGGGTCAGCGTAGTAGCCCTGACGGGTATGCAATGCGAGCAGTGGGAAAAAATCGAGCTCAATCTCCGCGTTCGTCTGCTGCAGGGCAGGCTCGACCGGCGCCAGCCCACTGACTGCTTGCGCAGCGCTAAACGCCGCTTCGCTTTGTCGCTCCGGCTGTTCCAGGCCGGCAAGAATCTCGTCCTGTTGCTCGGTCGTGAGCTTCACAAAATCACTGCCAAACCGCGACTTGCTTGTCTGATCCAGCTGCCTGATGCCCTCGGTGTACTTGGACCGGAGGGCCGCAATGCGCTGTTGCCAGGCCTGGGCTCGTTTGCCTTCGAGTTTTTCAAAGCCACTGCCGTCCGGCTTGGCATAGATGAAACCAATGCCGGAGAGGTACCGGTCAAGGAACTCAACGGTCTCCGCCTCCCTGGCACCTGGCTGATCGTCGGTCGGAATCACCCGGGCCATGGCCGCTTCTATGGTCGCGCGCTGGTGAGCATCAAAGAAACGGTGCCCCACAGCGGCACCTGATTGCGGTTCGGTCATTCCAAGCCTCCTTTCTTAAAAGATCCGGCGCCTTCCAATCCGCGACATCCGGCGTGTGGCAGAGCCGCAGGCCTGAAACGCGGACCCCGGGACGGCCTGTTCAAGTCCGTTTCGAAAGATCAGACAAGGGCATTTCGTCACTGCTCAGCACAACATGGGGGGGTATTTGATGATTCTACAGGTGTTGCGATCAACACTTTCCCTAAGCTGGTTCCACTGTTCGCAAACCAATGTCCAAGTGGTTCTTTCATTGCGGTGCAGCCAGTACAACCGACACCCGCCGGCAGAACCCGAAAACGTGCTCGACTTTCTCAATTCGATCTTATTAAGAGAACGGGTCATGCCTTTCCGCTCCTCCCTCGTCTTTGCCGTGCTGGGGTTAACTGGCCTAACAGCCTATGGCGATTCCCAGCTTCCTTTGAGCTACGTCCCCCGCCGGGTGCGTGCGGCCATCCAGGGTTACGTGCCCGGCGCAGAACTGACCAAAGCGGAGATCGCGAACGATGATGAGTGGGGCACGAAATACCGGTGTGAGTATTACCGGGGCGGACACAAAGGAAAGATCCAGGTCTCTGAGCGGGGACGGCTTCTGGACGTCGACGAAGACCTGGACCCGCGCCAGTTGCCGCCCAGCGTTCGCCGCGCGGCCGCCCGCGAATCCCGTGGCGGTGTCATCCGCCGCGCCCACCTGGACGAAGATCGTGGCCGGATGGTATTTTCGGTTGAATCCTTCTACGGCATGAGCAGCGCGAAGGTGAAATTGAAGGTCAGGCGGGACGGAACCGTCATTGAGCGGGACTTTGACTAGCCGTGCTCAGCCCGACTTCGGTTGAAGCCGGCCCGCCCGAATCAACCTGGCGCACCCCTCGGGGCCTACCTTGACGGCACCGACCGAAGGTCTTATTCTCGCGCGTTTATGAAATCCCCGGTGCGGTACGTGTTTCCGCTGGTCATCGTTCTTTTCGGGTTTCCCTCGCGATCGCCGGCGCCGATCATCTACCGGGAAGGCGAAGGATTCTCATCGGGCGAGCTGGCCGACATCGAGATCAAGAAGAACGCCCAAGAACAATACAGCCTTGGTGAACGTTATGAAGAACAGGAAGATTACAAACGGGCCGGCGCTTCCTACCGTTTGGTGGTGCGCCGGTTCCCGCGTTCGGACGTGGCCATTCGGGCCCAGTTCAAGTCAGGCCAGATGTTCGAGCGGACGGGCGATCTGCCCCGGGCTTTCAATGAATACCAGACGCTGGTCGAAAAATACCCGGGCAGCCCCGATTTTGAACCAGCCCTCCAGGCGGAATACAACATTGCCAAAGCTTACCTGGACGGGAAACGGGTGACGCTTTACGGGGTGCCGACCCTGCCTTCAATGGCCAGGGCGCAGCAGATGTTTGAAAAGATCGTCCGTAGCGGCCCGTACAGCCGGTACGCCCCGCTGGCCCAGTACGGAATTGGCGAAGCCCTGGAAAAAACCGGGGTAATCAACGCCTCGGTGAACGCCTACCAACAGGTGGTGGACCGTTACCCGAACAGCGATGTGGCGGCCAACGCCATGTACCAAATCGGCTACGTCTACCTTAACGCCAGCCGCCAAGTTGGCTACGACCAGACCGCGGCCGTTCGGTCCCAGGAGGCTTTCGAGGACTTCTTAATGAAGTACCCGAACAGCGACAAGGCGCCGCAAGCCCGGGATAACCTCAAGACTTTGCAAGGCCGCAAAACGGCGGACGCATACACCATCGCCCGGTTTTACGACCGCCAGAAGAACTACCGGGCGGCTTACACCTATTATAATGAGGTGGTGCAACAACAACCGGATTCCGGGCAGGCGGACCGTGCCAAGGAACGGATGGACCAACTGCGCACCCGGTTGGGCGAGGACGCCCTGAGAATCGGCAACGACAAACCGCAAGTCGGACAAGCAGCGGCCCCGGGAGCGTCTCCGGCGAAACCAGCGAAGGGATTGGGCTTAGTCGATACGGCCAACCGCCCGGACTTTGTGGGCCCTCCCGCGCCGACCCCGACGCCGGAGCCGAAACCGACGCCGTTGACCTCCAACCAAAAGCCGATGGTGACTCCGCCCGGAGACGTCGCGCCCCAGGAACCGGCCTTGCCGGCCCCGTAAGCCATGGGCGGGCGCTGGACTTGGTTGCTCTGCCTCAGCCTGGCCGGGTGCGCCGGGTACACCATCGGGCCGATCCAACCTGGGTTTATGCGGGACGTGCACCGTCTGGCAGTGCCGATTTTTGAAAATCGAACCGTTGAACCCGGGATCGAAACCTTGGTGACCACAACGATGATCCGGCAACTGCAGCAGGACGGCACTTACCAAATCACGGGCGCAGACCGTGCGGACGCCGAGTTGCGGGGCGCGATCACCGATGTGCTGCGCGCACAGATACGTTCCGTAACCGGAAACGTGTTGGCTTCGTCGGAATTCAGCCTCACCGTGCGGCTGCACCTCGAAGTGTTCAGCAACCGGACCAATGGCGTGATCGCGCAGAAAGATGTAGACGGTTCGAGCCGCTTCTTCGTCGGCAACGATCCCACCTCCCAGGAACGGGACGCCATTCCGCTGGCAGTGCAGGACGCGGCGGTTCAGGCGACAAGCTTTTTAAGTGAGGGTTGGTAGGGTGTTGTACGTGGTCGGCACACCGATTGGCAACCTCGGCGACCTTAGCTACCGCGCCGTGGAGACGTTGCGTGAAGTGGAGTTGATCGCCGTGGAGGACACCCGGCACAGCGCCATTCTGTTAAACCATTACGGCCTTCATCAGACGCTCGTCAGCTTCCACGAACACAATGAAGCCCGCCGCACGGAGGAACTGCTCCGTGAGTTGCAGTCCGGCCGGAAGGTGGCGCTTCTCACCGACGCCGGCATGCCGTCCGTGTCGGATCCTGGTTACCGACTGGTGGCGGCCTGCCGGCGGCAGGCCGTGCCGGTGACCGTGCTGCCTGGGCCGTCCGCCGTCCTCACCGCATTGGTGGGTTCCGGCCTGCCGACCCATCGATTCTATTTTGGGGGATTTCTGCCGGTTAAATCGGGTCAGCGTCAAAACGAACTCACTGCAGCGGCGGCCCGTGCAGTCACCTCGATCTATTTTGAATCGCCGCACCGCCTTTTGCGCTCCCTGCAGGTGTTGGCTGAACTGGTGCCGGCCCGGCCAGTGTGTGTCGCCCGCGAACTAACCAAGCGCTTCGAGGAATTCCGCACGATGACTGCACCGGAGTTGGCAGCACATTATGGTGCGCATCCACCGAAAGGGGAAATCACGCTCGTCATTGCCCCAGAGGGGCGTCAGCCCGCGGGGTCGGAAGCACCTTAGCGCGAATGCTCGCCGGCCCCATGGGCTGGCGCGGGCTCGACTCCACCGCGGCGGGCCGCGGCGCGGGTCAACCGGTCCATGATGGCCACACCAAGGCCGTGCGCGGGCACTCGCTCCGCGTAAATGGTTTGCACTTCCGCGACGTCGACTTCCCGCAGGCATCGAAACAGGCGCGCCGCAGCCTGCGTCAGGCTCCGGGTCTCACTCAGGCTCGCGGACAAGGCGAAGCGATGGCCGTCGCGGACGGGCCCCCAGGCCAGGAGGGCCGTGCCCGGCCCGCCCGGCACCTCGGCGGCGCCGTCGATGAGCACCACCTGGGCACGCGGCGCATAGTGACTGGGCAGCTGGCCGGGAACTTCCGCCTGGACGACTCGATCGGAGAACTGCACCGGCCCATACGGGGCCAGGTCCTCGGCGCTGACCGGTCCCGGCCGCAGGATCTCCCAACCGGCCCCATGGGATCGCACGATGGTAGATTCCAGCCCCACCCGGGTCAACCCGCCATCGATGATCAACGGGATTTCGCCGTCCAACTCTTCCCGGACATGATCCGCCGTGGTGGGGCTGATCCGGCCGAACCGGTTGGCGCTGGGAGCGGCCAGGGGACAACCGGCCGCTCGAAGAACGGCCTGGAAAACCGGGTGGTCCGGGGCCCGGACGGCCACGCAGGCTGAACCATTCGTGACCAGGTCCGGGACAATGGCGGTCCTGGGCAATACCAGCGTGAGCGGACCAGGCCAGAACCGTTCGGTTAACTGCCGGACGCGCCGGCCTTCCGCGAAGGAGAGGCGCACCAGCCGGTCAAGGGACGCCGCGCCATCAACATGAACAATCAACGGGTCAAAAAAAGGCCGGCGCTTCGCGGCGAAGATCCTGGCCACCGCCTCCGGGTTGAGGGCGTTGCCGGCGAGTCCATAGACGGTCTCGGTCGGCAATGCCACCACCTCACCGGCGAGCAGGAGGGAAGTGGCGTGCGCCACGGCGCCAGGATCGTTCGCAGACAAGGTAACGGTTTCGGGCATGGGCCTCCTGGCAGCCTGGATTCAGACGTCAAGGCGTTCGTCCAGGACCCGCTGCGACTGCGCTTCCCGGTAGGCAACTAACCGGTTCCGCAGTTCCGGCCGGGTCAGGGCCAGGATCGCGACCGCGGCCAGTGCAGCGTTCTTGGCCCCAGCCTCCCCGATGGCCAAGGTCAGGACGGGCACACCGGCCGGCATTTGTACGATTGAGAGAAGAGAATCGATGCCGCTGAGCGCGCGGCTGCGAATGGGAACGGCAAGCACCGGCAGGTGCGTGTGGGCGGCGACCATTCCAGGAAGGTGGGCCGCACCACCGGCGCCGGCAATGATCACCTTCACCCCATTCTTTTCGGCGGTTTGGGCAAACTCGGTCAGGAACGCCGGGGTCCGGTGAGCGGAGACGATGCGCGGCTCGGGGGTGAGGTCAAAGAGCGCAAGGAGATCGACTGCATGGCGCATGGTCTCCCAATCCGACTTACTTCCCATGACCACCGCTACATCTGTCATACCAAGGCTTATAAGAATGTAAATGGTTTACCTTAATCAAGCCGGTTTGCGCACGGGTTGAACTAAGATCGTGCAACCTTGCTAAACGCTTGACGTTTTTTAAGCGACGCCCATATGCTGTCGACCCTCGAGACAGTCCCGTCGTTTTGTCAGGTTCTTTAGTACCCGAATAGTAGTCCAAAGAACACAGGAAGTGGTGGTCTGGCTCATTCTGTCGAGAGTATGGCTAAAGGTACAGTGAAGTGGTTTAACGAAAAGAAAGGCTTCGGATTTATTGTCGATCCGGAAGTTTCAACGGACATCTTTGTTCACTTTTCCGTGATTCAAGCGGATGGGTTTAAGACACTGAATGAGGGTGAAAGCGTGGAGTACGAACTTTATCAAGACGAAAAAGGAGCAAAGGCCCGTAACGTGGTGCGGACGGTGGTGTAGCAGCTAGTTTTTACCAAATCACGGTTTGTTAAGGGGGGACACTCGGGAACAGGGTGTGGCGTTGCCCAACATCGTCCTAGTTGGGTTCATGGGTTCCGGCAAATCATCCGTCGGCCGGGAGTTGGCGCGCCAGACGGGATTGCCTTTTGAAGACACTGACCTTTTAATTCGTGGCCGGGTAGGTCAATCCATCTCCGAAATCTTCGCGGCGCACGGTGAAGCTTTTTTTCGTGCGCAGGAACGGGCTGCGCTGCGCGAGTTGCAGACCCGGCAGCGGTTTGTGCTGGCAACGGGTGGCGGAATTGTGCTTGACCCAGCCAACCGGACGACCTTGCGCAGCCTGGGACCGGTGGTCTGCCTCACCGCAGAGGAGGAGACGATCTGGGCACGCGTTTCCCGAAACCGCCATCGACCGCTTCTGGACACCCCCAACCCACGGCAAACCCTTCGGGAGTTGCTGACCACCCGGAGTCCACTCTACGAGGAAGTGGCGGATTTCACCGTGGATTCGACGGGCCTGAGCCACGGCGAAGTGGCTAGGCAGATCCTGACGGTCGTGCAAGGTTGGTCCGGCCGATCAGATGACCGATGAACTTAAACGTTATGCCCGGCAATTGGGGTTTGACGATTGCCGGATAGCCACGGCGGCTCGGGCGCCGCATGCCGACGCATTCCTGGCCTGGCTGGCGGCCGCGCACCAGGGAGACATGCACTGGCTGGAACGTGATCCGGACCGCCGGACGGATCCCGCCCAGGTCTTGCCCGGGGCGAAGGCCCTCGTGGTGGTCAGCATGAATTATTATCAGGGGCGCTCCGCGCGTCGCACCCCGGGGCGCTTTGCCCGCTACGCCTGGGGCGCCGATTACCACGACCTGATGTTGGCGAAACTGAAAGAACTGGCTGGCTTCCTTGCCGCGCAAGGCGGGATCCAGCGTTGTTACGTGGATACCGGGCCGATCCTGGAACGCGATTTTGCGGCCAAGGCCGGCGTGGGCTGGCAGGGCAAGAGCACTTTGTGCCTGAACGAAACGCTCGGTACCTGGTTTTTCCTGGGTACGATTGTCACTACTTTACCCCTGGAACCGGACGCCCCGGCGCGGTCACGTTGCGGCACTTGCACGCGCTGTTTGGATGCGTGCCCGACCCAGGCGTTGACGGCCCCGTACCGCCTGGAGGCTACCCGGTGCCTTTCCTACCTCACCATCGAGCACCACGGCCCCATCCCGGTGGAGTTCCGCCGGGCGTTAGGTGACCGGATCTATGGCTGCGACGAATGCCTGGAGGTTTGTCCTTGGAACCGGTTTGCGAAGCAATCGCGCGAGTTGCGTTTCCGGGAAAGCGACGCCTTGCAAACTTTGACCTTGGCGCAGTTGGCCCAGCTCACGCCAGAAACGTTCCGGAGGCTCTTCCGGCATTCGCCCATTAAACGGCTGAAATGGCGCCGGTTGATCCGGAACGTCTGCGTTTGCCTGGGAAATGTCGGGACCAGGAGTGATCTTGCCGTATTGGAACCGCTTGCGCAGCATTCGGATGGGTTGATCGCCGAACACGCCCGCTGGGCCGTTGAAGAGATCACGGCGCGTTGCCGGCCCGTCACCCCGGAGGCGTGAACACGTGCGTTTTCATGCTTGCCTTTTGGTCCGGCAGGCTTACTGATCTGCTCCGGTGCGGAGCCGACGTGGCGGAATTGGCAGACGCGACGGACTCAAAATCCGTTGTCCCTCAAAGGACGTGTGGGTTCGACCCCCTCCGTCGGCACCCTGGGTAAAACCCTCTCCTTTTTTAGGAATGAGGGCTCCGGGTTGTGTTTCCGGCGCGAAAGTTTTAGGCTGGGTACCTGTGAAGCTTTCAAAAAGGGGAGAGTATGCCCTGCGCGCGTTGATCGATTTTGGATTGGCGCAAGCCTCGGGCCGGCCGTTGTTGCAGGTGAACGAACTTGCCAGTAAGGAAGATCTCCCGGTCAAATTCCTGGAACAGATCCTGATGCAATTGAAAGCAGGCGGTTATTTGGAAAGCCGCCGCGGGAAGCACGGGGGCTACTTGCTTGCGTTGCCTCCGCAAGGGATTTCGATCGGTCAGGTGGTGCGTCTGATCGACGGGCCGCTGGCGCCCATTGCCTGCGTAAGCCAGACTGCGTACGAGCGGTGCACTTGTCCAGACGAGGAACACTGCGGGCTTCGCATGCTCATGATGGACGTGCGCAACGCCATTTCCGACATCCTGGACCGGTTCACACTTGCCGATGTGGTGGAGGTCACGCTGCGCAAAATGCGTCGGGACCGGGTGCCGCTGCCGTTTGCGGTTGCGGGTGCCCTGGCCGCGTTGGGAGCGGAACCAAACCGGCCAGCCCGCGGCCGTCGCTCCGTTCGCAATGGCCACGTTCAGTCCACGAAAGCTCCGGGGCGCTCGGGCGTTAGCGGCGCGCGCCCGGCCGCGGAATAGCGGTTCCCGGGGTGCGCCCCGCGCGGTGGAAAAAATCCCTTTACGGGCGGACTAATGCGTGTTTATAAAGCCTAGCTTGTTAGTAGGGTTAAATTGTTCCATGATCCGTCCGTTCCTCCTTTTGTTCGCCTCCTGGCTGACCCTTGTCGCAGCCCATGGCCAGACCACGCAGCTGCTGAATGTCTCCTATGATCCGACCCGGGAGTTCTACCAGGAGTACAACGAGGTATTCGCGAAGGCTTACGAGCAAAAGACCGGCAAAAAGGTTCAAGTCCAACAGTCACACGGCGGTTCCAGCAAACAAGCCCGGTCCGTGATCGACGGACTTCCTGCGGATGTAGTCACCCTGGGTGTAGTTGCGGATATAGACGCCCTGCACGCAAACGGGAACCTTGTGGCGGCCGACTGGCAGAAGCGGTTGCCAAACAACTCGGTCCCTTACACGTCGACGGTGACGTTACTGGTTCGGAAACGCAACCCGAAGGGCATTAAAGATTGGGATGATTTGGTCAAGCCGGGAGTTCAGGTAATCACCCCCAACCCAAAAACGAGCAGCGGCGGACGCTGGAATTTTTTAGCCGCCTTCGGGTACGCGCTTCGCCAGAATCACGGCGACGCGGCCCAAGCCCGTGAATTTATCGGCAAACTCTACCAGAATGTTCCGGTGCTCGATTCCGGTGCACGCGGCTCCACGATCACCTTTGCCCAGCGCCAGTTAGGAGACGTTCTGATCGCGTGGGAAAACGAAGCCTACCTGACCCTGAAGGAGTTTGGCAAAGACCAGTTCGCGATGATTTATCCGTCGGTTAGCATCAAGGCCGAGCCACCCGTTGCGGTGGTAGACAAGGTGGTTGACCAGAAAGGCACCCGCGAGGTGGCAACCGCCTACCTGCAGTTCCTGTTCACGCCGGAAGCCCAGGAGCTGGCTGCCAGGAATTTTTATCGGCCGCTTGGGCCGGAACTGCAGGCAAAATACGCCGGCCAGTTCCCGTCGTTGCCGCTTTTCACGGTGGATGAATTGTTTGGCGGGTGGGCCAAGGCACAACCCCTTTTCTTTGCGGATGGTGGCATCTTTGACCAGATCTACCAGCATTGACGGGCGTTGGCGACTGTGGTTGCGACGGCAGATCCTTCCCGGTTTCGGGCCGGCACTTGGTTTCACCCTGCTTTACCTGTCGTTGATTGTGCTGATCCCCGTTTCGGCCGCGTTCGTCAAGATCTCCGACCTGGGCGGGGAGGCCTTCATGAAAGCGGTGGCCTCACCTCGGGTCCTGGCTGCTTACGGGGTAAGCCTGCGCACCTCCGTCGGTGCAGCCTCCGTCAACACGCTGCTTGGGACCGTGGTGGCGTGGGTGCTCGTCCGTTACCGGTTTCCGGGCCGACGCGTGCTTGACGCCATGGTTGACCTGCCTTTTGCCCTGCCGACGGCCGTCGCCGGCATTGCCCTGGCCGCGATCTACGGACCTCATGGCTGGCTGGGCGCGCCCCTGGCCGCGGCCGCCGGATTGAAGGTTGCTTACACCGAACTCGGCATTTTCGTCGCCCTGACCTTTGTCGGACTGCCCTTCGTGGTTCGCACCGTGCAACCCGTTCTGGCGGAGCTGGACCCGGAATACGAAGAAGCTGCGGCCAGCCTGGGCGCCTCCCGTTGGCAAACCATCTTGCGGGTCATCGGCCCCGAGTTGGTTCCGGCGGCTGTCACCGGCTTTGCCTTGGCATTCGCACGGGCCTTGGGGGAATACGGTTCGGTGGTCTTCATTGCCGGGAACATGCCGATGAAAACCGAGATCGTTCCCCTCCTGATCGTCACCAAGCTCGATCAGTACGATTTCCGCGGCGCGACGGCCATCGCGGTGGTGATGCTCGTGATTTCTTTTGCCCTCCTCCTTGTGATCAACCTCCTGCAACACTGGGCCGCGCGGTGGCAGAAACGCTGAATCGCCATGATTGACGTTCGCCCTCCCGCCCCGAAAGCTTACCCCGCGCTGCGCGACCCCTGGCCATTCCGCGTGGCCCTGATCGCGTTGGCCGTCGGTTTTCTCGGCCTGTTCCTGTTGGTGCCGCTGATCGCCGTTTTCAGCGAAGCGCTGCGGAAAGGCACCGTTGCGTACCTGGCGGCTTTCGGTGATCCGGTCGGCCAGGCAGCCATCCGGTTGACCTTGCTGGTGGCGGCAATTGCCGTTCCGGTTAACCTTGTTTTCGGCGTGTGCGCAGCCTGGGTGATCGCACGGTTTGAGTTCCGGGGCAAAAGCCTGCTGATCACACTCATCGACCTGCCGTTTGCGGTGTCGCCGGTGGTTGCAGGGCTGATTTACATCCTGGTTTACGGCGCCAACGGCTGGTTTGGACCGTTCCTGCAGGCGCACGGGATCAAGGTCATTTTCGCCGTACCCGGCATCGTCCTGGCAACCATTTTTGTGACGTTTCCATTCGTTGCCCGGGAACTGCTTCCCGTGATGCAATCACAAGGGAGCGAGGAAGAACTGGCTGCCCTGTCCCTTGGGGCCAGCGGATGGCAAACCTTTTGGCGGGTGACCTTGCCTAAGGTGCGTTGGGGATTGCTCTATGGGGTTATCCTCTGCAATGCCCGGGCCATGGGAGAATTCGGAGCGGTTTCGGTCGTTTCCGGTCACATCCGGGGCCTGACGAACACCATCCCATTGCACGTGGAGATCCTGTACAACGAATACAACCTGGTGGCGGCCTTTGCCATGGCGTCGCTCCTCACGTTCCTGGCGATGCTGACGTTGGGACTAAAGGCCTGGTCCGAATGGCGCATGCGGACGGGAAACACCCATTCCCTGTCAGGAGGTGCCGGATGAGAATCGAAACGAAGGACCTGGTGCGGCGGCACAAAGCATTCCTGGCCCTGGATCGGGTGTCCATCACGGCGGAAAACGGAGAGTTCCTGGCCCTCCTGGGGCCTTCCGGTTCCGGCAAAACCACGTTGCTGCGGATCATCGCGGGGCTCGATTTCCCGGACAGTGGTTCCGTCTGGTTTGATGGACGGGAGGCGACCGGCCTGAAGGTGCAAAAGCGCCGGGTGGGCTTTGTGTTCCAGAATTATGCGCTCTTCCGCCACATGACCGTGGCACGGAACGTGGCATTTGGCCTCGAGGTAAAAGGTGGCCGGGAGCGGCCTTCCCGGGCGGGCATCGCCGCCCGTGTCTCAGAGCTTCTTCGCCTGGTCCAACTGCCAGGGATGGACGGGCGTTACCCCCATGAACTATCCGGTGGTCAACGTCAGCGGGTCGCACTTGCCCGCGCGCTGGCCATTGAGCCCCGGATATTGCTTCTGGACGAACCTTTTGGAGCGCTCGACGCCAAGGTCCGAAAGGAACTCCGGTCCTGGGTCAGGCAATTGCAGCGCGACCTGCGCATTACCGCCTTGTTCGTGACGCACGATCAGGAGGAAGCCCTGGAAATTGCCGACCGGGTCGTGGTGATGAACCGCGCACGCGTTGAACAGATCGGCACGCCGAAGGAAATTTACAGCCGGCCGGCCACCCCCTTCGTGCTGGAGTTTTTTCGGGACGGCAAAGAGGACCTTGGCGTGACGAGGTGAGGTTTCCTCAGCGCCCCAAGCACCCGATGCGCTGGTGCAAGGTCAGGAACTGCTGAATCCCAAGACTTGAAGCAAGGACAACACGCATGAAAAACCGCAAGACTCCAAGGGTCGTCGTGATCACGGGCGCTTCGGCGGGCCTTGGCCGCGCC
>DASWVC010000033.1:0-67711 GCA_036401335.1 Chthoniobacterales bacterium
GGACGAAAATCGTTTACCTTGCCAACCCAAACAACCCGACTGGCACCATGGTGACCGAGGCTGACCTTGAGCGGCTGATCTTTTCCGTTCCGGCTGGCGTCGTGATTGCCCTTGATGAAGCGTACTACGAATTTCTGCCTAACCCGCCCGACACCATCAAGTACCTCGCGGAGCACCCGAACGTGATTCTGCTGAGAACTTTCTCGAAGATCCAGGGCTTGGCGGCGTTGCGGATCGGGTACGGCCTGGGGCATCCTGATCTGGTGCGCTTACTTCAGAAAACCCGCCAGCCTTTTAACGTGAACGCCATCGCGCAGGCAGGTGCGCTGGCCGGGCTAAAGGACGTCGAACATCAGCAACACACGCGGCAAGTGACGGAGCAAGGCCGGATTTTCCTCCAACGGGAGTTTGCCAGGCGCGGTCTGGAGTTTGTGCCAAGTTCAGCAAATTTTGTGTTGCTTCGGGTGGGGGATGGCAAGGAGGTTTTTCAACGGCTCCTGCGGCGGGGCATGATTGTGCGCGCCATGAACGAGTACAAACTGCCGGACTGGCTTCGGGTCAGCGTGGGCACCTCCGAGCAGAACGAGCGATTTTTGGCAGACCTGGATGCGGTCCTGGCCGAGCGGGCCCCCTCCGGCGGTCGCGGCCAATGAGTAATGAGTGCAGCGAGCATGCCAGGGGACGGCGCTGCGGAGCTGGCCATTGACACCATTGCCGCCGTTGCAACGCCGCCGGGCGAAGGTGCGATCGCGATGGTGCGGGTGTCCGGACCGGAAGCCCGGCGCATTTTGGGCGAGGTGTTTCAGCCTCGCCATGGCGCCGGGCCTGAGACGCCGCGCCGTACCTGCCTCGGTGCCGTGGCGGATGGTGCCGGTGTAATCGACCACGGGATGGCGGTCTGGTACCGCGGACCGGCGAGTTACACGGGTGAGGACGTCGTCGAACTGACTTGTCACGGGGGCATGCTGGTGGTTCAGCGGGTGTTGGAGGCGTTGCTCCGGCACGGCGCCCGGCTGGCTGAGCCTGGGGAGTTTACGCAGCGCGCGTTCCTCAACGGCAAGATTGATCTGACCCAGGCGGAAGCGGTCATGGACCTTATTCGGGCTCAGACCGACCTGGCGCTTCGTGCGGCAAACCAACAACTGAGCGGCAACCTTGGTGCCGAACTCCTGGAATTGCAGGATGCACTCCTGACCGTCTTGGCGCACATCGAGGCCTACATCGATTTTCCTGATGAAGCGATTGATCCAGATACCACGGCAGAATTGGCCAGCCAGTTGGAAGGCGTGATCCAGCGGGTGAACCCGTTGTTGGCAAGTGCGGAGCAGGGTCGCGTGTTGCGCCACGGCCTGCGCACGGTCATTTATGGCCCGCCAAACGTTGGGAAATCGAGCCTTTTGAACCTTTTGCTTGGATTCGAGCGCGCGATCGTGAGCGCCGTACCCGGGACCACGCGGGACACCATTGAAGAAGTCATTAACGTAAGAGGGGTGCCCGTACGGTTGGTGGACACCGCGGGAGCCCGGCCCACCGGGGACGAGGTGGAGCAGGCCGGGATCGCACGCACCGCCCGGGAACTCATCAACTCCGACCTGGTGCTGTGGGTCGTCGACGGCAGTCAGCCTAAGCCGGCCATGCCTCCGCCGGGGCAGCCTCACGTCCTCATCTTGAACAAATCCGACCTCGGGCTGCACCGGGATTGGGAAGCCGCCAGCGGCGCAATCCCTTTTTCCTGTTGGGATAAGACGGGCGTTGAGCCGCTGAAGCAATCGATCTTCGCACGTTTTCTGCAGGGTGGGGCCGGCACCGACACCTTTCGGATCGCGATCAGTGTGCGCCACGAAGGTTGCCTGACGCGAGCCAAGGGAGCATTGGACGAAGCCTTGGTAAGCTTGCGGGAAGAGCGCTCCCCGGAATTCACCGCGATCGAGATTCGCGAAGCTCTGGAGGCCATCGGTGAGGTGGTTGGAAAGACGGACACGGAAGATCTGCTCGGCCGGATTTTCAGTGAATTCTGCATTGGAAAGTAGGCGCGGGTAATTCTGTGGATTGGTACCGTCACGTCTTTCGGCCTTTGGCATTCCGGCTTGAGCCGGAGAGGGCTCACGACGTGACTTTACTGGGCCTCGCGCTGGCGTCGCGGTTTCCAGCGGTTCTCTCTCCTATTTCCGGCCCCACGATTGCCAAGCCGCGCACCGTGTTCGGCCTGCGCTTTCCGAATCCGGTGGGCTTGGCGGCCGGGATGGACAAAAACGCGGTAGCCGTCCCGGCCTGGGCGGCCATGGGTTTCGGTTTTGTGGAGGTCGGTACCGTCACGGCACAAGGGCAGAATGGAAACCCTAAACCGCGGCTTTTCCGTTACCCGGAGCAGGAAGCGTTGGTCAATCGCATGGGCTTCAACAATCGAGGGGCCGAATCCGTAGCCCGCCACCTTCGCCAAGCCCGCGAGCAACCGTCCTGGCCCTCTGTCCCGCTTGGCATCAACCTTGGCAAGACGAAAGCGGTGGCACTCGCAGAGGCGACGGAAGACTACCTCGCGTCGTTCCGCGCGCTGCAAGGCGTCGGAGACTATTTCGTTCTAAACGTGAGCTCGCCAAACACGCCGGGGTTGCGAAGGCTGCAGGAGAGACCGGCCTTGGATGCGCTTTTCCAGGCGGTGCAGGCGGCCAATACAAGCCGGCGGCCGATGTTGGTAAAGGTCGCCCCGGACCTCACTTTTTCTCAGATTGATGACGTTCTCGCGCTGGTTGAACAGCACCGGCTGGCAGGGTTGGTCGCGACCAACACAACGTTGGACCACGAAAGCTTACCTCCGGCAAAGCGCGAGGCCGGCGGTTTAAGCGGATGCCCGTTAGGAAAGCGGGCGCTCGAAGTGCTCCACCACCTTCGGAAGCAGACGACCTTGCCAATCATTGCAGTCGGCGGGATCATGGACGGCGAAGGTGGAAGGGCCCGCCTGGATGCCGGGGCCGACCTGATCCAGCTTTACACCGGGTTTATTTACCGTGGACCAGCCCTGATCGCTGCCATTGTCAACGGTCTAACGGCATCACCGCCCAACCGCGGAACGGCGGTCCGGGAAGGCACGCCCTGAGGCAAAAAGAAAAGGCGCGCTCGAGGCGCGCCTTAGGTTAAGGGTCGGTGTGGAAGGTGAAGGTTAGCGACGGCGAAAATCGCGGTCACGTCCCCGTCGCGTGTCTTTTGCTCCACCACGTCCGGCATCGGACGGGAAAAACCGGTCCTGGCGGGCTTCCGGCGGGCGTGCCTCATTGACGGTCAGCGGACGGTTGTCCAATGAAAAGCCGTTAAATTTGCTGATGGCCTCGTTCGCCTGTTCATCCGAACTCATGGTGACGAATCCAAACCCACGGGACTTACCGGTGAGCTTATCCTGAATGATCTTTACATCAACGACCGTGCCGGACTGGGCAAACAGATCCTGCAGATCCAACTCGGTGGTCGCGAAAGAAAGATTTCCTACGTACAATTTAGCAGACATAATGACAGTTACCTTGGACGCCTCCTCGAGCCGGCCTTAGTCCTTGGTGGACTCAATCGCCAACGAGCCGAAACTCCTGACAATCACCCCGAACGAAAAGAAGCAATTACCGCGTACAGCGGGATGGAGACGGATTCAAGCTAATCTTTCCGGCACCGGCCGGGGTGCTGCCCCGGAGTCCGACATCGGGGAAACCAAGCGTGGTAAACGGTTGTGCAGCGCGTCCGTTCCGGCCGTTGCTTCGCAACGGTTCACCGTCTGGCCGGTTCGGCCAAGGCTGCCGTTTGGTAATGAAATTCGACCGGCAATTTCACGTCCGGGTGCAAACTTTGGTGGACCGGGCAGGTGAGGGCGGCTTTTTCCAGACCCGAGCGAAGGGGGTGATCCTCTGCCAAGGGCAAATGGATGCTTACCTGCAACTTGCCGATGCGTCGCACCGGCTGTTGAACCATTTCCTTCAGCACCTCAACCCGGGTACCATTAAGGTCCACCGCGTGGCGTTTTGCGAACAGGCCCATCACGGTCACCATGCAGCTTCCCAACGCCGCGCCCACCAGGTCGGTCGGGGAAAAAGCAGCGCCGTTTCCGCCGTTGTCGACCGGTGCGTCGGTCGTTAGTTCGTTACCCGAAGGGGCATGCCGGACCGTCGTGTGCAAGTCACCTTGGTAATGGATCTCGATTTTGACCATGAAACAATGAACAGCAGTGAACAACGATGAACAACGATGAACAGCAATTCACAGGAATAACTTAAGCATGAAAGGTGGCTTGCCCGGAGCTGAAAAAATAAACGGCACTCTCAAACACAGTCGCGCCGCACTTACCGCAAGCAATGCGTCGCGAGCGCGCTCCGAGGCCGAGGCTGTATGGCTTGAATGCGTCACAACCCTAGCGCTGTCCCATTGTCTCAGAGGTGACTCGGGAATTGCTGTTCATTGCTGTTCATTGCTTCAGCCCAAAGAAGGAGCGGGCCGTCTTTGTGGTCTGGGCAGCGAATTCGGCCAGAGTGATCCCGCGATCGCGCGCAATGGATTCAGCGGTTCGCCGGACGAAGGCGGGTTCGCAGCGTTGTCCTCGATGGGGTACCGGGGCAAGGTAGGGAGCATCCGTTTCCACCATGAACTGGTTCAATGGCAGCTGGGTCGAGACCGCCCGGGCTTCGGGGGCGTTCTTAAAGGTCACTAAACCGGTGAACGACACGAGGTGGCCGAGGGCCACCAATTCTTCGGCCTGCGCCAAGTTGCCGCTGAAACAATGGAACACGCCGCGCACCGGGTGCCGCCGAAGGGTGGCCAGCGTGTCCGCCCAAGCGTCGCGCTGGTGGATGATGACGTTCTTGCCGAATTCCGCCGCGAGTTCGAGTTGCTGTTCAAACACCCGTGCCTGGGCGGCCTTCACGGCTTCATCTTTGATTTCAAGTTCCAGGGTTGCAGCTGAGCCTGCTCCCAGGGCAGCTTGCACGACGTCCGCTCGTTGCTTGCGGCTCGGCAGGTAATGGTAATCGAAACCGGTTTCGCCGATGGCGACAACCTTTGGGTGTCGGGCCAGTTCAGCCAGTTCGTCCAGGGAGTCTGGACGGTTCGGTTCAACGTGATTCGGGTGGACCCCGACCGCCGCGAAAACGCCGGGGTGGCGTTCAGCAAGGGCAATCGCGCGACGACTGGAGTCCAGGTCGGTGCCGATCGTGATGATGGTGTGAACCTCTGCCTCCGCAGCCCTGGCCAAAACGGCCGGCAGGTCGTCGGCAAACTCCGGAAAATCCAGGTGCGCGTGGGTATCGGCGAGCATCGCCTACTGTTGGCCGGAAGTCAGGACGCGTCCAGCACGCCCTGCCCGATCGCAGTTGCCACCTCACCATTGGATGACTGAACTTGCCCAGGTAAGCCCACCCCCGAAGACGACCAGGAGAAGGTAATCCCCGATTTTGATGCGCTGAGTGCGATGGGCCTCGTCCAGGGCCATGGCAACTGCTGCGGCTGACGTGTTCCCGAACCGGTCGAGGTTCACGTAAAACTTGTCCATCGGCAGCCGCATCCGAGCCGCGATGGCCTCGATGATTCGGATGTTGGCTTGGTGAGGAATAACGCAGGCAATGTCTTCGTACCGGAGGCCCGCATCCTCCAACGCACGATTGGCGGCCGTGAACATGGAGTTGACGGCTTGTTTGTAGACTTCCTTGCCGGTCATTTTGATGGTGTTCAACCGGTCGTTCACGTTGTCGGCCGTAATCGGGCAGCGGCTTCCGCCGCCTGGCATGATGAGGATGTCAGCGAAAGTGCCGTCGCTGCCCATGTACGTGGAAATCACGCCGTGGGAGTCGGGACGGTTGCGCAACACCGCCGCGCCGGCCCCATCACCGAACAGGACGCACGTGTTGCGGTCCGTCCAGTCCGTGATTGCGCTCAGTTTATCGGCGCCGATGATCAGCACGGTGTTGTACACGTGCGTGGAGATGAACTGTTGCGCAATTTCCAAGGCATACAGAAAGCCGGCACAAGCGGCGGACACGTCGAAACAAGCCGCATTTACCGCGCCCAATTTTTTCTGCACCCAGCAGGCGGTGGCCGGAAAAGCGGTATCCGGAGTCACCGTCGCAACAATCAAAAGGTCAATTTCACTGGCCGTCACTTGGGCTTGCTGCATCGCCGCCAAAGCTGCCTCGGCCGCCATGTCGCTCGTACTCTCGTGGACACCGGCGATGCGGCGCTCCCGGATGCCGGTGCGGGCACGAATCCATTCATCGGACGTGTCCACCAGCCGCTCAAGCTCCTGGTTGGTGAGCACCCGTTCGGGCGCATAGCTGCCGGTGCCAATGACTGAGACGGTGCGACGAGGCTTACTGGACCGGCGTGGTGGCCGTGTTGAACTTCTCATTACAAAATTGCACCTTGCGGATAATATGAGGATTGATCTCGTGCTTGATTGATTCGCAAGCCGCGCGGATCGCATTCTTGATCGCGAGCGGAGAACTTGCGCCATGCGCGATGATGCAGATGCCGTTTACCCCCAGCAAAGGCATCCCTCCGTACTCTTCATAATTCGTTTTTTTGCGAATGGTACGGAACGCTCCTTCCGCAAGTTTGGCCCCGAGCATTCGAACCGGGGTTCGAACAAGTTCATGCTTTAACCAGGTGAAGATGGCATGGGCGATGGCTTCTGAGGTCTTCAGAACGACGTTGCCCGTGAACCCGTCGCACACGACCACTTCCGCCGGGTGTTCAAACAGGTCATGGCCTTCAATGTTGCCTCGGAAATTTAACCCGCTGCCCTTAAGCAATTTGAATGCTTCCTTGGTAACGTCATTTCCTTTCATGTCCTCTTCCCCGATCGACATCAACGCCACCGACGGGTTCTTGTAACCGAGCACGAATTCGGAGAAGACAGCGCCCATGATGGCGAATTGCAAAAGGTTTTCTGCGGTAGAATCAGGATTCGCGCCCGCGTCGATCAGTACGAATACCTTGGTCTCCGTGGGCAACAAAACCGCGACGGCAGGCCGTTCGATGCCTTTCAGCGATCGCAGTTTTAAAACCGAAGCGGCCACAGCTGCGCCGGTGTGACCGGCCGACACCACGGCCTGCGCGGCGTTATTCTTAACCAGGTCAACCGCGCGGGAGATGGACGCATCCCGCTTTTGCCGGATCGCTTTAGCCGCTGACTCCCGCATGTTGACCACCTCTGACGCGTGGAAAATTTCGAGCCGGCTGTCTTGAAACTGGAGGCGTTTCAATTCGGTCCCCACCGTGATCGCGTCGCCCACCAAAAACAATTTTTCCAGGTAGCTGTATTCTTTAAGAGCCAGTACCGCTCCCTCGACAGTGTTGCGGGGCGCGAAATCCCCGCCCATGGCGTCCAAAGCTATCCTCATAATCCGTGACTCACCGCGGAAGACCTGACGAGCCCGTAAGCCCGGTGATTAGCCCAGGAGCCTGGTCCAAGCAACAGGAAATATCCCGGGCTCCACAGGATGGGGGACCCGCTCACCACCCACCGGTTTACGGCTGGACGGCACTCGCTTTGGATGAAATCGCCCGCGAAGGCGCGCAGTCCCCTCGGGTGATCAGGTCAGGCAACGTCGACCGTCAAAACCTGACGGCCGTGGTAATAACCACAGGAAGGACAGGCTGTGTGACCGCGCACCCGGCTGCCGCACTGGGCGCACTTGGTTAGTTGCGGCGCGTGCCAGCGATTTGCGGCTTTGCGTGTGCGCAGCCGCATCTTCGACGTCTTTCTCTTCGGAACACCCATCTCAGTTTTTCTTTCTTTTCAAGTCTAAATCGGCGAGAGCGTCCCAGGCGCTAGGCACCTGCGCGGGTTCCTCGGTCCTCAACCCGTCGGTCCGGGGACCTGGACAAATCGTTTTTCCATCCCAGTCACACCGGGGATGCGCTGGAAGAACGAGGAGGATATCCTCACGCACGTATGGCGTCAAGTCGACTACTTCGGGCCCCGTCACATCAATCTGGGCCGCGAAATCCGGCACCACCAAGTCGTGCCGAAACCGGCGAAGGCAACTGACGCACTCCATTTCAAGCGTCACCGACAGCCTGCCCGTGGCAAAGAGGGAGCTTCCCGATACGCCGACCTCAACATCGTAGGCAACGTTGTCCAGCGGACGAATGCTCGGGTCATCAAGGTCAAGCATGCCTGGTTCTTCGTACCCGACAAGGTGAAGGCCGGTCGGCGGAATCTGCAGTAAATGAACCTTCATGAAACAATGAACAGCAATGAACTGCCGTGAACAACGATGAACATCAATTCACAGGGATGCCTTTGGGGGATAAGGCGGCGGATTCAATGATTTGAATGCGTCCTAATCTTGGTGGCATCCCATCGTCGTAGAGCTGACTCGGGGATTGACGTTCATTGCTGTTCATTGCTGTTCATCGTCTTGGCGTCGAACTTGCTTTTGAGTGCGGCCACCACCGAGGGCGGCACGAATGGATTCACGGCGCCCCCGAGCCGGGCGATCTCCTTTACGATGCGTGAGCTGAGGTAGGTGTAATCTTCCCGCGGCATGAGGAACACGGTCTCGATGCCGGGTTCCATCTTGCGGTTCATCAAGGCCATCTGGAATTCGAATTCGAAGTCGGACACGGCCCGCAAGCCCCGGACAATGGCCGTAGCGCCGCGCTTCCGCGCAAACCCGACCAGCAGTCCTTCCAGCAGCACGACCTCCACGTTCGGCAAATTGCGGCAACCTTCTTCGATCAAGCCGATACGCTCTGAAAACGAAAAGAGGCCGGAGATTTGTTTTTGATCGTTTGCGGCAACCGCCACGATCAGGCTGTCAAACAACCTGCTGGCACGTTCGATGACGTCAAGATGACCGTTGGTGACCGGGTCAAAGCTTCCGGGGTAGATCGCTCGGCGCATGGGGTTACGGGGGAGACTTGCGCTTTCAGCGACGGGCTTGGCCAAACAGTGCCGGCAAAGGCAGGAACAGGTCGGGGAACGCCACCGGAGCGAGCACGTCGTGAGCCGGAACTTCGCGGCAGACGGTGTAGGCGGCCGCGTCCGGGTCGGCCTGTTGGTGCACGAGGACCAAGTCGCGCGTGAGGTCGAAGATCCAATATTCGGCGATCCCATTCCGGGCGTAAGCCCCCCTTTTTACCGTGCGATCGTACCGCAGTGAGCTGTCGGCGACTTCAATGGCCAAAAAGATGTCGTCTGCGAACGCGTAGCGCTCCTCCGCAAGAACGCGGCGGTGAACCAGGGCCAAGTCCGGCTGCGGCATGGAATGCGCATCCAAACGGAACGGGTTTTGCGGCGAAACAAAGAAGCGGTCGCCGGCATTCTTGGCCAGAAGTTCGGTGAGACGATTTACCACGTTGGCGTGCCGCGATCCGATCGGCGATTGAACGATCAAATCACCGTCCAGCAGCTCGATGTGGTCCTCATTGGTAAGTATGCCGGCATGAAAAAGCTTTTCATACCGTTCCACGTCAAAGCGGTAAGTAGTCATAGCTTTAGACCTTCCAATTCTGGGCCTGAACCCGTAGGGTGAGGTCGTCGCGCGCCCCCGGTCGGGTCCATGCAAGGAATCATTCCCACTCGATCGTGCTTGGCGGTTTGCTGGAAACATCGTAGCAGACCCGGTTTACCCCTTTGACTTCGTTGATTACCCGAGCCGAAATCCGCGCCAGGATTTCATACGGAAGGCGCACCCAGTCGGCGGTCATGCCATCCTGGCTTTCGACGATGCGCACGGCCACGGTGTCTTCATACGTGCGTTGATCGCCCATGACGCCTACCGATCTTATGGGCAACAGCACCGCAAACGATTGCCAGACCTTGTAATACCAATCGGCGGCCTTCATCTCGTTTACCACGATCTCGTCTGCCTGGCGCAGGACCCGCAGGCGTTCCGGGGTGATCTCGCCCAGGATGCGCACCCCGAGTCCTGGACCCGGGAACGGCTGCCGAAAAACGATTTCCTTTGGCAGTTCCAGCTCAAGCCCGACCTGACGCACTTCATCCTTGAACAGCTGCCGCAACGGTTCCAGCAGCTCGAGGTCCATTTTTTCAGGAAGGCCGCCTACGTTGTGGTGGCTTTTGATCAAGGCAGCCGGGTTTCCGCCGATTGCCACGCTCTCAATGACGTCAGGGTAAAGCGTGCCTTGCGCCAGGTAATGGTAGCGTCCTTCACCCGTGTCCGAAGCTTTCAACTCCCGGGTGGCCTCCTCGAACACACGGATGAACTCTTCCCCGATGATCTTGCGCTTTCGTTCCGGATCGACGATGCCCTGCAAACGGTTGAGGAACCGGCTCGACGCATCCACGTAGCGCAACTTAATGTGGAAGTTCTCGCCAAAGATCTTTTGCACGGTTTCCGCTTCGCGCGTCCGCAGAAGTCCGTTGTTGACGAAGACGCAGGTCAGACGGTCGCCCAACGCCCGGTGCAGCAACGCGGCCGCCACCGACGAGTCAACACCGCCGGAAAGACCGAGCACCACTTTGTCCGGGCCAACCCGGGCGTTGATCTCGCGACAGGTCTGCTCAATGAACGAGCCCATGGTCCAATCGCCCGCGCAGCCGCAGACCTTGTACAAAAAGTTTTCCAGGATCTCTTTGCCAAGCGGCGTGTGCGCCACTTCCGGATGAAACTGCAACCCGTACAACTTACGCTTCCGATCTTCGATGGCGGCAAAAGGGGAATTTTCTGTGACGCCGATCGACCGAAAGCCTGGCGGAAGGCCGGTGACTTTGTCGCCGTGGCTGTTCCAGACCTGGAATTGTTCAGGCAAGGCCTCGAAAAGAGGGCTGGCGCCGGCGGTCGTAAGGTAGCCCGGACCGTATTCGCGGCGGTCGGAATACTCCACCCGGCCGTCCAAAAAGTGCGCCATTAACTGAACGCCGTAGCAAATTCCGAGGACCGGAACCTCCATTTCGAAAATCGCCGGGTCAGGGAGGGGTGCGTGGGCTGAGAACACGCTGGCGGGCCCTCCCGAGAGGATGATCCCCTGCGCACCGGTGCGGCGAATGGTTTCCGGGGCACAATCAAAAGGGAGGATTTCGGAGTAAACGCGGCACTCACGAATCCGTCGTGCAATGACCTGGGTGTACTGGGATCCGAAATCTAGGATCACCACCTTGGAAACGGAAAGCATTTCGCCGTTGCTCATCGGGAAAGCCGAGTATGCCACCGAAGCTCCACGAGAGCAAAGAAGGTGTCGCCGTGAACCCAATGCCACGAATCGAAGAACCGAAGAAAGCCACGGATGGTTCAGGAGCCACGAATACAATTGATACAATTTCTCCCCGCCCCGGAGCCGCTGGTGCGGTATACTCGCCGGCAGCGTGCGAGCAAAAACCTACCGCCGGATTATCCCGGCAACACTGCTGCTTGAAGCGTATGGCAACGGCATTTTCCCCATGGCAGGCGACGGGGGCGAGATTGGCTGGTTTTCGCCAGACCCGCGCGGCATCCTGCCTTTGGAGACCTTCCATGTGCCGCATGGATTGAAGCGAACCCTTCGGAAAGGGATCTTTGAGGTGCGGATCGATCACGCTTTTGAAAGCGTGATGCGGGCTTGTGCCGAACGAAGCGAGACTTGGATCAGCGAAGAAATAATCGCCAGTTACTTGAACCTGCACCAACTGGGGTATGCGCATTCGGTTGAAGCCTGGCGGGAGGGTCAGCTTGCCGGTGGCCTGTACGGAGTTGCCCTGGATGGAGCCTTTTTTGGAGAATCCATGTTTCACCGCGAAACGGATGCGTCGAAGGTTGCCTTGGTCGCGCTGGTTGAACGATTACGGGAGCGTCGGTATCAGCTCCTGGACACCCAGTACGTCACGCCGCACCTGCAAACCTTTGGCGCCGTGGAAATCCCCCGGGTCAACTACCTGCGGATGTTACGACACGCGCTGGCGCTGAATTGCAGGTTCGTCTAGGGCGTGCTTCGACTATGGCCATTATTTCCGTTCACGGGTTGGGCGTAAAACGAGGCGGCACCCCAATTTTGGAGGACCTGAGCTGGGCGGTCGAAGACGGGGAACACTGGACGGTGCTTGGCGCGAATGGTTCCGGCAAGACGAGCCTGCTGAGTTGCCTCACCGGCTACCTGACGCCCTCGCAGGGCGAGGTGACCGTGCTCGACCGTCGGTACGGGCACTCGGACTGGCGCGAACTGCGCAAGGAAGTCGGGTTGGTCAGTTCCAGCATCCGTCAACTCATCACCGACGAGCAAACTGCCTTGGAGGTGACGGCGAGCGGCCGGAATGCCGAGCTGAACCTCTGGCATGCGCCCCGAGGCGAGCTGCGGCAATCGGCTTTGGAGTCGTTGCGGCAGGTGGAGCTGGAAAACCTGGCCGATCGCCCTTGGGGTCACCTCTCCCAAGGCGAAAGGCAGCGCACACTGATCGGCCGGGCATTGATGGCGCGGTTTCGGATTCTGATTCTGGACGAGCCGTGTGCCGGGCTCGATCCGGTCGCCCGGGAGAGGTTTTTGGCGTTCATCGAAAGGCTTGGCCAGACTCCGCTAACCCCGAACCTGATCATGGTCACCCACCATGTAGAAGAGATCCTGCCGTGTTTCTCGCGCGCTCTGGTTCTGCGGGCTGGACGCGTTCTGGCCCTAGGCGACGTGCGGCGGGTCATCACGTCGACTGTCCTGTCGGAGGCCTTTGCGGCCCGGGTAAAAGTGCTCCGGCGGCGGGGACGGTTTGCCCTTGAGATTACCTCTGGTGACGGCGCCCAGCTCGCTGCCTGAGGGGCCGCAGCGGGGGGTGAGTGGAAGGATGACGGATTCGCCAACCCGGACGTTTGGAGGTAAGGAACTCTCCTCTATGGCACACCATTCGGAACCACAGATCTACCTCATTCGGCATGGCGAGACCGAATGGGCGCGCGACGGCCGGCACACCGGCCAGTCCGACATTCCGCTCACGGAGACCGGTCGGGAACAGGCTGGCTTTCTCAGGCCCGTTTTTGATGACGTGACGTTCAAGGCCATTCTCAGCAGCCCCCTCCAACGGTCCATCGAGACGACCCGGCTGGCCGGCCTTGGCGACCGCGTCGAGACGGTGGACGACCTTCGCGAGTGGGATTATGGCGACTATGAAGGCGTGACGACCAAGGACATCCGGAAGATGGTGCCTGACTGGACGGTGTTTACCCATCCGTGCCCGAACGGCGAAACCATCGTGCAGGTCAGCGCGCGTGCTGACCGGGTCATTGCGCGAATCCGAAACCTCGACGGCAATGTGGCCCTGTTCTCCCACGGCCATTACCTGCGCGTGCTTGCGGCGCGGTGGCTGGGGGCCGATCCGCACCTGGGCCGGCACCTGTTGCTGGGCACCAGCACGCTTTCAATTCTCAGCTACGAGCATGGATATCCCGTGATCAAGACGTGGAACGGACCTCTTATCACCGCAGCGTGTGCCGCCCCTTGGACGCGACAAAGCGTGCCGCATTGAAGCCATGAACAGCCATGCCTGAAGCATAGGCGCTCCGGGACCACTCGACGGACACAGGTTGGCGGTCACTGATTTTGGAGTTTGGCATCCTTTACGGCCAGGATTTTGGGCACCGCCGGGGGATTTTACCGGATCTCCCTGCCGCGAAAATAGTCCCAGAGCGCTTCCGGCAGTTTCACGGCACCGTCGGCTTGCTGGTGCGTTTCCAACACGGCCACAAAAAGGCGGGCGAGGGCAGTGCCGGAGCCGTTCAGGGTATGGCAGAAACGGTTCTTGCCGGCAGCGTCCTTGAACCGAAGGTTCATGCGGCGCGCCTGGAAATCCTCGCAGTTGGAGCAACTGGATACTTCCAGGAATCGATTCTGGCCGGGAGCCCACACTTCGATGTCGTAGGTCTTGGCCGCGGCAAAGCCGAGGTCGCCGGTGCAGAGCTCAATGACGCGGTAGGGCAGCCCAAGAAGTTGAAGAACCCGCTCCGCATCGGCTGTCAGTGATTCCAGTTCTGCAAACGACGTTTCCGGCGTGGCGATCTTCACCAGTTCCACCTTATCAAACTGGTGCACCCGGATGATTCCCCGCGTGTCTTTGCCGGCTGCACCCGCTTCGCGCCGGAAGCAGGGGGTGTGGGCCACAAAACGCTTTGGCAGGGAGTCAAGGGGCAGGATCTCATCGCGATGAAAGTTCGTCACCGGAACTTCGGCCGTCGGGATCAGGAACAGGTCACCGCCTTCGGTGGCGTAGGCTTCGTCCTCAAATTTTGGCAGCTGACCCGTGCCGACCATGCACTCGCGCCGGACCAGGTAGGGGGGGCTTACTTCGGTGTACCCGTGCCGCTCGCTGTGCAGGTCCAGGAGAAACTGAATGAGCGCCCGCTGGAGGCGCGCCCCGCGGTTTGCGAAAAATACAAAGCCGCTGCCGCTCAGCTTGGCTGCCCGTTCAAAATCAATCAGCTTTAACCGGGTCGCGATCTCCACGTGATCGAGGGCGGGGAAGGCCGGGGCGGGTACGTCGCCCCAGCTCCGGACAACGGGGTTATCCGCAGCTTCCCTTCCGACCGGGACGTCCGGGTGAGGCAGGTTCGGCAGGTTGAGGATGAGGGTTCGTTGCCGGTCATCCGCCAGGGAGACCTTTCCCTCCAGCAAAGTGATCTGTTCCGCCAGCCCGTGCACCTCCGCCTCCAGTTCACTGCTGTCCGCATTCCGTGCGCGCCTCGCGCCAACCTCTTTGCTCAGGCGTTTCCGGTCGGCATTCAACTTCTGCAGCTCGGTCTCATGGCGCCGGCGTTCGGCGTCCACGCCCAGGACGACGTCTACCTGGTCGCCCAGCCCGGGCTGTCGCGCGTTTAGCCGCTCCCGGACGTCGTCAGGTTTTTCTCTCAGCAGCCGAATGTCGAGCATGCCTTGGCTATAACCGAAGATCCCGGTCAGTAAAGGCCGGAGAGACGGACGGCTTCGAGGGTTGCGGCGCTGGCCTGCTTCAATAGCGGCACACCGTGGGCGGGATTGTTTCGGCGAACGGGTGAGAGTTCGGGGAGGTGCGCGCCCTGCCGTAGGGCGGTGAAGGACCCGATACATGTGCGCACCCCGATACCCCGGCCGGCGTGGGACGGCCAGCCCTACCGGGCCGGCTTCTCCGTCAGGGCCCAGATTGTGCGCAGGGCGTTCCCTTCCAGCCGGTTGTTGATGTAGACAAAAACCGGTTTGTGTTGTTCCAGGGCCACCTCCCAGATCAAGCGGCGGCCGGCATGACGGGCCGACCGATCAACCTCCCTGGTTTCTACATAGGGACTGAAATCCTGGACTGCCTCCTCGTAGGCCCGGCCCGGAGTGAGCAGCAGGCGGGCGGCGGCGAAGTCGGCAGTGTCGCTGCCCGTCAGGGCAAGTTGCTCCTCAGCGGATGGCATCCGGGTCCATTGATTGTAGACGTGAGCGACGTTGTGGCGCCGGAGCAAGGCAAAGTACGTCGATTGCAGAAAACCGGGCGTGCGGATCTCCACCCCATAATTCCATCCGCGTGGGAGGGCGCCCAGGAACTCATCCAGGACGAGCAGGAACTGCTCTGCGGCCGCGGCGTCACCCGGTCGGAACTCCGAGAATTCGAAAATCAGCACGCCAACCTGTTGCCGGTGTGGAACCAGCGGTTTCAGGTAATGGTCGACGAAATACTCCGCATCGAGGTAATGGGGATTCACCAGACCTGCGTGGGTGCCAAACCGGGGCAGCTTCGGGTAGCGCTGAAGGGTGATTGTATCCGTTACCTTGAAGGTAAAACGGAAGCCCGCGTCCACTTGGCTGCACAACTTCTCCAGGTAACGGGCATCCGGGAATTTGTAGTAACCGGCGTCCACACAGACCGAGCGGAAGAACAGCGCGTATTCAGCGAGGCATTCCTCCTCGAAACGCCGTTCCGAATACCGCCCCCGAGCCTCGTACCTGGAACGGTCGTAAAGTAGCCCCAGCCATCCCGGGTATTTCCAGGAAGACGTGCCCACCCAGGCCCCTTTGGCCGCCATTCCGGCCAACCGCTCGCCCATGGCTTCGCGGTCAAAGTCTGGTCCAAAGAGGTCAAGCATCGGTGGTGTTTCTCAGCGGCGGCCAGCGTGCGTGAAGGCAGGATCGTCAGTCACCATCCGACAAAGGCTCCTGCTGGTGTGGGGTGGAGGACGGCCGGACGGCCCCGTGAGGTGCTGGTTTGTTGTCGACGAGATCCCCTGGCCGCGCACCGGGAATCGTGGCATACCCTTCAAATTTCGGGGTACGGCCGGGATCGCCGGTTGCGGGTTGCCCGGAGGGCAGTTTGAAATCAAAGACGCTTACTCCAAACTGCCGGACGCCGGCGTAGGACCGTCCCTCACTGGCACCGACCATCAGCGGTTTGCCGGATTGTTTGCCGGTGCCCAGGTAAATCATAACGTGCGTGATCGGCACGTCCCTTTTGATCGTGTAGGTTCCCGACCAAAACAGGAGGTCCCCTGGTCTAAGGGCTGCCAAGGCTCCCGGATCCTGCATGGAGTGGAAATCGCCGTGTTTACGCACCCAGAGGTACTGCTCACTGGAGTCCCGGGGCACCTCGGCGAAACCGGCCTGCTGAAGCACGAAAGAAACGAAGCCGGAACAATCCATGCCCCCTTTCGCGGGGTCGTCTGATCCGTACGTGTAGGCCAGGTTTCGCTCGGTGAGCGCGAGCGCTTCGCGCAAAACGGCCTGAACCTTGGAGGGCTGGTCTGCCAGTTCCTTTAGTTCCTCCGGTTTCAGGCTGGTCACCCGAGTTCCGGTTTTCTCTCCGGCACGGCCGGCCGCTTCTGCGTTATCCGCCGAAGTGGCTTCCGACGAAGCGGCGGGAACGTCGCCCGGGTTCCGTGCCGCCTTTGCACCTTTGAGGGTAAAGGCGGCCATGGTCACGGCTGCCGCGAGGGTTACGGTCCTCTTCATCTCACCTCGGCCAAGGCTTCAAGCAGGTTTTGGTTCAGACGAATGCCCGCATGAAAGTTTTCGATTGAAAAGCTTTCATTGGGTGAATGCACTTTACAGTCCGGCAGGGCAAGGCCCAACAGCAGGGTGTCAACCCCCAGAACATCCTTAAAGGTCTGGGTGATTGGCACGCTGCCACCTTCACGAATGAACGCCGTCTCACGGCCAAACGTGCGTTCCAAGGCTTTCTGGGCCGCGATGCCAAAACCGGTGTCCGGCCGCACCAGGTAAGGCTTGCCGTCGTGCTGGAAAATAATATCCAGGTTCACCGTAGCCGGGCAAAGGTCGCGGATGAACGCCGTCACGGCCGTGTAAATCTCGTCGGGATCCTGGTCGGGCACCAACCGAAAGGAGAGTTTGGCGAAAGCGCGGCCGGGGATAATGGTTTTTGGCCCTTCGCCCAAATAGCCGCTTCCGAAACCATTGACCTCTGCAGTCGGGCGTGCCCAGACCCGCTCAAGGGTCGAGTAACCTTCTTCGCCAAACAAATGGGGGGAGCCCGCGTTTTCCAGCCATTGCTCGTCCGTGACAGGCAGTTTTGCCCATAGATCCCGCTCCCAACTTTCCAATGGCCGCACCCGGTCGTAAAAGCCGGGAACCTTTATCCGGCCGTGAGAATCGTGCAACGCCCCCACCATCCGGCCGAGTTCGGTGGCTGGATTCGCCACCGATCCTCCGAAGATGCCGGAATGAAGGTCGGCGGCCGGCCCCCGGAGCCGGACCTCCAGGCACACGATGCCGCGCAGGCCATAGGTAAACGTGGGAATACCCGGCGCGATCATGCCAGTGTCCGAGACTGCCACGACGTCGACCGGGAACCGCTCCCGCTGCATGCGCAACACTTGTTCGAGGTGCGGGCTGCCCGTTTCTTCTTCGCCTTCGATCAAAAAAATCACGTTAACGGGCAGATCACCCTGATGTCGCAGTACCTGTTCGACGCCGAGCAGGTGAGCCAGGATTTGTCCCTTGTTGTCCGTGGCGCCGCGCGCGTAAAGTTTGTCGCCTTTCACGGTGGGCTCGAACGGGGGCGAATCCCACAGCTCCAACGGGTCCGCCGGTTGGACGTCGTAATGGCCGTAGATCAGGACGGTCTTGCGGCCCGGCCGCGGCTCGTTGCGGGCAATGACCACCGGGTTACCGGGTGTGGCCACGGTTTCAGCGGCCAAACCGGCTTGCTCCAACCGCGCCTGGAGCCACGCCGCGCATGCTTGAACGTCGGCCTTGAACTGGAGATCAGCCGAGATTGAAGGAAAGCGGAGAAACGCGAAAAGGTCGTCGAGGGGATTCATCGGTGCGGAAGCAACAAACCACAGTGCCGTCGCGTCGACCAGTGAGCATATTAGCTTCGGAAAGCCGGTTTTAAGCGGATGAAACTAACGCCGGCACGCGTTGAGGGCCGTGGAAATCGGGCCACCTTGCAACCCAACATCTTGGGGTGCTGACGTCGGAACCAGCCATAAATGGTATTTTCGCTTGAGCGCGCCTCCTCCGGCTTATACGCTTGCACCGGTCGAGCCGTTATGTACCTGAAATCGTTAGAGCTTCTGGGCTTCAAGTCGTTTGCCCATAAGACCACTTTGAACTTGCACCCCGGAGTTACGGCGATCGTCGGGCCGAACGGCTGCGGCAAAAGCAACGTGCTTGACGCGATCCGCTGGGTTTTGGGCGAGCAATCCGCAAAAGCGCTGCGGGGTGGAGAAATGGCCGACGTGATCTTTAGCGGGACCGACAGCAAACAGGGAGTTGGTCTAGCGGAAGTGTCCCTGACGTTTGCCGACTGCGAGAAGGAACTCGGGGTGGATTACCACGAAGTCTGCATTACCCGCCGGGTTTACCGGGATGGCGGCTCCGATTACCTGCTTAACCGCACGCCATGCCGGCTTAAAGACATTCAGATGCTGTTTATGGACACCGGCATTGGCCGGTCGGCCTACTCGATCATGGAGCAGGGCCGCATTGATCAGATTTTAAGCTCCCGGCCGGAAGACCGCCGGGCCATTTTCGAGGAGGCGGCCGGGATCACGAAGTACAAAGCGCAGAGGAAGGAGGCATTGCGGAAACTGGAGTACACGGATGCCAACCTGATCCGGCTTGCGGACATCATGAAGGAGGTCAAGCGCCAGATCGCGTCGCTGCAGCGCCAGGCGGGCAAAGCCCGACGCTACCAGGCGCTGCTTGAGGAACTGCGGGTGCTGGACCTGCACTTAAGCCGGCGGGCTGAGGAGGGCCTCTCGCTCGCGATCGCCGAGACCGAACAGGAGGCCGCTCGCTGCCGTGCCAATCAACATTCAGTGGGGAAAAGTGTGGACTCCGAGGAATCCGGCCTGTCGAAACGGCGCCAGGAACTGGAAACCCTGGAGGCGCGCACGCTGGAGGCCTGGCAGCGCGTCCAGGACCTGAAAGGTCAGGCCGATGCCGTGGCGGGGCGCATCGGATTCAATGAAGAGCGCATCCGCGAGGCGGAACACCTCGCCAGGCGTGCGGAAGCGGAGGTCGCGGCGGCCGAAGAAAAGCTTCAGATTCAGCGGCGCCAACTCGACGACACGGACCATCAACTCGTCGAGGTTTCTGGCACTCTAAAGGCGGAGGAACAACAGCTCCTGCTCCAGCAAAAGGAGGTGAATGACCTTCGTGGCCGGCGGTTGGAGCGAGAGAAGTCGACGCTCGAATTCCAGCGGCAGGTGCAACAAAAAGAAAGCCGGGTTGCGACGCTGCGGGGCGATCTCGCCAGCACGGTGGGCCAGCGTGAGGCGGGCGAGACACGTCTGGGGTTGCTGGGGCAGGAACTGGATCAATCAGTTGCGGCGCGGGACCGCCTTGTCGCCCAGGCAGCGGAAACGCGCACCCGGCTGGAGGAGGCGCAGGCGCACGCGCAACACTGCCGGAACGGGTTGAAGGATGCGGAACACGGGTTGCTTCAGGTCCAGAAAGAATTGCAGGCATCCGAACGGGAGGTCGTGGCAGCCCAACGCAACCTGACCGAGCGCGAATCCAAACTGGAAGTGCTCCGCCAGCTGAATGAAGAAGGGGCCGGCCTGGGAACCGGCACCCAAGCGGTACTGAAAGGACTCGACAACCCTCAGCTTTACCGGAACGCACTGATCGGCGCCGTCGCAAATTTCCTGGAAGTACCGAGCGATCTGATCCCGGCCGTCGAAGCGGCGTTGGGGCAGCATCTCCAGGCCATCCTCGTCGCCGACCCGACCGTCGCCGAGGCGATGGCGAAAAGCTTAACCCGAGGAAGGTACGGCCGGGCCTCCATCCTGCCGGCCAACTTTCTCCGCCAACCCGGGTCGGTGCAGGGTCAGATGCTGCCGGAAGGAAGCCTCGGTTGGTTGCTCGACCGGATCAAGGTGCAACCTCAGGTCGCGTCGCTTCTCAATCGGCTCCTCGCACCGGTAGCCCTTGCAGCAGACCTGGCAACCGCCTTCCGGATCAAGCGTACCTCGCCGGACCTTGCCGTGGTCACCTTGGACGGGGAGTTGATCACAGAGGCCGGCATGGTGTCAGCCGGCCAGGTCGGGGAAGGCCAGTCTTCCATTTTTCGGCGAAAGGTCCAGATGCGCGCGCTCACGTCTGAATGCGCCGGCTTGACCGCGGCAATCGCGGAATGCCGGGCCAGGCGCGAGCACCTTGCGGCGCAATCTGAATCCGCGGCGACCCAGGTTGCCAAGGCCAGGGACGAGGCCCAGAGCGCAGAGGTCGCTGCTTCGAGTCTTCAAGGCACGCTTTCCTTGCTGGATCGCGAACTTCGCGAATCCGAGGGCAAGGTGAAAAGTTTGTCGTGGGAAAAGAACACCACCCAACAACGCCTGGAAACCGCGGCGGCTCGCGTTTCCGTGGTGGAGCAGGAATTACGCGCACACCTGGAGCAAGTGACGGCTTTCCAAGAACACGTGACCACATTGGCGCGCGAAGTTGAGCTGTTGCGCTCCGATGAGGATGCCCTGGCTGAGGTCCTCAACGCGTTAAAAGTCCGCGTCGCCACGGAACGGCAGCGAAAAGAGAACCTCGAACGGCAGCGCCAACCCCTGGCGTTGCGGGTGGGGGAATTGAGCGAGGTGATCCGGCAACGCGGGCAGGATTTGGCCGGTTACCGTCACCGGAGCGGTCACCTCCGGGAAGAAAACGACCGGCTGAGGGAGCAGTCCGTGGAACGTGATTGCCTTCAAAAAGAAGCGGCGGCCAACGTGGCCAGGTTGCAGGCGGAACGGGCCGAGCGCCTCGGTGCGGTTGATACGGTGGAGCAAACGCTTCGGCAACTGCGCAAAGAATGGTCTGAGTGGCAGGAGCGCCGGTCTCAGGAAGAATTGAAGCAGACCCAACTGGGCCTTCGGCTGGAACGGGTGCGGGAACACGTAGCGCACCGTTACCAACTGGACCTCACCGCGTTCGAGCCGGATTGGCCGGCGTTTCGGACGGCAATCCAGGAGCAGCGGGACCGGCTGTCAGCCCCGTCCGGGCAGCCCGCCGCTGAAGATCCCGTCGATTGGGACTTCGTTCAGCAAGCCGTGGCGGAAATGACGGAGCGCCTCGATGCCATGGGCCCGGTGAACCTCGAATCCATTCAGGAATACGATGAGCTTGAGGAACGACAACGGTTTTTGGACGAGCAGCACGAAGATTTGATCAAGTCCAAAGCCGAGCTCCTTAAGGTAATCAGCAAGATCAACGAAACCACCACCGCGCTTTTCGCCGAGACGTTTGCGCAGGTGCGACGGAACTTTGAAGGAATGTTTGTCGAACTTTTCGGTGGCGGCAAAGCCAACCTGCTTTTGGTCGACGATGCAGACCCGTTGGAAAGCGGCATCGAAATCATCGCCAAACCGCCGGGGAAACAACTGCAGTCCATCTCCCTGCTGTCGGGTGGTGAGAAGACGATGACGGCGGTAGCGCTGCTGTTCTCCATCTATATGGTTAAACCGAGTCCGTTTTGCGTCCTGGACGAGATGGACGCGCCTTTGGACGAATCCAACATCGACCGGTTCATCAGGATTTTGGAGCGATTTGTCGCGCAGAGTCAGTTCGTTGTCATCACCCATAACAAACGCACCATCGCCAAGGCGGACGTGCTGTACGGGGTCACGATGGAAGAGCATGGCATTAGCAAGCTCGTCGGCGTGCGCCTGACCAGGCGTGACGGTGCCCGAGGGCAGGAGGAACCTGCCGACGAGAGAACGGCCGTGACTGCGTGACCGATGAAAACCGTGAGTCTTTCCTGAAGGGCCCACGCCGATGCTTTTACACCCCAACCGGCCCAGAGGGAACCGCCTGAGGGGTGTCCACCCACCGGCCGTGCTCGCGAATCAGGTCCACCAGCCGGCTGACCGCGTCCCCCTCAGGGATATTGAACTTCACCGGCTGCTTTCCGACGTACAGGTTTACTTTCCCGGGCGCTCCCCCCACATACCCGAAATCGGCATCCGCCATTTCGCCGGGGCCGTTCACGATGCACCCCATGATCGCGATTTTGACTCCCTTCAAATGGCTGGTTGCCCCTTTGATCCGAGCGGTCGTCGATTGCAGGTCAAACAACGTACGCCCACAAGACGGGCATGCCACGTAATCGGTTTTGAAAATCCGGGCCCCAGCGGCTTGCAGGATGTTGTAGGCCAGCCGCAAGGATTGGCCGGGGGCGGCTTCGCCTTGGATCAACACCGCATCTCCAATTCCATCGCAGATCAACGCCCCGATGGACGCGGCCGCTTCCAAGAGAGCGTCAGCAAACGGTTTGTCAGAAGAGGATGAAGGCGTCAGGCTGTCCTTCAATAACACCGGATGGCGGGGCTGCACGTGCAACGCGAGCATTCTGAACGCCGCGATCACCGGCAGGTCGAGGCCGTCTTTGACGGTCACCAGCACCGGGCTTTGCCGGCCGTTTACCGCTTCGATCTCCGCCCCGTTTCGTGGATCCAACGCCACAACTTCATTCTGTTCAAGAACGACCTCCGGCTGGAAATCGCCCATGCGATCAAGCTTGTGGGCAACCTGGTCGAACGTGCGTTGGTGAACCGCGACCCGGATCAACTCTTCGCCCCCGAGTGCGACACCCGGTAGCGCAACGACAAGTCGACTGGCCCGTCGGCTGAAAGCGAATGGATCGTAAGCCAAGCGTGCACCTTGGTTGATCTTCAGGGTCGGGTCGGAGTCTGCGCGGGCGTACTTTGCCACCAGTGCTTTAGCCACCGGGATCTCGTAAACGCTGTCCTCCGTCAACGAGACCCGGATGGTGTCGCCGAGGCCGTCCGCGAGCAACGAACCGATCCCGATGGCGCTCTTGATCCGGCCGTCTTCGCCATCACCCGCCTCTGTTACCCCGAGGTGCAGCGGGTAGTTCCAATCGACTCCTTCGTGGTAAAGTCGGGCTACGAGCAGCCGGTAAGCCGAAATCATGACTTTCGGGTTGCTGGCTTTCATGGAAAAAATGAAATCGTGGAAGTCAAGGTCACGGGCAATCCGGGCAAATTCCAGGGCACTCTCCACCATCCCGAGCGGCGTATCGCCGTAACGGTTCATGATGCGATCGCTCAAAGAGCCATGGTTGGTGCCGATGCGCATGCTCACGCCGCGTTCCCGGCAAAGCTTTACCAGGGGGGTAAAACGGTCCCGGATTCGCCCCAGTTCGGCCTGGTATTGCTCGTCTGAATACTCTTTCACGGCGAACTTCTTAGAGTCCGCATAATTTCCTGGGTTGATCCGAACTTTCTCGACCCAGCGGGCTGCTTCCAGGGCGGCGTCCGGTTTGAAATGGATGTCCGCAACGATCGGCACCTCGCAGCCGTGTTCCCGTAACCCGATCTTGATGGCCTGGAGGTTCTGCGCATCCCGCACCGTTGGCGCCGTGATCCGGACAATCTCGCAACCAGCCGCGACCAGGGCAAGGGTTTGCTGGATGCAGGCCTGCGTGTCCATCGTGTCGCAGGTGATCATCGATTGCACCCGGACGGGGTTGTTGCCACCAACGCCTACATGACCGACCTGCACCACCCGCGTTAGCCGCCGCTGAGGCAGGTAGGGGTCGGGGCAATAGAAAAGCTCATTCATTGCTTCAAAACGCGCCGTTTACCGGTTCCCGGGCGGCGCAGGCTTTGCCGGCACACTGAAATGCGGCTTCTGGTTGTTGCTCCACGGAAGATCCTGAACGTCGTAAAACGACACGTAGAGCATGAACCCGATCAGAAAAATCGCGCAAGCTCCCTGCAGCGCTTCCAACACCCGTAAATTGATGGGGCGGCGGCGAACCGATTCTACGAGCGCAAGGAGGATGTGTCCTCCATCAAGCACAGGGATTGGCAGAAGGTTAATAATGGCAAGGTTGATGTTGAAGACTACGCTGAACCATAGAGCCAGCTGCCAGCCGACATCACTTTGGAAGAGCAGGTAATAGGTTCGCATGATCATTACCGGCCCACTCATGTGTTGCAGCTTGATGTCCGACTGCGGGGACATCAGTGCGCCTATGGTGTTGGTCAAGGTCTGCATAGCCGCTGAGATTTGCTCCAACGGGGGGATGTGTGCGACCGTCATGCGGCCTCCGGCATCCCAGGCGATGCCGCCGTTCGACTCCGCGCTGAACTCCACGCCGATGATGGGTTTAGTCCGGCCATCCGGGGTCGCCGGCAGCACCCGCACCACCCTGGGTGACTCCCGGCCGGACGCAACCTGCAGCGAAAAGGGTTCACTCGGCTTTTCTTCGATGAACCGCACGACTTCGGCCGGATCGTAAATCGGCAAATTGTTCAACGCCAGGACACGGTCCCCCGCACGGATGCCGGCCACTTCGGCCGGGCCGTTTCTAATCACGGAGGCGATGACAGGCCGGCTCGGTTCCATTCGCAACTGCAGCGGCCGTCCGTCCCGCAGTACCGTCAGCGTAAGCTCTTTACCTGGAGCTTTCTGCGCCCATTCAAAAATCTGCTGAGGGTAATAAAGTTTAATCCCGTCCACTGCCACGATCTCGTCGTTTGGTTGCAACCCCGCCCGCGCAGCCGGGGAGCCGTCCGTAACTTTGGCTACAATGGGGGTGATTGCCGGTTGCAACCCGACCTGGCGCAACGACCGGCGTTCCCAACCCTTGGTTTCCGCCCGGGTATAACCCGAATTAAGGGTCAAGACCTCGTTTCCACGTTGGACTTTGAACGGGATGGTTTCCCCCTCACTCCGGACGATGTACCAGGTGACGCTGTTTACGATTCCGCTGAAACGGCTTACGGGATGGCCATCGACCTCAAGGAGCTTGTCCCCAGGAAGAAACCCCGCCTTTGCCGCCGGTTGATCAGGTGCGACGTAACCGACCACCGTTGTGGCCTCGGCCTCAGCCGTTGGCCTCCCCACCACCCAGACCACGGTCGCAAACGCTAAGGCCAGGAGAAAACTGAAAAGGGGGCCTGCAAACGCTACGATGATCTTATCCAACGGCGAGATCGGGGGAAGGCTGGACCGTGCTGCCTCCGGCTTGCCTTCCACGGCATCCATCGGGGCCATTTGCGGCAGCAGCACAAAGCCCCCGGCCGGAATCCACCCCAGGCTGAATTCTACCCCGTGAAAAGTTCGTTTCAGCAACGGGCGACCGAACCAGATCCCGAACTTTTCTACGTGCAGGCCCCGCCAGCGGGCAGCCAGAAAGTGACCAAGCTCGTGGACGATGATCAGAAGGTGAAAAATGAGAACAACCTCGAGAACAATCAGTACGACGCGGAGGATATTTTCAAACATGATTTCTTAGGCTTTTGCCAGCAAGTCCTGCGCGTACCGACGCGCGGCCAAATCGGCTTCCATTATACCATCCAATGAAGGAGTCGCCAAGTAGGGCACCCCGTTCATGGCTTGTTCCACGGTCCGCCAGATTGCCGGGAACGAGATCCGGCCGTTCAGAAACGCTTCGACAGCTACCTCGTTGGCCGCGTTCATCACGGCTGGCAGGGTACCCCCTTTAACGCCGGCGAGCCTGGCCAGGTTAAGGGCCGGGAAATCGTGGTAACGGGGTTCCTCAAACTCCAGGCGTCCCCATTCAGCGAGGCGCAACGGCTTCAGCTTGTTGGGCACGCGGTCCGGCCAGGTCACCGCGTATTGGATCGGGAAACACATGTCGGAGTGGCTGAGTTGCGCGAGAATGGAATGGTCAACGAACTCCACCATGGAATGAACAATGCTCTGTGGATGCACGAGCACCTGCAGGCGATCCATCGGCACCCCGAACAACCAGCGGGCCTCGATCATTTCCAGCCCTTTGTTGAAGAGGGTGGCGGAATCGATGCTGATTTTCGGGCCCATCGACCATGTCGGGTGCTTAAGCGCCTGCGCGGGCGTGACGCGCTCAAGGTCCGCTGCATTCATCTGCCGAAACGGCCCGCCTGACGCCGTGATGATCAGGTTTGCCACGTGTGCGGCCGGCCGGTTTTCGAGGCATTGGAAGATGGCGTTGTGTTCGCTGTCAACCGGCAGAATCATTCGGCCCTGCCGGGCGGCTTGGTCCATGACCATTTCGCCCGCCATTACGAGAATTTCTTTGCTTGCCACCGCCAGGTCTTTTCCGCTGGCCAACGCGGCCAGCGCCGGTCGCAGCCCTTTCGTGCCGACGATGGCGACCACCACGAGGTCCGCCTCGGTATGGGTGGCAAGCTGCACCAGGCCCTCCTCGCCCGCATAGATCTCAGGATGGTACGCCAGCAACCCCTTTAGCTTGGGCATTGCCTCGGCCTCAACCAGGCAGAGCGCCTCCGGGCGTAGCAAGTTGGCATGTTCCGCCAGTTTTTCCGCGCTGCGATGGGCGGCCATTCCGACCACCTTCATCCGTGCGGGCAGCGTCTGGGCTACCTGGATCGCACTTGCACCGATGGAACCCGTGGCCCCGAGCAGAATGACGCGGCGCATCCTCATTTCAAAAGGAGAAGGAATCTCAGGATCCTCATTTCAGAACGAATCTGAGGTAAAAATACATCAAGGGAGCCGTGAAGAGAATGCTGTCCACCAGGTCGAGGATACCACCGATGCCTGGCAGCACGCTGCCCGAATCCTTTACCCCGGTGCTTCGTTTGATCATCGATTCACCCAGGTCGCCGCCCACGGCCGCTACCCCGATGAGAAACCCGAGGGCGGTCCCATGCGCAAAATTCAGGTAGTGAAGCTGGTGCGGAAGCAACCAGATCACGAGGTAGCTCCCGAGAATGGAAAACAAAAATGACCCCACAAAACCTTCCCAGGTCTTGCCGGGGCTGATGTGCGGCGCCATCTGGTGCCGGCCGAACCGGCTGCCGACCAGGTAAGCTCCCATGTCGCTGAATTTGGTCACCACGATCAGGTACAACACGTAAAATTGCCCCAGCAGCGAGCCGTCGGGAGCGCGGGGCACGAGGTAAACGATTTTCGTGATGAAATTAAACAGCCAGGCCACATACAACAATCCAAAAAGGGTGTAGGCCATTGCTTCCAGGGGCGTGGCTTTCGCCACCGGCCGGAACGTTTGACGCGCAAAGACCCCAATCAAAAAGACCAGCAGCATTGCCAGTTCAAAGTCGTAAGCCGATTCAATTCCGCGAGCCCGTAAGTAAAGGAAAGTGCCAAGAAAGGAGGCAGCGCCGCTGGTCAACCCAAAAGCTTTGAAACACTGCCGCCCGCTCCGCTGGATCATGTTGAAATATTCCCAGAGGCTGATGAACCCCAGCGAGCTGATAAACAGGAGGAAAACGACGTCGTTGCCGGAAAAGATCACGGCCAGCGCAATCGTCCACATTGCGATCGCGCTTACCAGCCTGCGAAGGAAACGACTCATGCGTTTAGGTTCGCCGACCCTGCCATACTCAATCCAGTAATCAATGAACATCGACGGGCCGACTTCCCCGGGGGGCGCCGGCCCGCGCTCCGCGACAGGACCGGCATCGGGTCACATTCATCGGCAAAACGTGCCGGCGCTTTAGCACATGGTTCTCCCGTCAGACGCCCTGGGGTCTGAAACCCAGCAACTGCCGTTCAATGGCTTCCAGCTGTTCTTCCACCGGCCGATGCCGCTCGGCTTCAGCCGCACAAAAACTCTCCAGGGGAGCAAAGGTCTGGCTGACTTCCTGATAGAAGACATCGATTGCGTGTTTGAGCTGGACCTTTACCGATTCAGTCAACTGGGTCCGTTTTTCATCCATCTGCCGGCGGTACTCCCGCAAGATCCGGCGTCGGCGGATTAACGCATAAACGGTTCCGCTCAAGGCCGCAACCCCCGCCAGGGTTCCCGTCACGTCGAGAATGGCCGTGTGTGTCAGGACGGCAATCACCGTGAACACCCCGCCCGCGGCGGCCACCCCCGTCGGAATCCGCAGCCAGCGCGTCGTCTCCCCGAAAAGACTTTGCAATTGCTCTTTTATGCGCGCATCCGACGTCTGCTCCAGCAATGTCAGTTCCAGCCGCTGCAGCACCGTCTGCCTTTGGGACAGAAATCCCGGCATGACGCTCCGCACGGCTTTTTTCGGATCGGTGGCAAACTGGGAATGCACCCGCTCTTGCAGATCCTGCCAAATCGAACGAAGGTCAGTTTCAAGCAAGGTCAGGGCATGTTCAAGCTGCGTCTGGACTTTCGCTTTGAGGTCGGTTTGCACCTGATCTTGAAAATCTTTTTCGGTGCCGCCCGCTCCCACCAAAGCCTTCAAGGTATGGCCGACGCTCAGGTTGTGCTCCAGCAAAGCCTCCCCGCGTTGACGGCAGGAATCGTATGCAACCTCGATTTCGCGAACGAATCCGTCTAACTGCCGCACCGACTGAGCCTTGCGCGCTTCCAAGCCGCCCCTGATCGTGCTCAGCTTCTGTTGGTCGGACTTCAGCATCTCAAGGGAGGCCCGCAACCGGTCCCGCAGGGAGGCGGCCAGCACCCGGGCGGTTTGCTGGATGGAATCCAGCTTGCCGCCGCGCGCCTCGCTTTCCTGCACGGTTCGCGTGATCCAGGCTTCCAGTTCACCAAAGCGGCTTTCCTGCCAGCGTCGGTCTTCTTCCTGGGGCCCGGCTGTCAGCTTTGCCTCCAATGCCTTTCTCGCCGACACCGCAAAAACGGGACGGCTTGCGCCAAGGATCTGCAGGATCGTCTGGTTAAGGTGGCGGATGATGACTTCGACCTCCTCGGGGCTGCGGAGGTCGCTCTGCTGAAGCACAAAAATCAGGTTTTTGCGCCACTGCTGCCCGATCACCCGCAGCATGTCCCAGGCAGAGGCGGCCCAGGGATTGGTGATGGAAAAGACAAACAAAATCAGGTCGGCAACCGGAATAAAGTTCTCCGTGACCGTTTGGTGGTGAGCGACGATCGTGTTCGTGCCCGGCGTGTCCACCACCTGAAAGTCCCGCAAAAAACCTACCGGCAAGTACCGTTCCGTCAGGTACTCGGAAACCGGTTGGTCGTGCGGAGGTTCGCCGAATTTGAAGACGTAAACCCGATCTGTCGCCGGCAAGACGTCCGCCTTGCAGAATTCCTGGCCGAAAAGCGCGTTGAGCAACGACGATTTGCCTGCCTTGACCTCGCCGACAACCACGATCGTGAGTGGATCCGAAAGGCTGTTGACGAGGTCCTGCAGGGGTTGGGTGATCTCAGCCGGCGCGCTGGTCTGCCGGGCAAGGGCGTTCAGTGAGCCGAGGACTGCGGCCAGGGCGGATCGCCGTCTCAGGTATGGCTCGCCGATCATCAAAGGTCAGTTGCTGGCCGAGTCGGCCCGGGTCACTGCCGGTGCGGGTGCGCCGGGAGCTTTGGGCCGGTTCCGGGCGATCAGTTCGCTTACCGTCACAAAGTGGTACCCCTTCGCGAGCAACGCATCGAGCGTAGCCGGCATGGCATCTACGGTCTGTTTATGGATGTCGTGTGACAGGATGATGGCTCCCGGTTCTGCACCGCCCAGAATGCGTTCCTCAATCACCGCTGCACCTGGCCGCTTCCAGTCAAAAGGATCGACCGACCACAGGATCACATTAAGGTGAAAATCCTTCTCCACCCAGTCCCGCTGGCGCTGAGTCATCGCCCCGTACGGCGGGCGCAGCAGGGTGGGCGTGAAGCCGCTGGCCTGCCGGATGGCATCCTGGGTCTTACTGATTTCCTCCGTCACACGCTCGTCGCTGAGTTTGGAGAGTTGGGGGTGTGTCCAGGAATGGTTCCCCACTTCATGACCTTCGGCCAGGATGCGCTTCACCAGATCCGGATGTTCAGCCGCATTTTGCCCAATCAGAAAAAAGGTGGCCTTGATGCCGCGCTGTTTAAGCAAGTCAAGCAACCGCGGCGTGTTCTCGGCGCTGGGGCCGTCATCAAACGTCATCGCAAGCCATTTGCCATCCACATGGCACGAAGAATAGGTGGCGGGTTTCGGGTCGGGCTTGGGAGCTCCCGTTTCCTGGGCAAAAATCCCGGCGGGCGCAAGCAGCAACGACGCGAGCACAAATCGAACAAACATGGGTTAAATAAAGCGGTTCAAGATTACTTCTAACTTTTTCACTGTACCATCAGGCCAAAATTTGCGCGGCGTTACCAATGCAGTGTCCAACGCGCAATGCTCCGGCCAGGTAGGTTCCGTCGGAATCCGCTCCACGACGCTTCGCAGGATGCGACGCGCAGCTTCAGCGTTGGCCATCAGGTGCTCAAGGATGGCTTGCGCACTCACTGGTTCAACGTGAGTTTTCCAACCGTCGAAGTCGGTGACGAAGCTCATGCTGGCAAATGCGATTTCGGCCTCGCGCGCCAGCTTGGCTTCCGGGGCGCAGGTCATGCCGATCACCGCAAACCCCTGGCGACGGTAAAACTCCGACTCAGCCCGGGTGGAGAACGCCGGGCCGTCCATGTTCACATACGTGCCTCCGTTGTGCGCCGTGCAACCAAGCGCAGCCGCTTCCTCGGCCAGGATCCGCCGCAGCTGCGGACTGACCGGGTCGGCAAAGCTGACGTGGGCAACGATGCCCGCGCCAAAAAACGTGTGGTCACCACGCTGGCTTGTGCGATCAAAAAATTGGTCCGGCAGCACCAGATGACGTGGTTCATACCGGTCCTGCAAACTGCCCACCGCCCCAACGCTAATAATCCAGCGCACGCCAACGGAGCGCAATGCGTAAAGGTTGGCCCGGTGGTTCAGTTCGGTCGGCAAGATACGGTGACCCCGGCCGTGGCGCGGTAGAAAGAACACGGTCCGGTCCTGGAATCGGCCTTCCACCAGCTCATCGGAGGGTGACCCGAAAGGGGTCCCGACCGCGAGAGACCTCGGGTTTTCCAAACCCTCGATCTGGTAGAGCCCGCTGCCTCCAATGATCCCGATGGCGTTTTCCGGCATGCCCGAGCATCTTCCGAGAGATCTGGAAAAACGCAACGGTCACCGTGCGCGGCGGCGGAAATTGATGAACCGTACCAATGCTACGAATGCCACCGCGGTAACAAACGGAACCAGTCGGATCAAGGCTGCCACGGCATCTCCGGCGGAAAAGCGCAGGCGCGGCTTTTGTTAACCATACACCGGTGGCACCAAGACAAGGGTTCTTGGGCCCTCAATGGGCACCGGCTCGAGCGGCGCTCCGGCAGGGCGGTGAGTCCTTTCGCCGCGTCCACGCGCCGAGACGAGGGCCTTTCGGGCCCAAAAACCCTTGTCTATAGTGCCCATTGCCCCGGCGCCTTCTTGCCGCCGCCGTGCATCACCAGGTCGGCCGCCAGAATAAGCCCACCGCCGACCACGAGGGACAACGAAAAAGTCTCGTCCACCTACCTGATGCCAGCAAGGCGGGAAAGAACAGGGTAAACAGCGAAGCAAATAAAGGCTCAAAGGTGTAGATCACGCCCGCTTCAACCGCGCTGGCCGGTTCAGAAATAAATAAAACATTTTTAGGATTTTTGAATAGCTGTCACTAATAATTAGTCCGGAAAACAAGCAAAAGGGGGTATGCTTCAGGCAACGCGGCCGTTCAATCAACCTGCACATGCTTCGCATGGCAGCGATGCCGTGAACCAGACCCGAGAGGAGAGAATAATCGTGAAAAAACTTTAGGGTATCCATTCAGACCCGAATGAGAATGCCATAATAACAGGAAAATCTATGGGAGAAGGATTTTTGACGTATTTGGCTGCCGGTTCACCCGAACCGGAGTTGCCTCAGCTGGGGCGCGGCCGTGCCAAGGGAGGGTTGTTTTGCTTGGGATTGGGGGCCAGACCCGGTCGAACGGTCCGGCCTGCTTAACATGAACCCTCTTTCCCACGAATCATCGGCCTCTCCCCGTGAGAGAACCGTTCCTCTGACGGAGTCGCAGAAGGGGCTTTACACGCTGTGCGCGATGGACCCGGGTGCCTCCCGGGCCTATAACGAATCCTTAACGTGCCGTCTGCGCGGGCCGTACAACCACGCGGCCATGGAAGCTGCATTCCAGGTTTTGGCCGACACGCATGAGGCTTTGCGGGCGCGGGTTGATCCCGATGGAGAATCTCAAACCATTGCGCGCTCAGTGCACTTTCCGGTGCCTTTGGGTGACCTGACAGCGCTGCCGGGCGAAACCCGGGCGGCGGAGACGGCAAGGCTGTTGCACGAATTTTCCCAGGTCCTTTTCGATCCCGCAAAGCCACCGCTTTTCCGAGCCATGGTGGTGAAGCAAGACGAGGACGTTCACCTGCTCACGGTAACGCATGGAGCGATCTACGGAAACGGTCCGTCCCGCAAGAACATCGTTGAGCAGGCGCTGGACGTTTACGCAGCCAGGGACGGTCGCGTGCCTCCGATGCAACTGTCGGAGTACGTGGCGCGGCGTGCATTGGATGAGAATGATCCGCGGCACGAGGCATTCTGGACCCACGAGTTTCCGGATGCCCCGGTCCCGCTGGAGTTGCCCTCGGACTTCCCACGGCCGCCGGCCCCGTCGTACCGCGGTGAGCGTGCCTGGAGAACGGTGGATAAACAGACCACCGCTGCCCTCCGGCAAGTTGCGTCGGCCCACCAATGTTCCTTGTTCGCATTGGTCCTGACCACCTGGCAGGTGTTGCTGCACCGTCTCTCCGGCCAGGATGACTTGGTGGTGGGCGTCCCTTCCGACAGCAGGCTCCGGTCCGCGCACCCGGGCGGACCGGCGTTGATCGCAAATACCACCAACCTGCTGCCGCTACGAAGCCGCTTCAACGCCGGAATGCGTTTTTCGGAGCAACTGGAACGGACCAGGCAATTGGTCGCCGGTGCGATCGAGCACCAAGAATATTTTTTCGGCCGTATCCTGGATCGGCTGAACCTGGTGCGGGACCCGGCAAGATCGCCCCTTTTTTCTGTAGCCTTGAATTTTCAAAAGGCTTTTCGATTTGCCCCGGCAGGCGCTCTGGAGGCAGAACCGCTAAGGCACGAATACCCTTACCAGGCGGCCAGGAACTCCGCCGCTTTTGACCTTTTTCTCCATGTCACGGACCAGGGATCGGCCCTCGAGCTGCACGCTGATTTCTGCTCCGACCTTTTTCTGCCGGAAACGGTCGAGCGGTGGCTGAAACACCTGTGCGCGCTGTTTGAGAGCGTAGTGGCGGACCCGGGCGGTCAGTGCCAGGCACTGCCGATCCTCACCTCCGCGGAGCGAACCTGCCTGCTGCAAGGTTGGAACGAGACGCACCGCGATTACCCCACCGACATTTTTCTGCATCAATTCGTCGAGCGGCAGGTTGCACGGACCCCGGACGGCGTCGCCGTGGTCTATGAAGGCGATCTCCTGACGTACGGCGAACTCAACGCCCGGGCCAACCGAATAGCGCACCGGTTGCAGGCGCTGGGCATTGCTCCGGGAGCGTTGGTGGGCCTCCTGGCCGAGCGGTCGCCGGAAATGGTGATCGGGATCCTGGCGATCTTGAAAGCCGGTGGAGCTTACGTGCCGCTGGAGCCGAATTACCCGGAGGAGCGTTTGCATTTCCTCTTGCAAGACGCGCAATCTTCCGTGGTGCTGCTCCAACGACGTTACCGGCCCAAGGTGGCAGGGTTTCAGGGGCTGGTAGTCGAGTTGGAAGCGGATTTCACCACCGAAGGGGACGCCAACCCGGTCAGCGGCGTGGGGCGGGGAGACGCCGCCTACGTGATTTACACGTCCGGATCTACTGGAAAACCCAAAGGCGTTCTGAACTCGCACGGCGGGCTGGCGAACTGGTTGTTCTGGATGCAGGAGACTTTTCCGATGGGATCCGGGGACACGATGCTGTTCAAAGCCCCGTTCACCTTTGATGTCTCGGTCCGCGAGGTGTTCATGCCTTTGGCGGTTGGCGGGTGCATGGTGGTCGCGCGGCCCGGGTTGCATGGAGACAGCCGGCACCTGGTCGACCTCACTACCCGTCATGGCGTGACCATCCTGCATTTTGTGCCGCCGATGCTGGCCGCGTTCCTTGAGGACCGTGACGTCCGGCGGTGCTCCTCCCTTCGCCTGGTCATGTGCAGCGGCGATGCGCTTTCGTACGATTTACAGGAGCGTTTTTTCGACGTTTTCCCCGGCCTTGAGCTCCACAACATGTGGGGCGCGACCGAGCACGCCCCGGAGTCGACCCACTGGCGGTGCGTGCCCGGACGTCGGAACGGGATCGTCGCCGTTGGCCGCCCGGGTGCGAACACGCAGCTGTACATCCTGGACCGAGCTTTCCAACCGGTCCCCATCGGGGTAACGGGGGAAGCTTACCTCGGCGGGGTGCAGACCGCGTTGGGCTACCTGGGCCGCCCCGAGTTGACGGCCCAGAAATTCCTTCCGAACCCATACCACCCGGGCACGCTGTACCGAACCGGCGATCTCGGCCGTTTTCGACCCGACGGGGTGATGGAGTTCATGGGCCGGATTGACTTCCAGGTCAAACTGCGCGGGTTCCGCGTCGAGCTGGGCGAGATAGAGGCGGTCCTCCTCAAGCACGCTGGGATCCGCGAATGCGTCGCGGCTGTGCGGGGCGCGCCTTCGGACCCGGCCAAACGCCTGGTCGCCTACCTCGTGGGGGATCCAGCTCCAGTGGACAGCCTGCGGCGGCACGCGGCGCTCAGTTTGCCGGAATACATGGTGCCGTCGGCGTTTGTCTTCCTGGATCGGCTTCCCGTAACCGCGAACGGCAAACTGGATCGGTCAGCGCTTCCCGAGCCCGCCATGGAGGTGCGGGTGGCCAGGGAGCCGAGGGATGCAACGGAAGCACAGCTGATTGCAATCTGGGAGAAGGTACTGGGCCGGTCGCCGGTAGGGGTGACCGACAACTTCTTTGACCTCGGGGGTAATTCCCTTCTTGCCTTGAAAGCATTTAGCTTGATCCGGGAAGTCGTGGGGGTGAACCTGCCGCTGGCGACGTTGTTTCAGGCACCGAACGTCGAAAGGTTGGCGGCCAAAGTGCGGGAAACGGCTGCAGACCAGGAATGGGAGCCGCTGGTGGCAATCCAGTTGCAGGGCAGCCGTCCGCCTTTCTTTGCGGTGCATGGCCGAAATGGCAACGTCCTTTTCTACCGTAAGCTTTCCGAGCTGCTGGGGTCCCAGCAACCCTTTTATGGGCTGCAATCCCAGGGACTGGACGGCAAACCGATGCTCCGCTCCACCGTAGAAGAAATCGGTGAGTACTACTTGGAGAAGATCCGTGCGGTGCAACCGCAGGGTCCCTACCTGCTCGGCGGCTATTCGTTCGGGGCGGTGGCAGCTTACGAGATCGCCCGCCGCCTGCGAGAGCAGGGGGAGGAGATTGCGCTCCTGGCAATGTTCGACATTTACAACCCGGCACGACCGCCCCGGCTGCTTTCCTACACAGAAAAGTTCCGGCATCGCATCATGGATGCGGAAGCACGAACGCCTAACCGGGTCCTGCAGTTCCTCGCCCGCCGGACCAAAGGCCGGGTAAGTGAACGGTTGCTAAAGTGGAATGAGCTTTCCCGTCGGTTACTGTTGCAAACGGTGAAACGGACCGAGGACAACTCGCCGGAACTCGTGGATCTTCACGTCCAGATGGTTCACGAACGCGCGTTTGTCTCCTACCGGCCCAGGCCATTCAATGGAAAAATCACCCTTTTCCGGGCGCTCATGGTGCCGGATGGGTATGAGTATGAGGCAGAAATGGGGTGGACCGGGTTGGCCGCTCAAGGCATCGAGATTCACGACGTTCCCGGCGATCATTTCACCATCTTCCACGAGGAAAATGTGCCGATGCTGGCCGAAAAACTTTCGGCCTGCATCGAGGCGGCTCTAACAAGCATTGGTTCGGGTTCAAGCCCGTCCATGCACCCGGCACCTTATCCCAGCCGATAGACGATGCGGCCCTTGGTGAGGTCGTAAGGCGACATCTCCAAACGCACGCGGTCACCAAGGTTAAGCCGGATGAAGCGTTTGCGCATCTTGCCGGAAATGTGAGCCAAAATGACGTGTTTGTTCCCAAGCTCAACCCGGAACATGGTCCCGGGCAGTACTGCAACGATTTTGCCTTCAGTTACTATTTCGGATTCAGCGGGCATAAAGCAGACTAAAAACCTTCATTGACGGCCGGTTTACCCTGCAGGCGGACTTTTCGCCGGGAACGCTAAACCATGGTTCCCAGGTCAAGCCGCCGCTGGCATCAGCGACCTGCGCGTGAGAACGACCGGGCGGCGCGCGCACCACCGGATCGATCTTCTTTCGACCGGGCCACATTGACGGTAAGCGCGCGACCGGCAAGCTGCCCCAAGACCTTTTCAAGGTTCTTGGTGCCGGTATGAAACGACAAATTTCCTAAATAAATTTTCATGGATTGAGGTGATTCGATTGCCAGCTCCACAGCCGTTCCCGAAAACCGGATTTCAAATCACCACCGAGAAATAACCTCACCTGACGATCCACCGCGCTTCGAATTCGACCAACCGGAAACCAGCATCGTTCGTCCAACCGAAAACGCAAGAAAAGCTTTCCGTTCACCAGCGGAGCCGCCGACGCGGGAAGAAGCGCCGCGGCTCTAAAGCCAGAACCTGCGCGTTCAGAATTTGAGCTCGAGTTGCCCGGCCATTACCCTTCGGAACGCGCCGGCGTTCAAGCGTGGCGCGTCGTGTGCCAATCCGGCCCGACGGGAACTTACTTCAAACATCCGGTGCAGCTGCTGGGCCAGGGGGCCGTTCCCCCGCATCCGCTCGCCGAACTCACTCACGTTAAGTTTGCCGTCCCGCATTGACCGGATCTGGTCGAGGACGCGGTTTTTACGCTCGGGAAAATGCTTTTCGAGCCATTGAGTGAACAGGGGCGCCACCGCAAGCGGCAGCCGAACCATCGTCATGCCGGCAAAGGTGGCGCCCGCCGCGGCCGCGGCCGCGAGGAGGGCGGGGATTTCGTGATCATTTAGCCCCGGCATTACCGGCGCCAGGTTAATCCCGACCGGAATCCCGCTGGCGCGCAACCGTTCCACAGCACGGAGCCGGGCTGCAGGTGCCGAAGCTCGCGGCTCGAGTTTTCGCGCAAGGTCAAGGTCGAGGGTGGTCAGCGAAAGGGTGACCGCAACGGCCTTGTGGGCGGCCAGTTCCGTCAGCAGATCGGCATCCCGCGTGACCAGCTGATTCTTGGTGATGACAAAGACCGGGTTACGGAAACGCGCCAATACCTCCAAGCAGGCACGGGTGAGGCCCAGCTTGGCCTCAACTGGCTGGTAGCAATCGGTTACGCCGCTCAAGGTGAGCGTCTGAGGCCTCCAGGAAGGTGCGCTTAGCTCTGCCGCAAGCAGGTCCGGCGCCCGCCTTTTCACGAGGATTTTGCTTTCAAAGTCCAGGCCCGCCGAGAACCCGAGGAATTCATGGGTTGGCCGGGCATAACAATAGGCGCAGCCGTGTTCGCAACCCCGGTAAGGGTTCACGCTTACCTCGAACCCGACATCCGGGCTTTGGTTCCGCGCAATGATTGTCCGGGCATCGTCTTCCAGGATTTCCGTGACAACCTGGTCCCGCTGAGTCGAAGGTTCGTCGGACGGATCCGCTTCGTAATGCAGCTTGGCAAAGCGGTTGACCGGATTGCCGGTGGCTCCCCGCCCGCGTGGCCGGCCTGACGGTTCAGGATCGAACGTACACCGGCTCATTTCCTGCTTTCCATTTGATGCTGCAGCCGGTACTGGCACGTTGGTCGGGAGAAACGGCGTGCCCGGCCAGGACCGCATCCACGGCTGCCCGAAGGTCCCGGCCGGTTGGCGGCTGAGCGTTTCCCGGCCGGCTGTCATCCAGTTGGCCCCGGTACACGAGGCGGAGGCTGCCATCAAACAGGAAAAAATCCGGCGTGCACACCGCCCGGTAAGCTTTGGCCACGTCCTGCGGTTCGTCGTAAAGCACCGGAAACGGCAAATCGCGGGCGAACTCAGCCAGTCTGTCCGGTGCGTCCTCAGGGTATTGCTGGGCATCATTGGCACTGATGCCCGCGATGCGCACACCCTTCGGCAGGTAATCGGCACCGAAACGGGCCAGCTCAGGTTTGACCTGGATGACGTAAGGGCAATGGCGGCACAGGAAAACCACGAGTAGCGCCCGGCCGCCGCTCAGGTCCGACAAGGAAACAAGTTCACCGCTGGTGACCTCCGGAAGTTGAAAGTTCGGTGCGGTCCGGCCAAGCTCAGCACCTGTGGATAGGGTTGCCGTCATCTGGAAACATGCCACGAACCGGAAGCTTGCCAATCTTTGCTGGCCTTAACCCGCGTCTGCCCCAAGTGGGACATGCCAGGAGGCCGGCACTTCTAGAGGGCGGGCCACCATGATGCCGCCGAATTTGGCGTAGCGGTAAAGGTACTGGTGTAAAGGGACGTCAATGATAACGCTCCGGGCATCTTTGGAGGCGTGCATGAAGTGGAGCGCCCCATTTGTATCGCGCAGGGCAAGGCCGACATGTTCGGTGAACCCATCCCGGAAACTGCTGCTGATGCAGATCACGTCTCCGTCGCGAAGCAGGGGTTCAACCGCCGCCACACGCGCTTTTGGGATGTGGTAGATGGTGCGGGCCGAAAGGTTCGATTCGATCCGGCGGATGGCCGGCACCAGCTCGGGGTTGTTCCGCAGGTAACGTGAGCGGCGCCACGTGGTCGACATCTCGTCCTCGTAATGACCCGTCATCGGCACACCGCCCAATGACCTCGTCAGGTCCTTGACGAGCCCCCGGCGTTCGTTGTCGGCCAGCCAGTCTTCCAGGTGGTGAAGGCGGGAGGTAAAGGACCCGGTGCAACGGCCCCCGCGGTAACGGTCCAGTTCGATCAGGGCCAGCAGGTCATTCGGAGTGTACGGTGGGTTTTTTATTTCGAGCATGCGTGCAAACCCGAGCGAGACCTCGAAGTAGGTCCAGCAGTCCATGCCGAGAAAATCAACCGAGGGTGCCTCGGTGTGGTCATCGATTTCCAGGGTGAAGTTGCGGTAAGGCGTCCCTTGTAAGGCCCTGCCGACGGCGGCCGTGCGTTCTCCCAAGGGCAGCACCCGCCAGTTTTCCTGGTCCGCCCGCCGGACCAGACCGGCAAACACGGAATCACCTCGGAACACGGTGGCAAACGGCAGGGGCGCGGCGAAGAGGAAAGTTGACGGAATCAGGAGGCACGACAACGCGGACCAGACGGCTAAGATCAAACGCATGGCTTGAGCGGTCGAAGGCAAGAGTGAACGCGAGTCACTTCGCTTCATCGGCAGAACGGCGGCGCGCTTTAACCCGCGTTCGCCTGATCTTTCTGGTAAGGTTAGGGGCTGCCCCGGCTCCCAGCCCGCCTTGCGAAAGGCCCGAAGTCGCCTACACTCGTCCACATGACCATCCAGGAGCGGGTCGACCACGACCTCAAGGAAGCGATGCGCGCCAGGGATGCCGGCCGGCTGTCGGTGTTGCGCCTGGCCAAAGCGGCGTTGATGAACGCCGCCATCGAAAAGCATGGGGCAGCCGGCAAACTTGCCGAGGCTGAGGCGTTGGCGGTGCTCCGCAAACAAGTCAAACAACGTCACGATGCCATCGCCAGCTTTGAGCAGGGCGGACGTCCTGAGTTGGCGGAAAAGGAGAAGAAGGAACTTGATTATTTGGCCGAATACCTGCCCACCCCCTTGAGCGAAGCACAGGTCGAGGAGTTGGTCCGAAGCGTGATCAATCGGGTAGGCGCTACCTCCAAGGCGCAATTGGGTCAGGTCATGAAAGCCGCTTCGGAACAGGCGGCGGGCCGTGCGGACGGTAAGGCGCTCAACCGGGTGGCGCAAAAGTTGTTAGGCTGAAGCTCCTGGGTCGGTCGGTGTGCAGAGGTGCAGGCTTTTGGCGGGTGGACGGCGGTCATGCGCCCGGTCCCCCCGGGGTAACGGCGTTGTGTATGTTAAATGTAAGTGCAATCGTGGTCGCGGCGGGAAGCAGTCGGCGCATGGGCTTTGACAAATTGCTTGTCCCGATCTCAGGGCGTTCCGTTTTGCTGCATTCCCTGGACCGGTTTGAGGCCTGCCCCGCCGTTGGCGAAATCGTTCTGGTGCTCCACCCGGAGCGTCGCAAAGAGATCGGGCGAATCGTTGAGGCCGAACGTTACACAAAGTTGCACCGGGTGGTGGAGGGCGGCAGTGAGCGTCACCTGTCGGTTTGGGCAGGGCTGCAGGCGAGCAGACTGGAAGCGGACCTCGTGGCCGTCCACGATGCGGCGCGCCCGTTGGTCCGTCCGGAGGCCATCATGCACGCGATTCACCAAGCCGGTTTGTGCGGTGCCGTTGCGTTGGCTGCGCCGGTGGTGGAAACCTTGAAGCGAACCGGCCGGGATAACGTAGTGACCGCGAGCGTGGACCGTCAAGGACTGTGGGCGATGCAGACACCGCAAATTTTCCGGCGCGACTGGCTCTGGGCCGGCTACCAAACCATTCTCGCGCGGGGCGAAGTTGTGACGGATGAGGTATCGGCCGTGCAGGCGGCGGGGCATCCAGTCAAATTGTTGGAAAATCTAACCTGGAACTTGAAGATTACCTTTCCGCGCGATTTGGAGATGGCAGAAAGCTTGATGCGCCTAGTGCCCGGCGTGATCGGCAAAGAAGGTTAATCCGTAGTTCTTTTTTGCACCCGTGACGCAGTACCAGACTACCACCCTAGCCAACGGCGTTCGCATTGCCACACGCGAAATGCCGCAAATGAAAAGTGTGAGTGTCGGCCTCTGGGTTGGCGTCGGCGGCCGTCATGAGCCGGAGAGCCATTGCGGCATTTCCCATTTTCTTGAACACCTCCTCTTCAAGGGAACTCAGCGTCGGTCGTCCCGGCAGATTACGGAGCAAGTAGAAGGTCTGGGCGGCTTTATCAATGCGTTTACGACGGAGGACCACACCTGTTTCTACGCCAAAGCCGGAGCCCAGCATTTACCGGTGCTGGCCGATGTGCTCTGCGACATGTACCAACAATCGGTGCTGGCTGAGCACGAAATCGAGCGCGAGCGCGACGTGATTCGTGAGGAAATCCTGATGTACCGGGACCAGCCGTCCCAATTTTCCCAGGAACTCCTTTCCGAGGTCATGTGGCCTGACCATGCCCTTGGCCGTCCGCTGACGGGTTCAGTTGCATCAATTGGCCGGATTGGCCGAGCGGACCTGGTTGACTACATCGGCCGCAATTACAACGGCAGTACCACCGTGATTACCGTGGCCGGGCAGTGCGTGCACGAACGTGTCGTGGCCGAGTTCGGTCCACGGTTGGAAAAGCTGGCCGCAGGCAGCGTCCCGGATCCGCAGCCTTGGTCCGAGGTGGCCCCCCGGTTATCTCGCTTATCCCTCGCGCCGCACGAAACTGAGCAGACCCACCTCGCGATTGGTTACCATGCCATGAGCCGCACCGATGAACGTCGGCATGCGCTTAAACTGCTCAGCGTGATCCTGGGCGAGAACATGAGTTCACGCCTGTTTCAGCAATTACGGGAACGCTACGCCTACTGTTACTCCATCCAGAGCGGCACTTTGGTGCTCGAAGATTCCGGTCTCCTCAACATCTGCGTCGGCCTTGAGCCGCGCAAACTCCGGAACGCGCTGCGGGCCATCGGCCGCGAACTGCAGAAACTGCGAAGCCATGCCCCCTCCCGCAAAGAGCTTCGGCAAGCCCAGGAGTACACCGTTGGTCAGAATGAGCTGAGCTTGGAAAGCACCACCAACCAGGTCATGTGGATGGGGGAATCAATGATTGCCTACGGAACGGTGATCGATCCGGACCAAGTCCAAACAAAATTGAAAGGGGTGACGCCGGAGATGGTGCAGGAAGTGGCCCAACTCTGTTTCGATCCCGATCGCCTCGGAATCGCGGTGGTGGGCCGGGTTGACCGGAACCGTTTGGAAAAATGGGTTGGAGAAATCGGGTTTTAGAGGGCCCGGCGTGCACCGAGCCAGCCCGGCCTTTTCGGAAACCCCTTCCTGTTTAGTTGTGAATGACGGTTCCCAGGGCCAGCACCGCGGCCAGGCCGAGCACCGAGAGCAACGTCTCCATCGCCGTCCAGGATTTGAAGGTGTCGCCCATGCTCAGCCCGAAAAACTCTTTTACCAGCCAGAAACCTGCGTCGTTCACGTGGGAGAGGATGATCGAGCCAGAACCGGTCGCCAACACCATGAGCTCGCGACTGACCGTGGGCTGAGCGTCAAGCAGAGGGCTGGCAATGCCAGCGCCGGTAATCATCGCAACCGTAGCGGAACCGGTTGCCACCCGCACCACCGCAGCGGCCAGCCAAGCCAGCAGAAGGGGAGAGACGTGGGCCTGGGCGGACGCCCTGGCGATCAGATCACCAATTTTCGTGGCGATGAGCATCTGTTTGAAACCGCCGCCGGCTCCCACGATGAGCACCACGGCCGCGATCGGTTCAAGGCTTTTGCCCAGCAATCCTTGAAGGTCTCCCATGGAACGGCCCTCGCGCAGGCCGAGGGCGACAATGGCGAACAGCAAGGCAAGGAGCAGGGCGATAATCGGGTCGCCAATGAAGTCGATCACCTCTTTGATGGCGGGGGGCGGGTTAAGGCCGTCGGCGAGCGACCGGCCCATCATCAACGCCGGGGGCAGCAGGATGGCCGTAAGGACTGCCGCCAAGCCCGGCGATTGGGCCGGATGCGCGGCGGTTGGCTCACCGCGCTCCGAACCTTGCGTTCGCGCATCTGCCGACGCTCGCAGAAAGGGAGCTGCGATCAGCGCATAGCCCGGGCCGGCGACAAGACCCACGGGTAAACCGACCAGAATGCCATAGAAAATCGTTTTGCCGACGTCGGCGTGAAAAGTCGCGGCCGCCAGGGTCGGGGCCGGGTGGGGCGGGACAAGGGCGTGGGCGACCGACAGACCCGCCAGGAGCGGCAGACCCACAACCAAAATGGGGGCCTTAATCTGGCGGGCAACGGCGAATGCCAACGGCACCAGCAGCACGAACCCCACCTCGAAAAACAATGGCAGGCCGATCAACAGCGCGGTGAAAAAAATCGTCCAGGGGACCCAGCGAGGACCTCCGAGCGAAACCAATGCATTGGCTAGCCGGTCGGCTCCCCCGGACGCGACGAGCAAACCGCCAAGCATGGTGCCCAGCCCGATAACGATTCCCACAAAGGCCAGCACGTCGCCAAACCCCTTTTCAAAGTTCTTCGTCACCTCGTCCGGAGGCAGACCCGCAAATAATCCCAGGAAAAGGGAGGCCGCGATAAGGGCGAGGAAAGGGTGCACCTTAAACCGGGTCACCAGAAGAATCAGCAGGAGAATCGCCAGGACGGCGGCAACAACACGGGTGAGGTCGGGGGACATGCGACGAGTTTAGCAGGCCTGCCGGCCGCGTAAAAGGGTGGATCCCACGCGCTAAAACACCGGCGAAGCGCGCGTCCGGGGCGCGCGGTGCGCGCACCGGTTTCAACCAGCTTTAAGGCCGAGTTTTTGGTCCGCGAGCTTGATAACGTCCTGAACCACCTCCTCCGGCGGCCGGTTTTCGTCGATCACAAACGCCTCATCTGCCTGCGGCTCTTCCAATGTGGCGAACTGGCTGTCCAACAACGCCTGGTTGAAAAAGTGCCCTGTGCGTGATGCCAGTCGTCTGGCCACGACGTCGTGGTCGACCTTAAGGTAAAAAAAGTAAATGTTTGGCAAACCAGCCTTTAGGATCTCGCGGTACGCCCGTTTCAACGCCGAGCAGGCGAGCACGCAGGAACGGCCGGCGTCCAGTTCCTGGCGCAGCGCCTCGTGCAGGTTGGCGAGCCAGCCGCTACGGTCCTCGTCGGTAAGGGGAATGCCGCGGTGCATCTTGTCTTTGTTGGCGGCGGAATGGTAGTCGTCGGCGTCGAGAAACTTGAGATTCAAGCGGCGGGCAACTTCGGTGCCGGTCTCCGACTTCCCGGAACCGGACACCCCGATGATGATAAGGGCGGCATTCGTCATGACAGCTGTTCGCGCGCAGAAGCAGCTGCGGTCAGGCGAAAGGGAGCTTTGGTCGAAACGGCTGGCCGGAGGCCTGGAAGAACGGGTCGGCGGGTCCGGTAGGGCGGCGAGTCCCTTCGCCGCCGGGGTATGCGGGTGGAAGAAGGCGGAGGCGTGCCGGGGCAAATTCAACCGTGGCCGATTCCCGAACGCCGGGAGATCAGTTTCTGCAGAACGATAAACACCAGCAGCAAACCGCCGATCACGATGCGCGTCCACCAGCTGTTAAGCGAACCGTTGAACGTGATCAAGGTCTGGATCAAACCGAGGATCAACACTCCCATCAGCGTTCCCGGTAAAAAACCGACGCCTCCGGTCAAGAGGGTGCCGCCGATAACCACGGCCGCAATCGCGTCGAGTTCCAGGCCCACAAACGAGGCCGGGTTGCCGGATTGCATGTAGAAGGTGGAGACAATGCCGGCCAGCGCCGAGAAAAAGCCGGCCAGCGCGTAGGTCCCCATCTTGGTGGCTCCGATCGGCAGGCCCATTAGCCGGGCGGAGGTTTCGTTTGAGCCGATTGCGTAAACGTTGCGGCCGAACCGGGTGAACGCGGCGAGGTACGTTCCCGCCACCGTCGCCAGGAGGAAGCAGATGGCCGTGAACGGCAGCACCGCTTTCGGCGCCACGACAACGGAAAGCTGAGGCAGCAACGCGGCATAGAAAGGGTGCTCGATCGGAATGGATTCGCGGTAAACGACGAAGCTGAAACCACGCAGAAGGAACAGCCCGGCCAGCGTGACCAGGAACGGAGGCAGTTCAAAAAAATGGATCAAAGCTCCCATCAACGCGCCTCCGCAGGTGCCAATGGCCAGGGCGCTCAGCATCGTCCAAACCGGATCGCAGCCGAGTTGAAGCAGCTTGGCGATGTAGATGCCGGTGAACGCGATGGACGAGCCCACCGAAAGATCGATCCCGCCGGAAAGGATGACAAACGTTGCCCCGATCGCGGCGATGCCCAGGAACGCATTATCCCCGAGCAGGTTCACCAGCACCCTCGCGGTACCAAAAGCAGGGTAAAGGCAGCAGCCGACCGCATACAACCCAAGCAGGACCACCGCGGTAGCGGCCAGGGGCACGTATTTAGGGTTTATGCTCATGCCAGGTCAGGCTGCGCGGAACCAGCTTCCGCAAGCGTTCACGGAAACTTGCGCTCTGCATCAGGCAGACCGCAACAATGACCAGCGCCTTCGGCACCGGAGAGATGTCAGCGCTGATGTTTCGCGCGTAGAGGGTCGTTGTGAGCGTCTGGATGAAGAGGGCGCCGATAACCGCGCCGACCAGGTAGAAACGTCCGCCAACCAGGGACGTGCCGCCGACCACCACCGCCAGGATCGCGTCCAGTTCCAGGTAAAGCCCGATGTTGTTGGCGTCCGCACTTTTGATGTTTGACGAGGCGATCAGTCCGGCCAGACCCGCGCAGAATCCGGAAAAGGTGTACACCATGAATTTGACCTGGCGGGCGTTGATGCCGGCGTAACGGCTGGCGCGGTCATTGTCTCCGACGGATTCGATGAACAGGCCCAGCGCCGTGCGCCGGACCAGCCCGTACGTCAGCAGCAGCATGACGATGACCAGCGTCAACGTGAACGGCAGTCCGAACAAATGTCCGTTTCCCAGAAAAACCATCAACGGGTCCCCGAAGTTAATGATTTGACCTTCGGTGACCAGTTGGGCCACCCCGCGCCCTGCCACCATCAGGATCAGGGTTGCCACAATGGGTTGGACACCGAACCCGGCGACCAGCAACCCGTTCCAGGCCCCGGCCAGGATCGAGGCCCCGAGCGCAACGGCGATCGCCGCCCAAGCCGACGGGGCCGATGTGACCACCAGCCGCGCCGCCACTGCACTCGAAATTGCCATGACCGCGCCCACCGACAGGTCTACCCCGCCGGTGGAGATGACCAGGACCATCCCCAGCGACAGGAGCATCACCTTTGCCCCCTGGTTCAGGATATCGATGCGCGACCCGTACAAATGGCCGTCCAACACCTGCAAACGAAAAAAGCCGGGAGTAAAGAACTGGTTAAACAGCAGCAACGCTCCCAGGGCGGCCAACGGCCACACGATCTTCTGTCGTCGCACCAGGAACAAAATGGCCGCAAAGACCAGCCAGAAGCCCGCATCCATCAACCAACTCACGCCGGAGCTCCCTCTTCTTCATCCTTGGCAATGGTGCGAAGGATGTTTTCTACGCTGATGTCGGAGCCCGTCAACTCGCCCGCTTTCCGGCGATCCCTCAGAACGATGACCCGCTGACTCTGCCGCACAATTTCCTCCAGCTCGGAACTGATAAAGAGCACGCCGAGGCCTTCCCGGCGCAGGGAATTGATCAGTCTTTCAACCTCGGCCTTGGCCCCCACGTCGATGCCGCGGGTAGGCTCGTCCAGGATGAACACCCTCGGTTCGGTGGCGAGCCATCGGGCAAGCAGCACCTTCTGTTGGTTGCCACCGCTCAGGTTCTTCACCGGCTGGTCGCGGTGCGGCGTCTTGATGGCCAGGCTGTTGATGAAACGGTCGGCCAACCCTTCTTGTTCTTCCTGGGAAAGCCGGCTCCAGGGACCGCGGCTCGCCTGCAGGGCCAGGATGATGTTTTCACGCACGGTCAAATTGGGGATGATCCCCGCCGCTTTGCGATCTTCCGGGGTCAACGCCAGCCCGCAACGGATCGCCCCTCGGGGGCTGCGGAACACCGTGACCCGGCCGTTGACCCGGATGCTGCCGCGGTCAGGTTTGTCGATCCCGAAGAGTAACCGGGCGGTTTCCGTGCGGCCTGAGCCAAGCAAGCCTGCCAACCCCACCACTTCTCCCGGTCTGATTTCCAGATCAAGCGGGTGAATGGACCCTTTGCGACCCAGCCCGTTCGTCTCGATCAACGGCTTATCCGTCCGGATGCTCGCGGTGCCGGCTCGCGTGTGTTCAAGTTTTTCCGCTTCCTGCAGGTCCTTTCCCATCATCTGGGCCACGAGCTTCAGGCGGGGCAAGTCCCGGGTCGGGAACTGCCCGACCAGACGCCCGTTCCGCAGGATGGTGATGGCGTCCGAGACCTTGTAAACCTGCCCGAGGAAATGGGTCACGAAGATGATCCCGAGCCCCTGGTCGCGTAACTTCCGTAGGACTTTGAAAAGCTCTTCCGCTTCACCGTCGTCCAGGCTCGAAGTCGGTTCATCCAGGATGAGTAGGCTCGCAGAAATGTCCAGCGCCCGCGCGATCGCCACGAGTTGTTGAACCGCGATCGAGTACGCAGAGAGCTGGCGTGAAACGTCGATGCGCAATTCGAGCCGGGCCAGCGCCTTTTGCGCCCGTTGGGTGATGGCCCGCCACCGGATCTTTCCCATCAACGTCGGCTGCCGGCCAAGGCAGATGTTTTCCGCCACCGACAGGTCCGGGATCAAGTTTACTTCCTGGTAAACCGTGCTGATGCCCAGCCGCTCCGCTTCCCGCGGGGATCGTGGGGCAATGGAAATCCCGTTCAGTGCAGTGCCGCCCGCATCCCGGGAATACACGCCCGTCAACACCTTGATCAGGGTGCTTTTGCCGGCCCCGTTTTCACCCATTAACGCGTGGATTTCACCGCGGTTGACGGTGAGATCCACGCCGTCAAGGGCCTGAACGCCAGGAAAACCTTTCGACAGACCTCGAATTTCCAGAATGGGACTGCCCACGGTGCGCACCGCCAGCGTATTCTAGTACTGGCGCTTGGGCAGGGCTGCCTCCGCCAGGGACTGGTCGTACACGCTCTCCTCCGTCACGATGCGTTTTGGCACCGTTTGCCCAGCGGCCACTTTTTCCACGACCTCAAAAAGCTGGGGTCCAAGCAACGGGTTGCATTCGACACTGCAGTTGAGCTTGCCGTCCGCCATTGCTTTAAAGGCGTCCCGAACGCCGTCGATGGAGACGACGACAATGTCTTTGCCCGGTTTAAGCCCGGCTTCCTCCATCGCCTGGATCGCACCCAGCGCCATGTCGTCGTTATGCGCGAAAACCGCGGTGATCTCCTTCGCGTCGGGAGCTTTCAAAAATGCCTCCATCACTTCCTTACCCTTGGCCCGCGTGAAATCGCCGCTCTGCGACTTGACGATTTTCATGTCCGGGTGTTCGGCCAGAATGTCTTCAAATCCCTTTTTCCGGTCAATCGCGGGAGCCGAGCCGACCGTGCCGACCAGCTCCGCGATCCTGGCTTTGCCGCCGGTTTTGTCGGCGAGCCACTTGCCCGCGCGCCGCCCTTCCTCAACGAAGTCGGAACCAAGGAACGACACGTAGAGCGACGGATCAGACACTTTGACGGCCCGATCGGACAGCACCACCGGGATGCCGGCCTTCTTGGCTTCCTGGAGAACGGGCTCAAAACCCGTTTCGACCACGGGCGAAAAGGCGATCACGTCCACGCCCTGCGCGATAAAAGAGCGGATGGCCTTGATCTGATTTTCCTGTTTCTGCTGGGCATCCGAGAAACGCAGGTCGATGCCGCGCTTGGCGGCTTCCGCCTTGATCGATTCGGTGTTGGCGGTGCGCCAGCCGCTTTCTGCTCCCACCTGGGAGAACCCGACGACTAACTTCTTTTTCGACGCCGCATCTGCAGCCGAGGCGGGCGTTTGGGTTAACAACAGCGCTGCGGGCAGGGCCAGCAAGGCTGCACGACATCCACGGGTCATATTTAGGTTCATTTGAAGGGATTACGGTTTGAATCGGCCACCACCGTGCAACCCTTTAGCGGCACCGCGGCGTGGGCCAGAATGTGAGCGCTCACAGAAACAAACCAGGGTTCTTGCCGAGGAGAACAGGGGGGAGTCCGTGAACGCTCACACCGACTAACCGTTCGAAAGGCGTATTGCAAGGAAAAAAGGAAACGAAAGTGCCCCGACGGCCTTTACAATCCGGGCAGAAGGACTATTCACCTAGCCAATATGCGGTCGTCCCCCAGAAAGAGGAGCAATAACCTCACCATCAATGACGTCGCCGCGCTGGCCGGAGTTTCCTACCAGACCGTCTCCCGCGTTCTTAACGCGATGCCGCACGTTTCGGCCACAACCCGGGAAAGGGTGCAAACCGTTCTGCGCCAGGTTGGGTTCCGGCCGAATATGACCGCCCGCCAGCTCGCAACCCAACGTTCGACCACGGTCGGTCTGGTGACGTTCGCTACCAGTTTTTTCGGTCCCTCCCAGATCATGGTTAACAGCGAACACGCCGCCAAGGAGATGGGGCTGAGTTTCATGTTCAGCAGCATCGTGGAGCAGAGCGCCCAGGAGGTTCGCCGGGCGGTCGACGAACTCTGCGCCCACCAGGTTTGCGGCATTCTCATCCACCTTCCCTGGGTCGTTGACCTGCGCGACCTCCGCGAGGTTTGCCGCAACATTCCCATGGTGGCAGTAGACTCGAATTTCGGGTTTAAATGTCCCTCCGTTTTCATCGATCAGGAATCGGGCTCCCGGAAGGCAACACGGCACCTCATCGACCTTGGCCACCGGAAAATCGCCTACCTGCGCGGCCCGGTCTTCTGGCGGGCAGCGGAGCTCCGGTACCGGGGTTGGTGGAAGGAGTTGAAGGCCAAAGGCCTCGAGCCGGGACCCGTCGAGAACGGCGACTGGACGGCGGAGTCCGGATTCGAAGCAACAAAGAGGCTCCAGAAAAAGTGGGGAGAGTGCACGGCGATCGTCGTTGCCAACGACCAGATGGCGCTCGGTTCCATCCGGGCCTTTGAAGAGAGCGGCGTTCGCGTCCCGAAAAACGTTTCGGTGGTCGGGTTTGACGACATCCCGGAAGCCGGCTTTTACCGGCCGCCGCTGTCTACCATCAAACAGGATTTTGCCGCGCTCGGCCGCTTGAGCATGCAATGCCTGATGGCGCAGCTTCAGTCGCCGCCCGAATATCCCCGCATCCGTCCGATCCAGCCGACCTTGATCGAGCGCAAGAGTACGGGCTCATGTTCGATGCCGCAGGACTCGTTGGTTAACACGGAAGTGGACGGCGCCCCTCCCGTTAGTCGCGGCCGACGCAGGTCCGCCCAGCAACCGTCGTCGGAGGAATAAACGCCGGGAAGAAGGTGTCGGTTTGTAAGAAAGGGATAAACGCGCTCTTTCGGCAGGGGGGTGGCAGCGAATTCCTCGAGCCAGAAGCCGGTCTTGCGGCGCGTGTTACCGAGTTGATCGTGTGATGTTAACACCATCAGTATTTTCATGTTTGTTCTCCTTTGTTTTCCTTGTGCGGATCTTTTGGTGGGTTGGAGGCAGGTAGGCTCGGAGCGTAAAGGAGTTTACGTTGCTTGCGGCACGAACTTTCGTGCCAGTGATGCAATCTCGTCGGCTTTGGAGTCCAACGCGAAGTGGCCGGCGTCGAGGACTTTGACAGCAGGGTCAGAAGAGCCGGCGCGCGGAAGGAAAACCTCCGCTGCCCACCTCGGCACCTAACATCAATTCCGCAGACGAACATGACTGCAATGATGAATCTCCGACAGATCCGTCTCGAGCGACGCATCTTGTCACCATGGGAGGTCGGTGACCGCTTGGTTCCAGGCGGCGGCGATCGACTGCGATGGTCTCTATGCCGAATACAGGATCGCACCGGTGGAAGCGGTGGCTGCAATTCCCAACGAGTTATACCAGCTTGCAGGTTAAACTGGTAAAATCGGCGTGACCCTGGGCGATGGTTGGGTGAAGTTGGCGCCCATGGCACGGACGCGCCGCAAACTGGATGAACAAGGGGAAACGGAACTGCTCTTGGAGCGGCTGCGCCGCCAGCGGGCCGGCTGGCAACGCGAACGGCTTTTGGCCGTCAAATGGGGCTTGGAAGGCGAACTCACCCTTGAGCAGATCGCCGCGCAACTGGGCCGAGCCCGTTCGAGCATCCAGCAGTGGTTTGATGCCTTTCGCTGCAGCGGGGTGGAGGGGCTGCTGTGCTTAAAGCGGGGCAAGGGGCCGCCCAGTCGCCTCACGCCGGCCATGGCGCGGGCCCTGAGCCGAAAGCTCCAAAGCGGTGAGTGCCGCCGGGCCGTCGACGCCCACCGTTGGCTGGTGAAGACCTATGGGTTGGAAGTGCGCCTGGCGTCGGTTTACCACTATTTAAAAGGCTTAGGGGCGCGGTTGAAAGTGCCGCGCCCCTGCCACCGCCGCGGCGTTCAAAGTTACGCTGGGTCAAAAGCTCGCCGCCTTAAACTGCCAGCCCGTCGCCCGGTGCGGCTCTGGGTGGCCGATGAAAGGCGCTACGGCTTGCAGCCCGTGACCCGGCGGGTCTGGGCTTTACGAGGCCAGCGGACCGTGGTTCCCGTCCAGCCGGGCTATGAAGGGGGCTACGTCTTTGGCGCCCTCCAAGTCGGGGGCGCGGGTGCGGCGGAGTTCTTTTACTGCCCCACGGCCAACCAGGAATCCAGCCGGCTCTTTTTGCACCAAGTGGCCACATGCGACCCCGAGGCGAACCACGTCGTGATTTGGGACGGGGCGGGGTTCCACCCCGGCGACGGGGCACCGAAGCTGCCGCCTGGGGTACGCCTGCTGGCCTTCCCGCCGTACCGCCCGGAGTTGAACCCGGTCGAAAAGCTGTGGGACCAGCTTAAAGACCGCCTCTGCAACCGACCCTTCCACAGCCTGCGGGCGCTCGAAGCCGTGATGACGGACTTCCTGCGCGAGGTGTGGCAAGACGCCCGGCGGGTCGGGAATCTGATTGGCGACGGCTGGCTGCGGGCGCAAAGCAAACGCTTCCTTCGCCGGAATTTTGCCGGTATGACGGCCTAAATGGTATTACCGGCAGAAAAAGCCGGACTGTTCATGTGCGCAGGCGCCCGAAAGAGGCCGGCTTACGAATGGCCGGCGCACCGGAAGCCGTGCCCGCGGTTTGCCCCGATGGCGTCGAAGCCAACAATTTCTGCCTCGGTTCGACCCTCCCGTCCGCTCTGTGCTTACCCTTTTTGCTTCCCCATCTACCCGCGGCCGGGCCGCTCACTGGCATGGGATAGACAGGGTTCGTTTCTTCTCAACTTTGAAGAATTTGCCGGAGGTTTTCGGGGGACGTCTGGCTCGCCCAAAGCATCACCATGCCGTTCATCTCCTGGCAGATCATCTCCCAAGGGCCCTCGCTGCCAGGTTGCGGCGGCAGTTCGGTGCCCAAGGCACTCTTAGGAATGACAAGCAAGTGAACCAACCGGCCGTCCGGCAACCGAAAGCAGGTAAGGGACATGCGGTGGCCGCGCCACTCCATCACGCGGCACCCGGCCGTGTGCATCCGTTGCAGACTCGCCGGGATGGCCGGCGCGCTCGGGCCTTGCTGCTGCGCAATGTAAGCTTGGGTTTCGGCGAAGCTCGACGTGATCAGATCGAGCTTGGGACCGGCCGGCAACGAGACCATGGCCAAAGCATCCCGCTGAAACGCCGCGGCGAGGCCGGAGGAACGGGAAGACGGACGCAAGGGACCGATCAAGACAACCGCGCTCACCGTCAAGACAGCCGCCATGGCCGAAAGTGGGCCAAACCAGCGGTCGCGTCGAAGCGGCACCGTTTTCAAACCAGCCATGACAAGGTTGGGCAGGTCCGCGGGCGGCTCAATCGTGCGAAGCCGCTCGATCAGGGCAGCGTCCACGCTGCGTTGCCCGTCCAGCCATTCGCCCAGTGCAGGGTCCATCTTTGCTTGCGCGAGGGCCTTTGCAAACGTTGGGTCTTGCGCATCCGCACCGTTCGGCCGGTAGGCGCTAAGGATGACTCTCGCCTCGTTGTTATCCACGGCCGAGCCTTTCTTCCGGTGGCAGGGGGATTATTTTAGAGTCCCGCAGCCCTTGCAAACTCGAAAGCCGCGCCCGGAGCTGTTCCTTGCCACGCGACAGGCGGGACATCACCGTGCCGATCGGGATTTCCAGCGCGTCGGCAATCTCGCGGTAGGAAAGTTCGCCCAGGTAGTACATCTTGAGCGCCACTTGGTAGGTGTCGTCCAGAGCGTCCAACGCGTCCAGGATCAGGTGTGCATCAGCGCTGCGTGCAGCGGTTACGTCCAACGTCGCGGCCTCGTGTTCGCCGCTCTCAAAAGAAACTTCGGGGTGCGCGTTTTGCCGCCGGGCCAGCCGGAGGAATTCGCGTCGCAACGTCGTGAAAAGCCATCCCTTCAGTTTCTCCAACTCTCGCAACTGATGGCCGTGCTGGGCGAGAAGCAGAAAGGTCTGCTGCGTTAAATCAGCCGCGGAGGCTTCCTGGCGGGTAAGGGACAAGGCAAAACGGTAGAGCGACTGGTAATAAGCCGCCACCGCACCTTCGAGGTCGATCGATTTGCCTGTCATGGTGAACTGCTGGGCACCGCAGAGATTTCCGCATCCCGGGGTGAGAGGGAAGTGGCGACGAATTATTCCCCTTTCCCTTTCAAAGCGACTTCAGCCATTTGGAAGCCACCGGCCCCAGCATGAAGTAGCTTTGCGCCACCAACAAGCTGGTAACGTAAAAAAACATGATTTCTTCCACCGGCAGGCTTTGGCGCCACCTGAGGCCGAGAATCTGCCGGTCGTCAAAAATCCAGAGGCCGCGCCGAACAGCCGCCAAGTCGGCCAAGGTGAGCCACGTGCCGACCAAAACCGTCGCGATCGTCACGGCGAACCCGTTGGCGACGAGCAGCGGGCCGGCCAGCAGCCATTGCAGCACCAGGACGGGTCCGAACCAGTAGACGAGGTGAAAAAGGTAATGCCCCCGCCGGGGCAGGCGGCGGGTGGCCCAAAACCCCACCAACGCCCAGAGCAGAAGGAGGGTACCCAGGCCAAGGCGGACCGGCAAAGACCCAAAGCCGGGAATCCCGGGTTTCCAGAACCCGAACAGCCCGCTCAGGCCGTGGCAAACCAGCATCACTTCCAAGCCTTGGAGCACGAAAAAACAGTACTCCTCGACGGGTAAGTGCCAGATCCGAAAGGCGTACCTGGAATCCGGGAAATCCCACATCCCGTGGGCAACCGCATAATTGTCCCAGGGAGTGGTGAACGCGACCACGATCAGCAGGACGAGCCCAAAGGTCAGCAGCACCCACGGCCGCCACGCCCCGAATAGGGAGATGCAACCAGCCAGGGCCAGTAAAGGAAGGTTAAAACGCAGGTGAAAGCTTCCGTAGGTCACAGCTGGGGGTGCGGCAAACGCCGGATACAGGGTGAAGGCAGAACGGCCATGGGCAAATTCCGGTACGAGTGAAACGGCATTGTGGCTAACGGTACGCTTCCGGAGGCGTTCGCGGCGGCAAGGCCCGCCGCGGGAAGAAAAAACTTGGTTGCGCCGCGTCCCGGGCGGGCTAAGTCCAACGATCATGAATCCGAAGGACGGCTACGATCCACGCCAGCACTCCGCTCCCATCGTCGACGGCCCCGAGCGGGCTTTCAGCCGCGGAATGTTGTACGCCGTAGGTTTCAAGAAAGAAGACTTTAAGAAATCGATCGTCGGGGTTGCGTCCACCTGGAGCATGGTGACGCCGTGCAACATGCACATCGACGGCCTGGCGAGGGCGGCTGCCCGAGGGGTGGATGCGGCGGGAGGTAAATCGATCATCTTCAACACCATCACCATCTCGGACGGCATCTCGATGGGCACCGAAGGAATGAAGTACTCGTTGGTGTCGCGCGAGATCATCGCGGATTCCATTGAAGCCGTGACCGGCTGTGAAGGATTTGACGGGGTGGTCGCGATCGGTGGTTGCGATAAGAACATGCCGGGTTGCCTGATGGCCCTGGCGCGGCTCAACCGCCCGTCGGTGTTTGTTTACGGCGGCACGATCCTGCCCGGGTGCATCAACAACAAATACGTGGATTTGGTGTCCATCTTTGAAGCGATCGGGGCGCATTCAAACGGTAAAATCTCCGATGCGGAGCTTGACGAGGTGGAAACGGTGGCCATCCCGGGCGCCGGTTCTTGCGGTGGCATGTACACCGCGAACACGATGGCCTCGGCCATCGAGGCCATGGGCATGAGCCTGCCGAACAGTTCGGCGCAGGCGGCCGTGTCGCGTGAGAAGTTGGCGGACTGCGAGGCGGCAGGTGAGGCGGTCCTTAATCTGATAAAGCTGGGAATCCGGCCCTCCGACATCCTTACGAAAGAAGCGTTTGAAAACGCCATGACGGTGGTGATTGCGCTGGGCGGTTCGACCAACGCGGTGCTGCACCTCCTGGCCATCGCCCATGCGGCCGATGTTGAGCTTAAGCTGAACGATTGGACCCGGGTTGGCCAACGGGTGCCGGTGCTGGCTGACCTGAAGCCAAGCGGGAAACACGTGATGTGGGAGCTGGTGGAGATCGGCGGGATCATGCCCCTCATGAAAACCTTGCTGGACGAAGGATTGTTGCACGGGGATTGCCTTACCGTGACCGGCCGGAGCCTGAAGGAGAACCTTGCCGGCGTGAAGGCTTACGCGGAAGGCCAGTCGATCGTGCGTCCGCTCACCGATCCCATCAAGCCGGACAGCCACTTGGTCGTCCTCTACGGCAACCTGGCCCCGGACGGCGCAGTGGCCAAGATTTCCGGGAAAGAGGGGCTGCGTTTTGAAGGCCGGGCCCGGGTGTTTGAATCGGAAGAGCGCGCGTTGCGGGCCATTCTTGACGACCAGATCAAGCCCGGAGACGTCATCGTGATCCGTTACGAAGGCCCGCAGGGCGGCCCCGGGATGCGCGAGATGCTTGCACCCACGTCGGCCATCATGGGGAAAGGGTTGGGCAAAGAAGTTGCCTTGATCACTGATGGCCGGTTCTCGGGTGGCAGCCACGGGTTTGTCATCGGCCACATCACGCCGGAGGCGTACGCCGGAGGTCCCATCGCAGTCGTCAGAGATGGCGACCCGATCCTGATTGATGGTGAGAAGCACCGCATCGATCTGGGATTGCCGGACCAAGAGATCGCGGAGCGGTTAGCCGCATGGGAAAAGCCAAGTCCCCGTTACGTGCGGGGAGCGCTAGCCAAGTACGCGCGGCAGGTGAGTTCCGCGTCGCTGGGGGCCGTGACAGACCTGGATGGCTCACCTCCCGAGACGGAAAAGCGCAAAAGTTGACCGCACTCGCGACCGGGTGGTCGCGCACTGCGATTGGTACCTACGACGATGCCTTCATAACCAGCGGCGTCCTCTGGCTGCTCGAAAACGCGTTGGTGCTCTCGATCGCGCGCCGGCCGCGGCTCAAGGCGGCCTTTGCCGCTTTGGCAACCTTAGGCAGTTCCGAACCCCCGGGCACCCTGCCACGGCGCTGCCCTGACGTCGGGTAATTTCATCCCATGAGTTCCCCGAAAACTTTTTCATCGGCGTTGACGTGGGCACCGGCAGCGCATGCGCCCGGGTGTTTGATGCGACCGGCCGCCTGCACGGCTCGGCTGGAAGTCCGACTCGGCGGCGACGTTCGCGCCTACCACGACCGCAAGTCCCGTTTGTACCACCGGATGTACGACCGACTGCGCTACGGTCAGCTCACATGCGCGGGTAGCGCAAACCCTCAACCACCCTTGGCCAGGTCAACGGCGGCCGTCGCCGAAGGTCCAAGGTTGTAACCTGGACCCGGCTCCAGGATTATAAGGGCGGATTGGGTCACACCGTCCTCCGCCAGCTCACTGACCGAAGTAATGGGGACATTGAAGGCTTGGCCCGATTGGCCCGCGGGGATTTCGATGGTTCCCGTAAAGCTCTGGTCGTCGTTGGTTTCCGAAGCGATTGCGTGGACCGAATACCTGATTCCGAGAGCCTGAGATACGTCTCCGAGACGGGTGACCAGAAATGCCGCCGTTAAGGTCGAGCCCTGAAACGACAGGCCAGCCCCGCGTTGGATGGATACCTCGGGATAGTCCGGGATAAACAGCGCGCCGTGCGGGCTCCGCATCCCGGTCACGATGGGATTCACGAAACCGGTGCTCAGATCCACCTTGCCCAGGATGCCGTCGCTATCACTCGCCGAGTAGGCGCCGCCCGGCTGAAAGGCGTTGCTATGAACGGCGTAAACGGTGTCTGCTTTGGTGTCCACAACCAGGACGGTCCCGCTCGGAGCGGTTGGGAACACCGTGTCATCCACGGTGATCTGTTTGGCGGTTCCGTTGGTCAAATGGAGCAGAAGGCTTGCTTGCTGGGGCGAACCGGGGGCATTGATGAAGATGAGGTCCCCATCGGCCTGACTGTCGAGCACGAGGTCCCCGGCAGCGTCGACTTTCAACGAATCCGGGTCTGATTGTTGCGAGCGGTCGGTTTTGCCCGTTACCACGTTGCTGAGCGGATCGTTGCCTTTAAGCACGGGGCTCACGGTGATCTGGTGCCCGGATAGACGCGCTTCGACCACCGAAGGGTGCACGTTCTGGCCATTCGGCGTCGTGGGGGTAGACGGCAGGACGGTCGGATTGGAGGCGCTGATAAAGGTGTGGCCTTGCAGAAAGACGACGTCGTCGTATCCACCGCCGTGGGAAGGCGGTTGCGCGTACGTGTAGTGCTCCCGGGCGCCGGTCTGAGGATCGATGATGGTCAGGGCAGGATTGGCATCCTCGTTCCGCAAGGCCCAGAGTCGACGGGTAAAGGGGTTGTATTTAAGGCCATCGTTCTTGCCGGACACGACAAAAGTTCGAACGATCCGACCGGTCGGATCGTACTGGACGATGGTGCTGGGGCCACCTGAGCCATCCGGTTGCGAAGTGTTCGCGTACGTAACGAAGATGCTCCCGCCCCCTTCGGTGATGGAGTCGGGGTTGGTGAGTCCGGCGGGAGCCGCGGCGAACACCGTTACCGTGTAGGGTGCCTTGGCGGTTGGCTGAGCGCCGGCGGTTAGGGCCGTCACGGGCGCCAACAGGGCTGCAGCCAGCCGGAGGATCGAATGGGTGGGCATCAAAAAACGGCTCTCTCGAGTTTTCATAAGGGCAATTTGCGCGGTCCCTGCGGTGGTAGAAATCCGGTCGGCAAGGCGCCGTGTTTGTCCGTTGTGAGAACAAAGGTCCTCGGCACTGCGCGTCCTGGCGACTGGAGGGTACGGCGGGGACCCTAAATCGCCGTGAGCATTCTAGACAGCTCGAACCGGTAACGTTTTTGTAACCTCATGGTGCCGCCTTGCCCGGGAACTCATTCTTTCCGTACCGCCCGGAGAAGGGCTGGAAGGACCAGCAACACGAGCGGCAGTTGAAAACAGAGCCCGGAGATGATCGCGATGGCCAGCGGCCGAAGCATGGCCGCACCTTCTCCCAAACCGAGCGCCAACGGCGCCAAGGCCAGGATCGCGGCGATTGTCGTCATCGCGATCGGGCGCATCCGGTTGAGGCCGGCCACGATGAGACGGTCGGGGCCCGACTGCTCCCGAAGTTCAGAATAGTAAAAGATCGAAACCTCCGTGACGATTCCGACGACCATGGTCATTCCCATGCGGGAGGTGATGTTAAATTCCGTCCCGGTAAGCCATAACCCGACGTAAACGGCCGCCACAGCCAGAAAGGCAATGCCTAGCATGGCAAGCGCCACCCGGAAACTTTCATAAAGGAACACCAGCAGCAGGAAGGTCAGGATCACGGCCGCCGCCAGCACCACCGTGAGGCCCTGAAACGCAATCTGCTGCTGCTCGTACAACCCACCCAAGGCATAGGGAACCGTGGCGGGCACCACCCCCGGCTGTGCGAGCACGCGTTTCACCTCGGTAACCGTGGAACCGAGGTCCCGCCCGCTAATCCGGGCCGTGACCGCCACCATGCGTTTCAAGTCCTCCCGTTTGATCTCCGGTTGGCCGCTCGTCGCAGTGAGCTTCGCAACGCGAGCCAGCGGGAAAAGGTGTCCATCGGGGGCCCGGATGAGCAAACGCTCCACTTGAGGCGTGATTTGGCGATCGTGCTCCGGGACCCACACCCTCACCCCGATCAGCTTGGGTGGCTGCAGGACCCGGGTCGCCACATCCCCGGACAAATAACTCGTTAGCACCTTGGTGATGGCATCCGGGTCCATGCCTTCGAGCACGGCCTTTCTGCGGTCGACCTCGACGCTGAGGGCGTCGCCCGCGGGAGTGATTCCGTTCTTAACTTCCACCACGCCCCGCACGTGCGAAACGGCTTCTGCCACTTTGGGAGCGAGGGTCTGCAAGCCTTGTTCATCGTCGGAAAATAACTTGATTTCGATCGGTTGCGGCACGCTCGTCAGGTCGCCAATAAGGTCTTCCATCACTTGGGCCGTTTCCACTTGAAGGCTAGGGATGGTCTGCCCGATTTGCTGGCGGACGTCGTCCATGACCGCTTCTACTCCCCGGCGCGGCAGCGGACGGAGGCGCACGAAGAAATCGCCGCTGTTTGTTTCGTTGAGGTCACCACCTAATCCAAGCCCTGTTCGGCGTGAGTAGGTTTGCGTCTCCGGCAGCTTTCGCAAAATGCCTTCGACCTGGCGCAGCAGCCGATCGGTCTCGGCGAGGGAGGTGCCCGGAAGCGAATGGTAATCAAGAATGAATCCGCCTTCATCCATGGCCGGCATGAACCCGGAAGAAACGTGTTGGAAGGCAAAAATTCCAAGCACTGCCGTGGGCAAGCAGATCAGCAGGATGAAGGCGGGCCGACGAACGAAAAACCCGGCCAGCCGCCGGTACCCTCGATCCAGCCGTCCCGCGTGAGGCTGAGGATGCGTGCGGGACCGAACGCCACGGTGCAGGCAACGGGCAGCAACCGCGGGCAGCACGAGCCAGGAGATCAGCAGCGAGAGGATCAGGCTGGCTGCCATGGTGAGTGATAGGGCCTTGAAAAACGCGCCCGTCACCCCCGACAAAAAGGCCAGCGGAGCAAAAATGATGACCGTGGCGGTGGAGGAGGCCAGCAACGGCTCAGAGAACTCACGGGCCGCCGTCAACACGGAACTGCCCTCGCCTTCTTGCTGGCGGCGCACAATGTGCTCTGCCATGACGATCGCATCGTCAATGATCAGGCCCACAGCGGCCGCGATGCCGCCCAACGTCATAATGTTTAAGCTCATCTTGAGCACGCCGAGGAGCAGGATCGTCGAACAGAGGACCGCGGGAACCGTGACGGCGGCGATGGCGGTGATCCGCCAGTCACGCAGAAACCCAAGCAGCACCAGGATCGCAAGTCCGATGCCAATCAGGACCGCGTCCCGAGTGCTGGTGGCGGAAGAAGTGATCAGCTGCCCTTGGTCGTACCAATCGGCGACGCGGACGTCAGCCGGGATGGATGTTCCCAACGCGCTCAGCTTGCGCTTTATGCCGGCGGCAATCTGCACCGTGTTGCCGCCGGGTTGCTGGTAAACCTGGAAGAGCACGGCGTCGTGGGCATCCGCCGTCACGCGGGTCCACCGTGGTTCGGTGCTGCGTTCAATCGTAGCGACATCGCCCAGGAAAAGCGTGCCGGAGGAACCGGAGGCAATCACCACCTTCGGCAGGTCCGCAAAGGATTTCAGGCGGGTGTCAGAAATGACGAGATAGAGTTTCTCGGACTCCTCAAGTTTGCCTACGGCTGAAAGAACGTTCTGGGCCGCGAGCACCGCGGACACGTCCGTGATGGTGAGCTTCAAGGCCTGCAGCTTCGGCAGGTCAACGACGACCCGGTATTCTTCGGTCTGTCCGCCTTGCACCCCAACTTGCGCAACGCCCGGCACCGTGGCCAGGGCAGGCCGCACCGTGTAGCTGGCGAGGTCGCGCAGTTCTTGCAGGGGACGGTGATCGGAAGTGAGGCTGTAGGCAATCACCGGGAACACGGTGGGGTCCATGCGCAACACGTTGAAGGTGGTGCCCGGCGGCAGGGCGGAGAGCACCTTGTTGATCTGGGACTCCACCTGGAGCATGGCCGCCACCATGTCTTCGCCCCAATCGAAATTCACATTGACCTCTGCGCTTCCCCGAGTCGTGTTTGAACGAACGCCGCGAACTCCGGGAATGGCGCGAACGGCTTCCTCGACGGGAATTGTTGCCTCGATGGCCATGCGTTCCGCCGGCCGGTCGCCGGCATCAAGGCTGATGCGGACGCGCGGAAAGTCCACCTGCGGAAACAGGCTCACCGGCAACTGCCATGCCGTGACGGCCCCCGCCAAGGCGAGGACCGTCACCAGACTAACCAGAAACCGGGCGTGGCGGGAGGCCCATTCAACGGGATTCATCGCCCGTGGCGGCCTCCACCCGCATGCCGTCCGTGAGTTCGCGATGGCCTTGAACCACCACGGCATCTCCGGAGCGGATCGTGCCATCCGTCAGCTCGATCTCATCGTCGTTCTGCAGCCCAAGATGCACCGGGATCCGCTGCGCCTTTCCTTCCCGAACGACGAAGAGGACCGGTTCGCCTTGGTCCTCAAAGACGGCCCGTCGGGGTACCACGACCCCTTCGTGCGCAGCCACCTCGATATTTCCTTGCACGTAAGCGTTCAGCAGCAGACTGCCTGGTTGGGGAAGGGCCACGTAGACGTCCACCAACCGCGTGGTCGCGTTGACTTGTCCGGAGACCAGTTTCACCGTGCCTTCCCACGTCGCCGCCGCAGGGTCATCGGAGGGTCCCAGGGCCACCTTCTCGCCCGGCGCGACCCGCCCGGCGGCGCCCGGTTCAACGCCCAACCGGACTTGCAGGTCGTCACCAGACGCGACTTCCACGATGGCGGTGCCTGCGGGCGCCAACTGGCCGTCTTGCACGCCGATTCGGGCCACCAAACCATCGACGTCCGCGATCGCTTGCTCGGATGGATGCACCCCCTCATCCCGCAGGCTGGCCAATTGCAGGTCGGCGTCCGTCGCGCCCTTTTCGGCTGCGCCGAGCTCCTGGACGGTTGCCAGCTTAAGGTCAAAGCGCCGCCGCGTCTGATCAAGGTCCCGATGGGCCATCCGGGCGGCGTTTTCGGCTTGGTGCAGTTGGAGCAAGGTCGCGGCGCTGGCGTCGACCTCGACCAGGGGTTGACCCCGTTTGACCGGTTCACCCGGAGCCACCAGGACGTGGCGCACCCGCGTTTCGAAAGCGCGGGTAACGGTGTGGGTGCTGCCCGGTTCCGCCGTCACGGAGCCGAAGGCCGTGCACGTTTCCGCGATCCTTTTTCGCGAGGCAACAGCGACGACGACTTTGGCCACTGGTTCAGCCTCGTGGTCCTCCGGGTGTTCCGCTCCGGGGTGCGGCGCACAACCCAGCAGCAGAAGTGCAAACCCGGCATGAAACGCACGGCGGAACACAGGCCACCCGGGCTGCCGCCCGCCCCGGAACCTCACGCACCGCCCTCCTGATCCGGGAGGAAGCAACCGGCCGCCAACTCGAGCGCCACCCGGGCTTCGTGCAGTTGTTGTTTTAGCTTCAACAGCTGAATCCGCTTTTGATTGTAATTGGCCCTGGCCTGGTAGTAAGCGAGCACGTCGGCGTTCTGGCCCTGAAGCGCGGCCTGGGCCGTCTCGAGTAGGCGGGCCAAGGCGGGCAACGCGGCCGCGGCTGCGGCCACCTGAACGTTGAGCGACCGAAGGTCGGCGGTGGCTTCCGCGACGTCCGCCCGCGCTTGGAACAAACGGTTCGTGTACTCATCGTACAGGCTTTGGCGGGTAGCCTTTTCGACCGCAATGCTGCCTTGGTTTCGATCAAAAATCGGCAGGTCAAACGAGAACGACAACCCGGTCGTGTGCACGTTGCTCGTGTCGCTCGCGTGGGAGAACCCCAGGTTCACCTTGGGAAGCTGCGCTAGCACCGCGGCGCGCAGCTTTGCGTCCTGGCTTTCGTAGCCGACCCGCAGACCCAGCAGATCCAGGCGCCGGTGCTCCAGCGCGGAAATCAACGCCCCGGCATCCGGGACACGCAAGGAGGCGGACAGGTTCGCTTCGGCCGGCAGGGGCAAAACGGTTTGCGGCGGTGCGCCCACCGCCCGGTTCAACGCCAGCGTCTGTTTCGCCAGATCCTGCTGCAGGCTGAGGTAAGTCGCCCGGGCATCGGTGCCGGTGGCCTGTGCCGCCGCGAGGTCGAGCGCGCTCTTTTGACGCTCGTTGACTGCCTGCTGTAACAGGCCGACGGCTTGTTGCTGGTCGGCATCGATGAGACGGGCCTCTTGCGCCTGAGCGTGCAGCGCCATGACGCGGTACCAAGCCAGCCTGGCCGCTTCGGCGGCCTGCCATTCAATCCAAGCCACGTCCAGCTCGATGGCCTGGGCGCTTTTCTTCGCCGCCCGTACCTTGGCGTTTCGGCTGACCACGGATGACACGTCCCAGCTGCCGGTGAAGCCGTAGGCCGTGACGGTTCCCAGCGTATGGCCGCCAGTGACAAAGTCCCGCGCGTAGCCCAGCGTCGGATTCGGCAACACGCCGGCCGAGAACGTTTGGGCAGCAGCCAATCCCCGGCGGTCGCGATCGGCCCGCAGGGCCGGGTTGGCGATCACCGCCAGGACGGCTACTTGGTCCGGGCCCAGGCCGTGCCGAAAGTCCAGACGGACGGGCTGGAGCAGCGGGTGCGCCACCTCCCTGGCGGCGATGGCAAGCCGATGCCGCGCCGGGAACCGCAGGGATTTTTGAACCCCGGCGGAGGTGAGCGGCTGGGCCGTGTAATGCGCACAGCTGACCACCGAAGCGGAGAGGGCAAGAAACCAAAGCCGCGTGCTCATACGGTTACTTCCATCGTAAACTCTCCGCCACGCGCTGCCGCAAGGCACGGTGATCCGAGGCGGTTGGCGACCACACGCTCAAAATCTGCAGCTGGCGAGGCTGCAGAAAGATGTACACGCTGCACTCCAGGGAAGGAGGCGCGTCGATCGCCGGCCCTGGATTGCTGCGGAACTTGAGAAGGACCGCACGGCCGGCCGGCAGGTCAACTTCTTTCATCCGCCTCAGTCTTGCGGGCTTAGCTCCCCCCAAACTCTTTACTTCGGCGCCCGCCACCCCCAGCGCATCCAGATTTTCTGGATGGGCGCGCAGCGCGACCGTTCTAACCCGAATGCCCGCCACCTGCCCTCCAAAGGTTACCACGCCGGGGCTTTCGCTGCACAACCAACCCTTCGGCGCTTCGAGCGAGAAGCCTTTGACTTCACGCCGCTCATAATCCGTGGGTTCTTCCAACCAGACGTGCGCGGCCGTGGTCGTTCCGGTGACCCGCGCCTCCGGAACCCGGCCTGGAGCCAGCTCGTCAGCTCCCGCAAAGGCCGGCAGGCAAAACCCCACAAAAGCCAAGGTTCGGGCGTGCCGCCAGCGCCGGCGAGCCTCGCCAAAAGCCTTTGTTCGATGGAGCGCCGATCGCTTCGTCATACTAGAGGTTGCCACGCCTTCATGAACCGGCAGTGAAACGCCAATGAATACTTTGTCATTCGGCCGGTCGTTGAACCGGCTTTTCGCGTCCTTGGGAAACAGATGACAAAAAAGTCATCCTGGTTTCATCCCTGCTTCACCGAGCCCTGTTCTGTTACACCTGACGCAGGTCTTAAGTAGCACCTGCGGTGGTTTCGAGCCGAGACAGTGAAGGTTTTATGTTCAGGTCTCCTAATAAGGTGCGTCAAGGGAAAGCCCGCGCGATAAACCGGCCCTTTGGGCGGAGATGGAGCAAGGGTGCCTCCAGGCACCTTTGCTACCTTTTGATCGACGACTCTCCATGAAGCGTTGTGCCTTGCTCTTGGGGATCATCGTAGCGGTGACTCTCGTCGGTTTGGGCGTTCATGCACCATTTCCATCCGGTAGTCGGGGCATCCAAAGGTTGGTCCATTCTGCAGGATTCCGGAATTCTACTGACGTTGATGTGGTGATTTATGGGGGTACCCCTGCGGGGGTTGCCGCAGCACTTCAGACTGCGCGCCTGGGTGGGCGGGTGGTGCTGATCGAGCCGACCCGGCACCTTGGCGGCATGATGACCAGCGGGCTTGGCTTCTCCGACTACCTCCCGGCCTTCAAAGACGTCATTGGTGGCATTGCGCGAGAATTTTTTTTGAAGGTTGGCGGAGCTTACCGGGAACCTGAATCGATGCTGTTCGAGCCGCACGTGGCGGAGCAGGTCTTTAACAACATGGTCCGGGAAAGTGGCGTGCGGGTGATCCTAGGCCAAACGCTGGAGCGCATAGAAATGGCTGGGCAAACGATCGTCTCGGTCACAACCACGGATCATTCGCCCTTGCGGGCGCAGGTGTTCATCGATGCGTCGTACGAAGGAGATTTACTCGCAAGGGCGGGGGTGAGCTACTATGTGGGTCGCGAAAGCAACGCCACTTACCACGAAACCCTCAACGGAGTACGGCCGTTGCAGGACGGAGATGCGCCCAGCGCGTTCGTAATACCCGGTCGGCGCGAGTCGGGCCTGTTACCCTTCGTGCAGCCAGCCGCCGACCTGACAAGCGGAGCCGCCGACCATCGCGTTCAGGCCTTTGGCTACCGCCTTTGCCTGACGACAAACTCCGCTGACCGTATCCCCTTCGCAGCCCCGCTAGGATACAACGAAACGAGTTACGAGTTGCTCGCGCGCGACATCCGGAACAGGCTGAGCAGCGGCGAGAGGTTGGATCTGAAATCGTTTTTGAAGATCGACCCATTGCCAAACCAGAAGTATGACGTCAATTGCTCGACGCATTTCACCAACGGTCTGCTCTCCACGGATCTCATCGGCTACAATGAAGGGTACATCGAAGGCTCCTCCGAAGGGCGTGACCAATTTGCGGCCGAGCTCGCGCGGTACACCGCAGGATTGCTCTATTTCTTAGGGCACAGCACGGTAGTGCCGGAGCCCGTTCGCCTGGAGTGGCTGAACTATGGCTTGTGCCGGGACGAATTTCCGGACCATGACAACTGGCCTTATAAACTTTACGTCCGGGAGGGTAGGCGGATGACTTCCGACTACGTCATGGTGGAACAAAATGCAAAAGGGCAACGGATTGCCGATCAGCCAATCGGTCTGGCCGCTTATTACCTCGACTCCCACTGGGTGCAGCGAGTCGCCAACAACGGACAGGTGCGCCTTGAGGGACATTTTTTGGAACGAATACCGCACCCGTTCCCGGTGGCTTACGCTGCCATCGTTCCAAGACGCTCGGAGTGCAAGAACCTGTTAGTGCCGGTTTGTCTGTCGGCGAGTCACGTCTGCTTTTCGGCCATCCGCACGGAGCCGACTGAAATGATTTTGGGGCAATCCGCTGCCACGGCAGCCGTGGAAGCCATCGAAGACGGCACGGCCGTCCAGGACGTGAATTACCCAAAACTGGCGCGCCAACTTGTGCGAGATAACGAGGTGCTGTACTGGCCGCTTCCGGCCAACCTCGATTTTCACGCTGTGCTCAACACGATGCGCCGCCGGTTGGGTCGGTTATTTGGGCATGCCTCTCCGCACGGTTAGCCGGACCGCACGGATTTTGGACGACAACTGCCGTTGTTAAGTTGGGCATTGCCTCAATACGCTACGGGTAGGACCAGCACTCCATGAAGCCGCAAGTGAACGCCCGCCAGCACTTTCGATTCTTTTGGAGGCTTGGCGCGCGCTGGCCGGCGCCAAAGCGGTTTCCATGATTCGTAAAGGCCCGGCGTGTGGGCCATCATCGGGCAACACCGCGCTGCTGCATGCCTTCATTGTAGGTATGCTGCTGACGCGGCGATGTCCTTCCCCGGCGGCGAAGGGACTCGCCGCCCTACCGAAGGTCACAAAGCGACTCGTGACCCTGCCAGACCGGGGTTTCCCGCGGTCTTATCCCAGCCTTGCGTAGTTCCCCCAAACCTTTTTTCATCGACGTTGAGCCGACGACCCGGAACCGGGACCGGCCGCCACACGTTGCAGAATCTCCTAATGCCTACTTAGTTGATAGACTTTAGGCGAAGGAACGGAATGCCTTTTTTTTCTTTCTACTGCCTGAGCCCTACCGGGGGAATTGCCCGGCCGCTTTGTGGTGCCGCCGGCCCAGAATTCCGTTCGGCAAAAACATGACCACGCCTGTGAAAATCACTCCGACGATCATCCAGTAACGGGGCGTCAGGGAGCTTGCGAGGGCGATCAAAAACACCGTCACGAATGAACCCAGGATACCGCCTTCCAGGCGGGCAACGCCGCCCACCAGGGCTGCCATTACGACCATGACGGAGGCCTGCAGGTTGGCCGTGTGCGGCGCGATCACCCCACTTTGCAACACGCCCAGAATGCCGGCGGCGCCGGCTACGGCGCCGGAAATCACAATGGCCGCAAAACGATGCTTTTGAACGTTGAAGCCCAGGGCGGCAAGCCGCTTGGAATTTTCGCGGACGCCTTGGAGGGAAAGGCCGAGGGGTGAACCGACGAGGTGGCGGAGCGCGGCGTAGCAGGCAATGGTGCAAACCAGGCTCAGGTAGTAAAGGGGAGAGGTTTCCTGCAAAGACCAGGTAGCGAACAGCCTTGGCCGCGGGATCCCGGCGATGCCATTGTAACCGTTGGTGACGGAGGCCCACTGCATGGCCACGCCTTCGAACAACTGAGCCAGGGCCAGCGTCATCATCAAAAAGTAATTGCCCTGGGCGCGAATCGCGACGGTGGCAAAAAGTGCGCTCAAAAACATGGCGCCGAGAAGTGCCAGCGGGATCACGGCGGCAAAGGGAAGGTGATAAGTCTTGACCCCGACGCCCACGACGTACCCGGCCATGGCAAAGAAGGACATCTGCGCGAGTGATACCATACCCCCGTACCCCGCAAGAAGAACGAAGCTCATCGTGACCATGCTGATG
>DASWVC010000034.1:0-2208 GCA_036401335.1 Chthoniobacterales bacterium
AAAAAATCCATCAAATTGGCAGAAGTTATCAGAAGTTCTCATCGCTGCTTTTGCGACAGGATTGCGTTGCCTCCGGAAAGGAGCTTCGGCACACGGTCTGGCGTGCTGACTTGCTCCTGATGCGCCCCGGACCGAAAAGGCGCGTTGCCAACTACGGGCAAGCATCCCGCCGCAGGGCCAGCCGGTCGACCTTTCCGGTAAGCCCCAGGGGCAGCCTCGCGGTGAGGATCACCCGGACCGGTACCTTGTGTCCGGCCAGACGGGTTCTCGCGAAATCGATCATTTGCGCGGGCGTCACCGGAGGGCTGCCATCCCGCAAGACCACGTGGGCCTGCACAAGTCCTCCGTCCTGCCCGTCGGGTAAACCGATTACCCCAACCGCCTGGACCGAGGGGTGCCGGTACAGCACGCTTTCAACCTCAATCGGCGGCCAGGTCCGGCGTCCGCACCCGATTCCACCGGGGACAGCAGCTCGTCAAAGGCGCCGACCCCGGTAGCTTTCGAGGTCTCACCCGTGACATAGAATTGTTCGACTCCCGGCAGCTGCGGCTTGAGCTTTTCCAGACCGGGCCAACGATCCGGTGAACACACGAGCAGGCGCGCGCTGAACTTGTCAGCATTGGCGGTCAGGTTCAGCATGGGCCGGGCTCAACGCTTGTCCCGAGGAAAATCATCGTCGCGACACCCAAGGGTTCCCGACAACCCGAAAGGCACACTGTTTGGGTGACAATCCGCACCCATTCGGCTTCATTCGTGACCGACCCTTCCGCCCGATGCTTCACCTGTTGAGCCATCCGCTTTGTGATCATGTCGTCACGCACCTGCGCGATCGGACCACCAAACCCATCACGTTCCGGACCCTTGCCTACCAGATCAGCCTGCTCCTGGCCGTGGAAGCCACCCGCGACCTTGCCACCCGCGAGGTGACCGTGCACACTCCGCTCGAGACGCATCAAGGCTGCACCCTCGCCGAGCCGATGATCGTTGTGCCGGTGCTGCGGGCCGGTTTGGCCATGGTTTCCCCGTTCATGGAGCTTTTTCCCGACGTCAGCGTCGGGTACCTCGGGCTGGAACGGGACGAAACCACCGCCGTCGCCCGCCGCTATTACGCCAAACTCCCGCCGATCAGGAACCAGCGCGTGTTCGTGCTCGACCCGATGCTGGCCACCGGCGGCTCTGCCGTCCAGGCCCTTGAAGTGTTGCGCACGCACGGAGCCAGGGAGGTCAGTCTGGTCTGTGTGGTGTGCGCCCCTGAGGGCGTCCGGGCCGTGGAGGAAACGCACCCGGGAACCAAAGTTTTCGCGGCCGTGCTGGACCGCGAGCTGAGCACGCAGAAATACATCCTGCCCGGTCTGGGCGACTTCGGCGACCGCCTTTACGGCACATGAGCGCTTCTGCCCCGGCGGTTTCGCCGTAATGCCCTGCGCTGAGCAATCGGTGCACGTTGATCCGGGGCCAAAAGTCTGGTTGACGGCGCACCGGATTTCCAGTGACCATGCGCCCCGGGAAACATGGCTGAATTGCGTTTGCTTACCTTCTGCGTGCTCGGGGCGTTTGCTTTCATTTGGACGGCTGCGGCCGCCCCTCCCGCCGGCAAACGCAAGGTTATCATTGATGAAGACAGCTTCGGCCCGGGCACAACCAACCTGCAGGCCATCCTGCTCTTTCTGCAAACGCCGGACGTGGACGTCTTGGGCATCACCGTGGAAAGCGGGGACGGGTGGCGCGACGAAAACGTTGCCCACGCTTTGCGTCTGCTTGAACTCGTCCAACGGACCGACGTGCCCGTGGTGCCGGGTTGCGTCTACCCCCTCCTTAATTCCGAAAAGGAAACCGTCGAATGGGAAAAGCGTTACGGGCAACTTTTCTATAAAGGTGCCTGGCAGGAAAAATTTCCTGACGAAGGGGCGAGCCGGCGCACACCTTACCATGGTCCAACCGAAGTTCCGCCATTGCCGGAAGGGAACCCGACCACAGGTCCGCTCCGGGAAGCGGCGGCAGATTTTCTCGTCCGGAAAGTGCGCGAGTTTCCCCACGAGGTTACCATCTGGACCGGGGGACCCCTGACCAACGTTGCCGTCGCGTGTCGGCTTGACCCCGAGTTCGCCCGCTTGGCCAAAGGGTTGGTGATGATGGGAGGCAGCTTCAACCCGCCTGACAACGGCACGCCATTCGCCCTCGAGTACAAGCACAGCCCCCAGCTCGAAT
>DASWVC010000035.1:0-15342 GCA_036401335.1 Chthoniobacterales bacterium
GGCCGACGCAAAGACCTCAAGAAATTCGAGGTTGTCATTGAAGATCTCAAGATGCTGATGGAAACGTGGCGATGACCCCGGCCCGGCACCGCTGCGGATTGATAACCTGATCTTTTTCTGTTTTCGCAAGATCTTCCTAAACACACCTTCGACAATGCTGGGTCTCCCGTTGATTTCCACGGCCGCCCATTGCAGTGTGGGCGGGTCATGCTTCCAGCCCTCGTCCTTACCCTCGGCTTCCTGCTCTACCGGCTGCTGTTTCTCCTGGCCGGAGCGCCCGTTCCGTGGGAGAACTTTTCGCCGCTGGCGGCCATCTGCCTCTGCACCGGCGCCTACGCCCGAAACCGGCGAGACGTCGTTTGGCCCCTGGCCGGGCTCGCGGTATCCGACGTAGTCCTGAACGCGCATTACCATGTTACCCTTTTGGATACCCGGATGTTACCCGGGTATTTTTGTTTTCTGGCCCTTTTTGCCCTCGGCCGCGTGGTTCGCGGGGTTCCACGGCACCGCGTGCCATGGCTGCTCGGCGCAAGCGCAGCCGGGTCAATCCTTTATTACCTGGTCACGAACACGTTCGACTGGTGGTTCGATGGGCCCGCGCCTTACGCGCTGACCCCGTACGCGCACAACCTGGCCGGTTGGTGGCAGGCGCTCACCATCGGTCACCCCGGGTTTCCGCCGACCTTGTTTTTTTTGCGAAACAGCCTTGCCAGTGACCTGCTTTTCACGGTCCTGTTTGTGGCTACCCAGACGGTTTTTTCTCCGGTTTCACGAATCCCGGTGGCGAGCCCGGTGCGCACACCGAACCTTCCTGACATTTGATTATGAACACTTTGGTCGATACCCCTGCGCTGGCTGATGCTGCGATCAACCGAGGGCTGAAAAAGGAGGAGAAGGTGCGTTTCCTGCGGGACATGTGCCGGATCCGGCGTTTTGAACAAACCTCGCTCAAGTATTACAACCTTGGCAAGATGGGCGGTTTTCTGCACCTCTACACCGGTCAGGAAGCGGTGGCCGTGGGAACCATCTCCCTGCTGGGCCCAAATGACCACGTCATTACGGCCTACCGCGATCACGGGCATGCGTTGGCCGTCGGAATGACAATGGAGGAATGCATGGCGGAGCTTTTCGGCCGGGCAACCGGCTGCTCCAAAGGCAAAGGGGGCTCAATGCACTTCTTCGCGCCAGACAAGCGTTACTGGGGGGGGCACGGCATCGTGGCAGGCCAGACTCCGCTGGGCACAGGCATCGCTTATGCCCTTAAGTACAAAAGCATCAAAGGCTGCTGCTTGTGTTACCTGGGAGACGGTGCCATCAACCAGGGCACGTTTCACGAATCCTTGAATTTAGCCGGGCTGTTCCAATTGCCCGTAGTTTACGTCATCGAGAACAACGGCTACTCGATGGGCACGAGCCTGAAGCGCTCGTCAGCGGTGCGCGACAACCTTGCCCAACGGGCGGAAGGGTACAACATTGCCTGGGACGTGTTCAAAGGGGAGGACCTTTACGAAGTACGAGCAAAAACCCAGGAGGCAGTGCAGCGAGCGCGCGAACGCAGCGAGCCAAGCATCCTGGAAATCCAGACCTACCGCTATTACGGGCACTCGGTCGCGGATGCCAACGCCAAAAAATACCGCACCCCAGAAGAAATCGAACGTTACAAGACGGAACATGATCCCATCCAGATCTGGAGACGCCACCTGCAGGACGAGGGTTTGATCGCGGAGGCGGACTACGAGGAGATTGACCGTCAGGCGAAGTACGAAGCCAATCAGGCGGTGCAGTTTGCCGAAGAAAGTCCCTTGCCGGCAGAGGCGGACATCATGAAGGACGTCTACTACGAGGTGGACCATCAAACCGAGGCGTCCCGGCAGGGAACCCATTTTTTTAATTCCTGACCAACCAACATGGCTTTACTGACTTACCGTGAGGCGTTGCGCGCCGGCCTGGATGAAGAGCTCGCTCGTGATGAGAACGTGGTGATCCTCGGCGAGGAGGTCGCCCAGTACAACGGCGCGTATAAGGTAACCGAGGGGCTTTGGAAAAAGTGGGGGGACCGCCGGCTGGTTGACACCCCGATCAGTGAAGCTGGGTTTATCGGCATGGGCATCGGGGCGGCGATGCTGGGTTTGCGTCCCGTCATGGAGCTGATGTTCTGGAGTTTTGCCTATGTGGCCTATGATCAGATCGTGAACAATGCAGGCTGCGTCCGCTACATGTCCGGAGGGCTGATAAATGTTCCCATCGTCATCCGGGGCCCGGCCAACGGCGGCACGAACGTGGGCGCCACGCATTCGCACACGCCGGAGAACCTGCTGGCCAACACGCCGGGGCTGAAGGTGGTGACGCCGGCCACGGCGGCAGACGCCAAGGGGCTGATCAAGACGGCCATCCGTGACAATGATCCGGTGATGTTCATGGAGAATACCTTGCTGTACGGCGAGAAGTGGGAGGTGCCTGACGAAGAATACCTCATTCCGCTGGGGCTCGCCGACGTCAAACGGCCTGGCAAAGATTTCACCCTGGTGGCACACGGCCGGGCGGTGCTGACCTGCCTGAAGGCCGCCGAACGCCTCGCGGCTGAACACAACATTGACGTGGAGGTGGTTGACCTTCGCTCGATCCGCCCGTTGGACGAGGAAACCGTGCTCGCATCGGTTCGCAAGACGCACCGCGCCCTCGTGGTGAACGAGAACAAACCATTTTGCGGCGTGGGGGCCGAACTCGCTTCGCTGATCCAGGAGAAGGCGTTTGACGACCTGGACGCGCCGGTCGGCCGCATTTCTTCGGTCGACGCACCTGCGATTTACAGCCCGACCGTTGAACGAAAACAACTTCCGGACCCGGATCGGGTCATCGAAAAAGTGCTTCAACTCTGCTAATCCCCCTTTCTCCCATGCCCATCACGATTGAAATGCCGAAACTCAGCGACACCATGACCGAAGGGACCTTGGTGCGGTGGGTGAAAAAAGTTGGCGAGTCCGTCGCCGCCGGGGACATCCTGGCCGAGGTCGAGACCGACAAAGCCACGATGGAAATGGAAGCGTTCGATGAGGGTATCCTGGGCGAGATTTTTGTCCAGGAAGGTCAAAAGGTGGAGGTCGGCCAGCGTTTGGCCCTGCTGCTCGGACCCGGTGAAAAGGCGGGAGACGCCGGGACGCCCAAACCACCGGCGGAGAAGCCGAAGGGTGCGGAGGCGGCCGGATCCAAGGCGAGCAAACCGGAGACCGCTAAACCGGAAATGCCGGCAACGAACGAATCCACGCAACAGGACCGGATCGAGGAAAAGCAGTCGGAAAGCAAAAGCCGGAACGAAGACCAGGTCAGTGCTTCTGCCAATGCGGCCTCTGCAGAGGAAACCCGCTTGAAGGCTTCGCCGCTCGCAAAAAAGCTGGCGGCTGAACTCCGGGTCGATTTAACAAGCCTCGCCGGCACCGGCCCGGGTGGACGGATCGTGCAGGCCGACGTCCGGCAGGCAAGCCAGCGTCCGGCGGCACCCGTGGCTCAGGCTGAGGAGACAAAGCCGGCGCCGGCGGCTGCTCCTGCCGGCAAGGAACCGGCGCCGGCGGCCAAACCGCAGGCGGCTGGGGCTGAAGACAAGCGCATTCCCCTCACCGGAATGCGCCGGGCAATTGCTTCCCGGTTGCTGGAAGCAAAAACCACGATTCCCCATTTTTACCTGCAGGCCGAAGTTGACGCTGAACCGCTGGTGAAATTCCGGCAGGAACTGAACGCCATCCTGGAACCAGCCGGGCAACCTAAACTGACGGTTAACGATTTTATCCTGAAAGCAGCGGCCGCGGCGGCAACCCGCGTGCCCCAGGCGAACGCCTCATTTGACGGCGATGCGATTGTTCAGTATGCCAACGTCCAGCTCGCGTGCGCTGTGGCGGTCGAAGATGGCCTGGTGACACCGGTGATCAAACAAGCCCAGCTGAAATCACTCGGCCAGATCAGTGCCGAGGTGAAGGATCTGGCCAGTCGAGCCCGCTCCAAAAAATTGAAACCGGAGGAATACCAGGGAGGCACGATTACGGTCTCGAACTTGGGCGGGTACGGCGTCGAACAGTTTTTTGCGATCATCAATCCGCCGCAATCGCTCATCGTTGCGGTTGGTGCGATTGTAAAGAAGCCGGTGGTTGCAGCGGACGGTTCGCTGCGGGCAGGCCAACGGGTTATGCTCAGCATCAGCTGCGATCACCGGGTGGTGGACGGAGCGATTGGGGCGCAGTTCCTGGGTGAATTAAAGAAGCTGGTGGAAAACCCGCTTCTGCTCATGGTCTAGCACCCGGGCCAGGGAGGTTGCGTCCCGAAGCACTGCCGCCGGTGTTCGCCATGGGCAGCGGCGGCACTACTTTTATGAAATACGATCTGATTGTGGTTGGCGGTGGGCCGGCAGGGTACGTCGGAGCCATCCGAGCCGCTCAGCTTGGCAAGAAGGTGGCGTGCGTCGAGAAAGAGCGGGCAGGAGGAACCTGCCTTAACTGGGGGTGCATTCCCACCAAGTCGCTGCTCCGCAACGCCGAACTTTTTCACCTGCTGCAGCACCGGGCCGGCGAATACGGCTTCAAGTTCGACAACCTGGACTTTGACTGGAAAAAGGTGATCGGTCGAAGCCGCAATGTGGCGGACAAGCTCGCCGGCGGCGTGGAATTTCTGTTTAAGAAAAACAAGGTCGACTATTTAAAGGGAGAAGCGGCCGTCGCCGGGCCGGGCCGGGTGACGTACAAGGGTGCGGACGGCAAAGCTCAATCGCTTGAGGGAGACCACATTCTAATCGCGACGGGCACGGTAGCGCGCAAGTTGCCAGGATTGCCGGTAAATGGAAAGACGGTCGTTACCGCCCACGACGCCATGATTCTGGATCCTCGTCCGGCCCGCCTGATCATTATCGGTGCCGGCGCCATCGGCGTGGAGTTCGCTTATTTCTACAATGCTTTCGGGACAGAAGTGACACTGGTTGAGATGCTGCCTGCCGTGTTGCCGGTGGAGGATCAGGAGGTCAGTGCCACGCTCGCGAAATCGCTTGCCAAACAGGGCATTAGAATTTTGACAAACACTAAGGTGACCAAAACGGAAAGCGACGCCCAAGGCGTGCGGATCACCGTGGAGGGCGCGAAATCACAAACGCTGGAGGCCGATTGCGCCTTGGTTGCCATTGGCGTGGTGCCAGTGGTGCCGCCCTGCCCTGAACTGGCGACCGACAAACGTGGTTTTATCACGGTGGATGACCGGTACCAGACCAGTGTTCCCGGGATCTATGCAGCCGGCGACGTCATTGGTGCGCCCTGGCTCGCCCATGTGGCCAGCTGGGAAGCGATCCAGGCAGTGGAAGGCCTGTTTACCGAGCACCGCCCGAAAAAAGTGACCTTTTTCCCGGGATGCACCTATTGCCAGCCTCAGGTGGCCAGTGTCGGCATGACCGAGCAAGCGGCCAAAGAAAAAGGGGTTAAATTCAAGGTGGGCAAGTTCCCGTTCTCGGCGAGCGGGAAAGCATTGGCAGTCGGCGAAGCGGAAGGTTTTGTGAAATTGATCATCGGGGAACCCCACGGAGAAATCCTCGGGGCCCACATCATTGGCCCGGAAGCGACGGAACTGATTGCGGAGCTTACCTTGGCCATGACCCTCGAATCGACCTACGAGGAGATTGAGGCAACTATCCATGCGCATCCGACGTTGAGTGAAGCGGTCCACGAGGCGACCGGGGCGGCCTTCAACCTGGCCATCCACATTTGAATTGTAACAATTGTGTAAACTGTAACAATCAATTCCGTTTTACGATTGGAACTAGGCCGGGGCCAAGCGAAGTCGAAAGTAAAAGGTCTCTTCGTGGCGTCTCGTAGGGCGGCGAGTCCCTTCGCCGCCGCGGCACGATGGGGCCTCCGGTAGGGGTGCTTGTCCGCAAGCGCCCTCCTTCAATGCCTGCCGGCACTGAAGGGATTCACCGGCCCACCGAACCGGGGCTCGATCCGAGACACGTGTGAACCTGAACCGGCCGCACCCGCTGGCCTTATTCCGGGCTTTTCGGGAACAATTTTGGGAGGACGGGATTGGCAAAACCGCAATGTGGACGGGCGGTGAAGACGACCCGCAACAACGGTGAATAACTCCGAACAACTCTGGCCGGCCTGGGGTTGTTCTTGGCTGTTCAAGCACGGCTCTGAAGTTATGCACCGGGTTATTCAGCCTGTGAATCCGCTCGGGAAGCCAATCGCCAGCGATTTCTGGCACCTGTTCACATGCTTAAGATTAAGAAGCTTGGTGGGTCTATAAAAAGAAAATCTTAATCAGCCTGGGGATAACTTCGTGTACCGGGAGCTTGGACAGCAGGGTCAAACGGAAGCTGACGCGCACCAGATCAGGATGCAGCGGTTGCGGGCATCCTGCCTGAACGCTTGCCCACCGGGCCGCTGGTGGGCACCGTTCGCCGGCTGGAAAGCAGGGCTGATCGCCCACCCACTTCTCCCCTTTACACCTCCTGGCGATTCCGCGACAGTTGCGGTCCTTTGTTATGCGGCAGATTGGGATCGGCTTGGCAGGTCTGGGGACAGTGGGGGCCGGTGTTTACCGGCACTTGGCGCAAAACCGCGTTTTGATCGCGGAACGCCTCGGCCTTGACCTGCAGGTTGAACGGGTGGCGGTTCGTGATTTGAACCGGGCGCGTTCGGTGGCCGTTCCGTCAAAGCGGCTGACCAATGATTGGGAAGTGCTGGTGGACGATCCGAACGTCCAGATCGTGGTTGAACTGATTGGCGGCATCGAGGTGCCCCACCGCCTTTTCCTGCGGGCGCTGGAAGCCCGTAAGCCGGTGGTCACCGGAAACAAGGCATTGCTTGCGGAGCACGGGGCCGAATTGTTTGAGATGTCAGCCGAGCGCGGCGTGCCTCTTTTCTTTGAGGCGGCCGTTGCGGGAGGCATCCCGATCATCAAAGCGATCCGGGAAGCTTTTATCGGCAACCACATTCAATCGATTCACGCCATTTTGAATGGGACGAGCAATTACATCCTGACCCGGATGACCGAGGGGCAGCTGGATTTTCCACCCGCGTTGGAGGAAGCCAAACGGGAGGGGTTTGCCGAGGCGGATCCGACGTTGGACGTCAACGGGTGGGATGCGGCCCACAAAGCCATCATCTTGGCCTCCCTGGCTTACGGGTTCTGGGTCAGCACCGACGACATCGATGTAGAGGGCATTGCCAAAGTGTCGGCGGCCGACATCCGTTTTGCCGACGGCCTTGGTTACTGCGTCAAGCTGGTAGCGACGATCCGGGCGCATCAGGACACTTCCATCGAGGTGCACGTTCATCCCACCCTGGTTCCGAAAGCCCATGTGCTCGGATCGGTGAAAGGTGTTTTCAACGCCCTTGCCGTTCGGGGTGATGTGGTGGGTGACACCCTGTTTTACGGGCGCGGGGCCGGCCAGGACCCGACGACCAGTTCGGTTATCAGCGACTTGGCCCAGGCTGCCATCTGGCTGGATACGCGGGGCAAGGCGTTCGGTTTCACGCCCCATGGGCTGTACGGCAAATGCATCCCGATCCGGTCGGTCACTTCCGCCTTTTACCTTCGGTTGACGGTTGATGACCAGCCGGGCGTACTGGCTCAGGTGGCCAGTATTCTGGGGCATCACCGGATCGGCATCTCTTCCGTTATCCAGCCGGAAAGCCACGACGAAGCCGCGGTTCCTCTCGTGCTTATGATTCACAATGCACCTTTCGGCGACACGCAGGATGCCGTAACCCGAATTGCGGCGTTAGCGTGTGTAAAGGCGACGCCTGTTTTGCTCTGGGTACTCTCATGATGACTGTGCCGGCGCTTGCCACCTTTCGACCTCCCGGAATGCCCGCCGGAGTGATTGAACGCTACCGGGAGTTTCTGCCGGTGACCGAAAAAACACCGGTCGTGACCTTGGTTGAGGGTTCTACGCCTTTAATTCATTCTCCGCGGTTGAGTGAGCGGGTAGGGTGTAACGTTTACCTGAAATTCGAGGGATTGAACCCGACCGGTTCATTCAAAGACCGCGGCATGACCGTTGCCATCAGCAAAGCGGTCGAGGCAAAAGCAAGGGCGGTGATCTGCGCGTCCACCGGCAACACCTCGGCCTCCGCGGCCGCCTACGCGGCCCGTGCCGGCCTGCGCTGCCTTGTCTTGCTGCCGCGGGGCAGGATTGCGGCTGGCAAACTGGCACAGACCTTCATTTACGGAGCGTCTGTGATCGAAGTGGACGGGACCTTCGATGATTGCCTTCGGCTCGTGCGGGAGCTGGCGGAAGAACCGGGTGTGGCAATCGTCAACTCCATTAATCCAAACCGGATTGCCGGCCAGAAAACGGCGGCTTTCGAAATTGTAGAAGCGCTGGGCGACGCGCCGCACCTTCACATCCTACCGGTGGGCAACGCAGGCAACATCACGGCGTATTGGCTAGGCTACCGTGAATTCGAGAAATTGGGGCGGGCTCGGCGGCTGCCGCGTATGCTCGGGTTCCAGGCTGCCGGCGCTGCTCCGATCTACCATAACCGCGTCATTGAACGTCCGGAAACCGCCGCATCAGCCATTCGCATCGGCAACCCGGCCAGCTGGCAGGGGGCGGTTGCGGCGATCAGGGATTCGGGCGGAAGCATTGACGTGGTTTCGGATCAGCAGATCCTGGCTGCGCAGCAGTGGCTGGCGTCAAGCGAAGGCATCTTCGTCGAACCGGCGAGCGCTGCTTCTATCGCCGGCCTGTTCCGTTGTCTAGGGACCGACCGTTGCGGCCATTGCCCGTTGCCGCAGCTGGCTGCGGGGTCCACCATCGTCTGCACGGTGACCGGACACGGGCTTAAGGACGTGGCCACCGCCATGGCCAGCGGGTTTGAGTCGCTGGCCGCGGCTGCGACCAAATCGTCCATTCTGAAAGTGCTGGAAGCGCAGCGATGAGCATTATCGTGCAAAAGTATGGCGGCACGTCCGTCGGGGATCCTGAGCGCATCCTTAATGTGGCCAGGCGGGTGCTGGAAACGCAGCGGGCCGGACACGGCGTCGTGGCGGTTGTTTCTGCGATGTCGGGCGTGACGGACCGCCTGATTCAGCTGGCCCGCCAGGTGGCTTCACAACCGGCTGAGCGCGAAATGGATGTGCTGCTGGCGACCGGCGAGCAAACCACGATCGCGCTGACCGCGATGGCCATCAACAGCCTGGGGGGCGATGCCGTGTCCCTGACGGGCGCGCAAGCGGGCATCGTCACCGACGGCGTCCATACCAAAGCGAAGATTGCCAACCTCACGCCGCGCCGAATCCTGACGCTTTTGCAAAAAGGTAAAATCGTGGTTGTCGCAGGTTTTCAGGGCGAAACCCATGAAGGCCAGATTACCACGCTCGGACGGGGCGGGTCCGACCTCACCGCGGTGGCATTGGCGGCGGCCATTCACGCCGATCTCTGCCAGATTTTTACCGATGTCGATGGGGTTTACACCGGTGATCCCCGCTTCGTCACCCATGCCCGCAAGATCCCGGAGATTTCTTATGATGAAATGCTGGAGATGGCCAGTCTCGGGTCGAAGGTGATGCAGTCGCGTTCCGTTGAGTTTGCGAAGAAGTTCGGCGTGGTGTTTGAGGTTCGCAGCTCCTTCAATGAGCAGCCTGGAACGATCGTGAAAGAAGAAAGCAGCAGCATGGAAAAGGTGGTTATCCGCGGGGTTAGCGTCGACCGTCGCCAAGCGAAGGTAACGATCACCCAAGTGCCCGACCAGCCCGGCCGGGCTTCGCGGATTTTTACCGAGATCGCCGCCAACAACGTCAATGTAGACATGATTGTGCAGAACGTTTCGGCGGATGGGACCACGGACATTTCGTTTACCACGCAGGCCGACGAACTGGCCAAAGTCGAAACCTTCCTGGGTCCAGTCGTTGACGAGATCGGAGCACGCGGCTTTCAGGCGCACGGCGGCATTGCCAAGCTGAGCGTGGTGGGAATTGGCATGCGATCGCATTCCGGCGTGGCCGCGCGGATGTTTGAAATGTTGGGCAACGCCGGGGTCAACATCCAGATGATCAGCACGTCAGAAATTAAGATTTCGGTGATTGTCGATGAGGCCCGGGTAGACGAAGCTGCCAACATTGTCCATGCCGGGTTCAAGCTGGGCTAAACCCCAGAATGATCGAGGCGTTTGTCCCGGCTTCGGGACAAATGCTTGCCGGCAAGCAACTCCAGCGGTTTTTCAAGGCTCGATTTTCTATTTCGTGCAGGGTCGCGCGGCTTGGAATGGTTTTTTTTACCCCTCGCCATTTGCCTGGTGCAATTCAGGCATTATAAAATTCTGAATTAGAATGGGATTTTGAGTCTGAACCTTTAAGTTTTACGCACTTCTTTTTATGCGGGTTTTACTCAATCACATCGAATTGTGGCTAAGTGCACTTGGCATTGTCATAATTTGTGGCGTGCCTACGCTTTTGCGGGGCACGTACCCTGATCCTTGGCCGTCAGCCGCCATCACTGCGGTTCTCGTTGGGCTGCTGCACGGTTTTATTTTCTGGGCGGTGCGCAGCCGGCAGCGTCAGATCCGGAACCGGGCAATTAAGGAAATCACGCGAATGCTGCAGGACCGCATCAACAATGAATTGGCAGTCATCCTGATGAACCTGACGACACCTGGTCGGGACCCACAGCAGAGCTCCCGCCTGATCAAATCCACCCAGACCCGCATCGAACGGATTGCCCAGCAGGTAAGCCGGCTTTCGGAAGAATCATTGCAGGCCTGGAAGAGTGAATACGACATCAGCGAGTTGCCGGACTGAGGTGCTTGCGATTGGGTGAGCCTCGGGCGAGGCTGCGACCCGCCATGTGGAAAGGCCGCTTTCAGCAAGAGACCGCCCCCGTTGTTCAACGCTTTACTGAATCCATCTCGTTCGACTGGCGTCTGTTTCGCCACGACGTGCAGGGCTCCATCGCTCACGCCCATGCGCTTGAGAAAGCCCATCTGCTCACCGCCGAGGAGCGTCAACGGATCGAAGGCGGTTTACGGGAGATCGAGCGGGAGATCGAGGCCGGAACGTTTCTTTTCCGGCCCGAGCTGGAAGACATCCACATGAACATCGAGGCGGCGTTGACCGAACGGATCGGGCCAGCGGGGGCCAAGCTCCACACCGCACGGAGCCGCAATGACCAGGTTGCGTTGGATCTCCGGCTTTACCTCAGGACCGAGATTGATGCGATCAGCGGACTGGTGAGGGGTTTGCAACGCGCCCTCGTCGGGTTGGCGCGCCGTTCCCATGGCGTTATCATCCCGGGCTACACCCATTTGCAGCGTGCCCAGCCGGTCCTTTTTGGCCATCACCTGCTGGCCTACGTGGAAATGCTGCACCGGGATGGGGAAAGGATCAAGGATGCGCGCAAGCGCGGAAACGTGCTGCCGCTGGGAGCGGGTGCCATTGCGGGCTCAACCATCAAACTGGACCGTGATTACGTGGCCCGGCAATTGGAGTTCCCGAGCGTCACCCGGAACAGCATGGACGCGGTCAGCGACCGGGATTTCGCGGCTGAAACCGTGTTTGCCATCGCCCTTCTGGGCGTTCACCTCTCCCGGTTGAGTGAAGATTTCATTCTTTTTGCGTCCACAGAATTCCATTTTCTGCGCATCAGCGATGCCTACAGCACGGGTTCCAGCTTGATGCCACAGAAAAAAAACCCGGACGTGTGTGAGCTTACCCGAGGCAAGACCGGCCGCCTGATTGGAGCGCTGACGTCGTTGCTCACGATCCTGAAAGGATTGCCGATGACTTACAACCGTGACCTTCAGGAAGACAAAGTTCCGGTATTCGACGCCGTCGACCAGATCAAGCTTATCCTGGAAGTTTATGCCGGCATGGTCGGCGAGGTGGTAGTGGATCGGGAACGGGCCATGGCCGCGGCCAACGACCCGGCGCTGCTGGCGACGGACCTGGCCGACTACCTCGTCGTGCGTGGGCTTCCCTTCCGACAAGCCCACGAGGCCATTGGCAAACTGGTGGCTTTCAGCCTTCAGCAGGGAAGGGGATTCCCGGATTTAACGTTGGCTGAGTACCGCCAATTCAGCGACCATTTTGAGGAGGACGTTTTCGGCGTGCTGGATTTAAAGCGTGCCTTGGAAAGCCGGACTACCACGGGCGCGCCGTCCTTCGCCAATGTCGACCGGGAACTGCGCCGCTGGGAGGAGAACCTGGCGTGAGCACCGCCGACGGTTGGGAGGTGGTGGCGTCGACGCCCGTCTACCAAAGCCCTTACCTCGAAGTTCGGTCCGAAAAGGTGCGGATTCCGGGCCAGCCGGGTGAACGCGCGTGGACCACGGTCCGGCGGAAAGCGGCCATCGTGATTGCGCCTCTGACCGACGCTGGCGCTTTTCTCCTGATCCGGCAGGCGCGCATTCCGGTGCGACAATTTCTTTGGGAATTCCCGGCCGGCCAGGTCGATGAGGCCGGCGAAGTTACCCCTGCAATCCTGGAGGCGACGGCCCGGCGGGAGTTGATCGAAGAAACCGGGCGCACGTTGCCGGAGGAAGGACGGCTTATCTCGCTGGGAGCTTTTTTCTCGTCGCCGGGGTTCACCGATGAGACTTGCCATTTTTTTCTGGCGCAGCCTGTCCATCCCAGCGGGAGTGGCGGCGGACCCCATCCGGATGAGGTCATCGCGGAGGTGAAAGAATTCTGGCCGGCGGAGTTGCGGCGCATGGTAGCCGAAAACATGATCCAGGATGCAAATACACTCGCACTTTTTGCACGGCTGACCGCCCGAGGACTGGTTGTATGAAGCTTTCCAATATATTCAAATTTCGAGAGGGCAACGATCCGGAAGCAGTCAAGCCGTTCCTTGACCACCTGGAAGACTTGCGTTGGGTGTTGGTCAAGATGGGGGTTTCCCTGGGTGTCGCGATGGCCCTCGCGTTCTGTTTCCGAGCCCAGCTTGCCCATTTGATGCAGCGGCCCCTGCTGGCGCTGGACCCCAACCTGGTGCGCACCCTGATTTCGCTGGGGGTGGCTGATTCCATGACGATCTCCTTTCAGCTGGCGTTCTATGCCGGGATCGTGCTGGCCTTCCCGTTTCTGGTCTATTTTGCCGGCACCTTTGTGTTGCCGGCGTTAACTCCGCAGGAGAAACAGGCCATGCTGCCGGCCGTGCTGGTCGGTTTCGGGCTTTTTGTGGGAGGGGTAGTGTTTGCCTACCTTTTTGTATTGCCGCCCACGTTGCGGTTCTTCTTCCACGATGCGCAGAACATGAACTGGACGCCGACGTGGAACGTGCGGGAGTACTTCTCGTTTGTAACCCAGGCCTGTGTCGGGTTTGGGATTGCCTTTGAGCTGCCGGTGGTGGTGCTGGTGCTGGTACGGCTGGGCATCGTTTCAGTCGCGCTCCTTCGCCGGACCCGGGCCTATGCGTTTACGCTGATATTCTTTGCCGCGGCTTTCCTTGCTCCCACTCCGGATGCGGTCTCGATGGCGATGATGGGGGCTCCCATGTACCTGCTTTACGAGGTGTGCATTTTTGTGGGCGGCTTCATCGAGCGGAAACGCTTGCGCGAACAAGCACTCGTGGGTGGCTAGGGCGGCGTCAGCGTATGGGGCGCAAGGCCTTTCGGGGCAGCCTTTGCAATCCGGCGATTTCCGCCTAGTTTACGCGCCTTGCCTCGAATCATGGCCAAGGTTTTTATCAAAACGTACGGTTGCCAGATGAACGAACGCGACTCCGAACAGGTCGCGCAAATGCTCCTGGACCGTGGCCACCAGCTTACCGGGGTGGAGGCGGAAGCCGATGTGGTGCTGCTGAATACCTGCAGCGTCCGGGACATGGCGGAACAAAAGGCCCTGGGGAAAATGGGCCTGCTCGGTGCTCTGGGGCATCAACGTCCGGTGGTTTACGGGTTCCTCGGTTGCATGGCGCAGAGCCGCGGGGCGTCCCTGCTGAAGGAAGTGCCCCACCTCGACCTGGTGGTCGGGACGCAGAAATTTCATCGCGTGGCCGACTATGTGGACGAGGCCTGGCACCGCAAGTTGCAACGGCAATTTGACGATGCCCGTTTTACCATTGTCGATGTGGCGGATGAACCGGAATCGCAGAACGCCATCCGCGACCATGTACCCGCGCGGCAGGAGGTAAGCTCGTTTGTCTCCGTCATGCAGGGCTGCAACATGCATTGCACTTTCTGCATCGTGCCGTTCACCCGCGGGGCGGAACGCAGCCGGCCGGCGACGGAAATTGTGGCCGAGGTGCAGCGTTTGGTGGAGCGCGGCGTTCGGGAAGTGACCTTATTGGGCCAGATTGTCAACCTTTATGGACGGCATGAGTTCCCGAAAATCGACGGCAAAAGTCCGTTTGTGCAGTTGCTGGAAGCGGTTCATGAGGTCGAAGGCCTTGAGCGCCTCCGGTTCACGTCCCCGCATCCGATCGGGTTCCGGAAAGACCTGGTGGCAGCCTTTGGGTACCTGCCCAAGCTGGTCGAACACATTCACCTGCCTTTGCAATCAGGGTCTGACCGCATCCTGAAAGCCATGCACCGCACTTACACGGCCGGAAAATACCTGGCGCTGGTGGATCAGATCCGTTCGGTGACTCCCCAGATGGCCATCACCACCGACATCATCGTCGGCTTCCCGGGAGAAACCGAACTGGAATACGCCCAGACCCGCGCGTTGGTCGAGACGGTCGGATTTGATAATGCGTTCGTCTTCAAATACTCGCCGCGGCGCGACACCCCGGCTGCGGTGTTGCCGGACCAGGTTCCCGAGGTGGTCAAGGAAAGGCGTCACCAGGACCTCTTGAACGTGGTCAACCAGTGGGCGAAACAGCGTGCCGGCGTTTGCGTTGGACGTCAGGTGCAAGTGCTGTGCGAAGGTCCCAGCAAAACCAACCCGCATCGGTTAAGCGGCAGAACGCGGGGCAACAAAATCGTGGTTTTCGAGGGGAACGAACGCCTCGCCGGCCAACTGGTTGAGGTGCAGATCGAGCGTTCCACCGGTTACACGCTTTACGGGCAGGTTAAAGTCGCGGCCTGAACGTTCATGGATTATTCACCGCGCGTTTACCATTTTGACCTTCATACCGTTGGGTTGGTCGTAGGTTTGCTGCTGGTCCTGGCCCACGGGGCGGCCCTGGCCCGGCCCCGCCAGTCGCAGCGCTGGCTGCAACGGTTGCCCCGTTCCCGAATGGCCGGGACCGTCCTGATCGTGGCAGCGGGCGTTTGGAGTTTCTGGCTCGCCTCCAACCTGGACCTTGGCGAATTTTCCGGTTACCGACACCTGATCCTTATGGCGGTGCCTGTGTTAACGGCGTTGACGGCGTTGTTCGTCCAGGACCTGCTAACCGCCCGGGCCTTGGGCATCCTGGCCCTCCTGGCC
>DASWVC010000036.1:0-24168 GCA_036401335.1 Chthoniobacterales bacterium
CCTTTGGAGCTGGCAGAGGTGTTTCCCCGGGCGCAACCGATTGAGGTGGATCTCGGCTCCGGTCCTGGCCAGTTTCTCGTGGGCGCCGCCCAGTATTACCCGGAGCGGAACTTTTTGGGGGTGGAGCGGCTTCTGGGGCGGGTGCGCAAAAGCCGCCGCAAGGCCCATAACCTGGGACTGCAGAACGTGCGTGTGCTGCGGTCAGAAATCGATTACACGGTTCGTCACTTGCTCCCAGCCGGTTCAATAAGGCGCTTTCACCTTTCTTTCCCGGATCCCTGGCCGAAGCGGCGCCACCATCGCCGCCGGTTGATTGACCTCGGATTTTTCGAGGCAGCCTACGACTCGTTAGACAGTGGCGGCGACCTCTGGATTAGGACGGACCACACCGACTACTTTAATTTCATTCAAAAGCTTGTTCCTGCGACCAGGTTCATCACGTCTGAATGGAGTGATGAATTTTACCCAACAACCGATTTTGAGGACCTGTTTCAGGAGAAACAGCTGCCCGTCTATCGGCTTCGCCTCACCAAGACGAGGTTGTGACCGTCGCGGAACGTGTGGACCGTGAGCAGGTCGGGCGTGGCTGCAAATTCGATCTCACCGGTTTCGGCAAAGTGAAAGGTTGGAACCGGGTTGACCTCCCACCCTGTCGAGTGTCCTTCTACCGAGACGGCCAGGCGCGCGCCGGTTCGGGCTAGCAACGTCTTGCCGCCGGGAAAAGCCGCCCGTGGCAGGATTAACACGTCCAGGGCCGGCGGTGGGCTGCCGATGGCAACTGCGGAGACGGAATCGGTCCAGCCGAGGCGGAACCCGGCAAGTTCAAACACGAGCCAGCCACGGGAGGAGGAACGGCGTGGAGGTGACCCCGACCTTTCCGGCGTTTGCAGGAATGCCTCGTGTCCCAGTTGCAGGACCGGAGAAGTTGTGTGCGACCCCGCGGGCGCGAGTCGAGAAGTGATCTCCGGGCTGGACAGGGCTTCTCGCCAGGAAGCGACGAGCGGGCAACGGTAATCGCGCACCAGGCCCGGCCATAAAGGTGGATCGTCGGCCGTAGCGGCGAGGAAGATCCCCTGCAGGGAATTGATGCCGCGGTACCGCAAATAGGGTAGGACGACCGCCTTCCACTGGCTCGCGGTTTCGAGGTCGAACAACCAGTTTTTGCCGTGGTCATGAACACACAGCACAGGCTTGCGGCCGGTGGCCAGCAGGGCGCACATGGCCGGTGGTGGCGGCGTGAGCGACAGATTGACGGCGTCGGCGGGCAGCACGGTCGATGCTCGCAAAAGGCCCAGGAAAACCTTGCTGAGGAGAAAGTTGCAGTTGTTCAACCAACCCGCGACCCGTGCAGCCGCAAACCCTGCCGGGATGGCGGCGACCCCCGTTACCAGCATGGCCGACCCGAGTGGAACGGCCACCACATTTAGTGCCACCCCGCTGAGTGACACCCGGTGGAACTGCAGAACTGACACCGGGAGCGATGCGGCCCAACAGACCACCGAGACAGCGGTTAGTTCGCACGCGTGGCGGCCGAAACGCAGCCAGTGCCGACGCCAGGGGCTGATCAACCGGACGGGCAGAAAAGGATCAATGGCCAGTCCCCGGGCGAGGAAATGGCCCAGGGGCCGGACCGCGACGGCGATGGCTGCAACCACACTGAAGGAGAGCTGGAACCCTGTCTCGTAAACGTATTGGGGATTGAGCAGAATCAAGCCAAATCCGGTTGCGCCCAAGGCGTTCAACACGAATGCCGGGCGCTCGAGCATCACCCCTGCAACCACCAGCAGGCACATGCCGCTGGCTCGTAAGCCGGACGGCGAGAAACCGGTCAGAACACCGTAGACCGTCAGCACCAGGCAAACCACTAGCGCCGTGGTGCGCCTTCCCACAGGCAACAGGCGCGTCAGGAACCACCCTAAACCCGCCACAAAGGTGACCTTCAAGCCGTCCACCACGAACAGGTGAAGGGTTCCGGTGCGCTCCAGCAGATCGAGTAAACCCGGGTCCATTCCGGTGCGGTCGCCAAAGACCATGGCTCGAAGGACCTGACAGGTCTCCGGATCGTCCTCGATGCCCAGCTGGAGGTTATGATCCAGCCGGGCCCGGAACTCCCGCAGGAGCCGGCGGAATGAAAACGGGGCGGCCCGGGCGATCAGCGTGGGCGGAGCGAAGGCGGAAATACGCAGGTAGAGCCCGCGCCGGCCGTAGTAATCCCTCCAATCCATTTCGCCCGGGTTGCGTGGAAGTTCAGGGCGGCTGAACCTTCCGGTAACCTGGAATTGGTCGCCCTGGTGCAAGTCCGTCCCCGGCACCATGAACAAGGCCCGAAAATCGGCGGCAAATCCGTCGATGGAACCGACGCGGGCCGTGAACCGTTCCTCCGGGCGCCGGCGCCATTCGCCGGCCCGCGGCTCGTCTTCGATCCGGCACTTAACCACATGAACGTGAGGCGTCGGGGCAAGGTGGACGGCGAACTGGTAACCTTTGTCCCCCACGATCCGCCAACCCTGCCAAAACCCTGCGAAAGCCGCCACGGCGAGCAGGACCGGCACGGTCCGACGCCAAATTGCGGCCTGCAGAGCCAGCGTCACAAAGCCCACGGCCCAGAGTGGCCAGAGGTCAGGCCGGGCATCGCCAGCGCAAACGCCGGTGCAGGCGGCCAGAAAAAGCCCCAGGCAAGGAAACCGTTGGCGCCACCATCCCACGGGTTGGAACACGGCCGCCGACATGCAACGATTCTGGTCGATGAGCGCAGGTAAGCAACACGATTTTTAAATGTAATTTATGTTGCTGGGCCGAACCTGGTTCGTCTTGGCCCCTGGTTGGGGAGCTTGTCCTCAAGCGCTCGGGAGAAAGGCGTTTTGGAACGCACGGCTGCCCATCCGGCCGGAAAGGGGCGTTTGGGAAGGTCGCGAAGAGACACCCAACCTTGCCAGGGGTCACCAAGGGATACGTGGGCCCTACCGGCCGGTTCCACGGCATCGCCGTTCACAAATGCACGAACGGTCACGCAAGCCCGTGCGGCACCGCCCCATTGCTGCCCAGCGCTGAATGCGACTCCAACAGTCTGGCACTAAAATAGAGCCGGCCCGCCAACACCTCGCGGATCGCTTTAAAGAGGTGATTTGTCGCCATCTGTTTCATGACGAACCCTCGCGCTCCCGCCTCCATGGCCGGCAGGGCAAACACCTCTTCATCGTGCATGGAAAGCACCAGGACTTGCAGTCCCGGCACTTGCTCCAGCAACCGACTGATGAGGGGCAACCCACTCTCTGCACCCAGCGTGAGGTCCACGATGGCCAGGTCAGGCTTAAGCCGAAACGCCGCCTCGGCCCCCTCGTCGGCAGTGGCTGCTTCACCGCACACCACCAAGTCCTCCTGCAAGCTGAGCAACCGGCTCAGGCTTTTGCGCACCAGCAAATGGTCGTCAACCAGCAAGACACGGGTTCGTTGTTTGGCAGGTGCAGCACTCATAGGGCGATCGGAAAAACACGGACCCGACCCTTTTACTGTCGGGCTGCCAATGGAATCTTCAATCCTCCAAAAGCCTGAGTGGAGGTTCAGATCTCCCCTGAGCGCATTCCACGCAGAAGCTGGCGCAGCACTTCGGCATCGCTTTGCAGTTGCTGAATGCGGGCATGAAATTCAGCGGAATCGGGGGTCCCGTGTTTCCGGTGAAGGTCGATCAGCAACTGGCCGGCCCGGCCGTTTTCCTCGATGACCTGCAAGGCGTTGTACAATGCTTCCTCGATCCGCTCCGTCTGACCCTGGAAGAGGCTTTCGAGCGAGAAAGCGTGTCCGACGTGGCACCGGAAGCGCACCCGAGAGCCATCCTGCAGTTTCCAGAGCGAACCACTGCACTCCGGGCAGACGAACGCTGAAGGTTCGGCGATCTTCCCCAGGAAATCGTGGCCGTCGATGAAGTCCGCTAGCTGCCTGGTCTCATGGCTTAGGCGTTCCCTAACCGTGGCATCCGGCGCAGTTGGTTCCTCCAGAGCAGGGTTCTTGACGAGCGTGACGAGGGTTCGTGCCAGGGCCCCAATCGGAACGATGTGGTCCACAGCCACGGTGGCAAGCGCATGGTTGATCATCCCTGGAAACAACGCGGTGCTTGGGTCTTGCACCACCGTTGCCCCGCCGCAACTCCGGACGGCCCAAAGTCCGGCGCTGCCGTCATCCATGGTTCCGCTTAAAATCACGCCGATGACGCGCGGGCCGTACGTCCAGGCGGCAGAACGGAAGAGGGGGTCGATGGCAGGTCGGTGACGGTTTTCCTTCGGGCCATGGACAACCCGGATCCGGCCTGCCAGGAGAAGCAGGTGGCGGTCGGGCGGGGCCACGTAGACTTTGCCGTGCTCGATGGGCAGGCCGTTTTCCGTTGAAGCAATTTCCAGGGCGCTGTGCCGCTGCAGAATCTGCGGGAGGAGGTTGGGCCCGTCCGCCCTGGTATGCAGGACAATGAAAATGGCTGCAGGTAAACGCGCCGGTAACCCTGCAACCAATTTCTGCAGGGCTTCCACGCCGCCAGCCGACGCCCCGATTACGACGATGTCACGGGAGATCGAGGGTTGCGAAAGGGAGGATGGTTCACTCATGGTCAGAGCACGAAACAACGCCCTGCGATGCCCGCGAGCGAAGAACCCCAGGGGTCAATCCTTGCTGCGTTCCGGGTAATGGTCAGGATCAAGTTCGTCGTCGTTCCGCGGCTCGCCGAACGTCACGATGAGGATGACGCCGTCGGGTGATCCGCGTTCAACGCGGAAACGCCCGCCAATGCTTGCCGCCCGGTACCGCATGATCTGCAAGCCCATTCCGGAGACGGAAGAGGAGGGCAGGACAGCGCCTTTTTGGAAGCCGGTGCCATTGTCGCTCACCACCAGCCTGGTCTGGTTGGACTCGGGGTCCAACCTGTAAGTGATGGCAATACGGGTGGCTTTGCCGTGTTTAAGGGAGTTGTTGATTGCTTCCTGCGTGATCCGGTAAAGCTCGGTGGCACCCTCGGCCGTGTCGGCGGGCGGCGGGCTCGGCTCATCTCCATGAAACGTGCAAACGATTTTGAAGAGGTTGCTCACGTTGTTGGCCAGCGCCCGCATGGCGGTGTGAAAATGCTTTGCTTCAAGCTGGATGGGGTGAAGCCCCTTGGCCATGTCACGGGTAAGAGCCGTCGCTTCGTTTACCTGGACCAGCAGTTGCTCCGCGCTTTCCCCGGCTCCGCGCCCATCCCCCTGTTGAAGGCAATGAAGGATACTCTGGGAAACGAAAGCGATTGCGGTAAGTTGTTGCCCCAGGCCGTCGTGTAGCTCCTGGGCCATGCGCCGTCGTTCCCGTTCGCTCACCGCCAGCACTTCCTGCTCGGTTTGACGACGGTCGGTGCTGTCTTCGATGGTCAGAAGAACCATGGCCGGACGGTCGTTATCGGCGTCAATGCGGCGCCCATTGAGGATCAGGCGCCTGGCAATGGAGTCAGCCCCTTCGTACTCCACCACGAGGTTCTGGATGCGGCTGCCGGATGAGAGCACTTCTCCCAGCAAACGCCGCAGTCGCGACAGATTCCATTGGCCGCCGGGCAGGGTATAGAAAAACTGGCCGACCGTGCCCTCCGGCGACGCTGCAAACAAGTCGTAAAAAGCGGCGTTCGCCAGCCTTACCCGGAACTCCGCATCCAGGACCAGCAACGGTTGGCGGACCGTGGTAAGCACCGCCTGAGAGAAATCGCGGGAACGCTTCAGCTCTTCGAGGCCACGTTTGAGGTCATCGATATCGACCAACGCCAAAACCGCTCCTTCAATTTTATTCTCGGACGTGCGGTAGGGACGCACGCTCAGGCTGTACCAACGCCCGTCCAGCGCCTGCACCTCCATTTCCCGGCCGGTGATGGTGCGCACTACCTCTTCGATCACGCCTGACAGGTCCGGCACCTGCAGTTTCGATTGGATGTCGCTGAACGGGCGCCCCAGGTCCGTCGGGATCAGGTTGAACAAACGGCCTGCCATCGGGGTAAACCGGCGGACCCGCCCCTCCTCGCTCAACATCACGATGGCGAAGTGAATCGAATTGATCAGGTTAACCAGGTCGTTGTTGGCGTGACCAAGCTCAATGTTCCGGGTTTGCAGCTCCTCATTGACCGTGATGAGTTCTTCGTTGCTGCTTTGCAGTTCTTCCTTGGCGGTCTCCAGTTCTTCGTTGGTGGACTGTAACTCCTCGTTGCTCGACAAAATCTCTTCGTTGGCGCTCTTGATCTCCTCGTTCGCGGCATCCTGTTCTTCAATGATGCTTTGCAGGTACTGCCGCGTGTTCTCCAGGTCCCGCCGCAACTCTGCGATCTCGCGCGCATCGCGGCTTTTATTGCGGACGGCCGGCGAAGCTGAGCGCGAGATAACGGTTCCCCCAGCGGAAGATTCCGCGGCCGTGGAAGGCGGGTGGAAAAGGATGAGGTAGTGCCGGTCACGTTCCTGCGCCATCCGTAACGGCAGGACCTCAAGCTCCAGTTCGAGCGAAGTTCCGTGGTCGGTGTAAGCCACCCGTTTGCGGTACCCGGCGCGATCCTGTCGGCTGGCTGCCACTGCCGTACGAACGTGCACGGCAAGTCCCTCCTTGAGCAATTTCAATAGGTTGAAGGTGACCTTGCCCGGCGCCGGCTCAAAGTAGGAATGGCCCTGACCGTGGAACTGGATCACGTCGAAATCGCCGTTCACCAACACGCCGGGCGGCGTGTAACGCTGAAGCAGAATGCTATTGGCTTCACGCAAAAGGTTAAAGTTTTCCTGGTCTGTTCCGTCATTGGCCTCCCACCGGTTGGGAGACGGAGGCGCGGGAATGCTGTCAGCCGGCAACGTTTGCGCGCGCTCGTGATCCTGCCCCGGCAAACTTGCCGCGGGGGACCCCAAGCGCACGCGGTTGCTCGTGTTCTTGCGGAGAAACAGCCGTTCTTTCCGGCCCGCCTCGCTAAACAAATCCGTGAATTCACCCACGGTTTCCGAACTGCCGAGCAGCAGGTACCCCCCCGGGCGCAGGGCATAATGGAAGAGAGGAAAAACCTTCTTTTGAACGGCTGCCTCAAGGTAAATAAGAACGTTCCGGCAACTGATCAGATCCAGCCGGGAAAAAGGGGGATCTTTCGCCAGGTCCTGGCGCGCGAAGATGACCATTTCGCGGATCGATTTGTTGATCCGGAAACCGTGACCAGCGCGGGTGAAAAACCGTTCCAGACGTTCCGGCGAGACATCCAGCGCAATGTTTTCGAGGTAATTGCCGTCGCGTGCGCGGTCCAATGAAGCCTCACTCAGGTCGGTGGCAAAGATCTGCACCGGCGGACCCGCGCGCCGGGAACCCAGGTATTCCGCCACGCAGATGGCAATGGAATAAGCTTCCTCGCCGGTCGAGCAGCCAGGCACCCAGATGCGAAGCGTGTCCAACGGATCACGGCTTTTGAGCAGGCGCGGCAACACCTTGGTCCGGAGGTTTTCAAACGCGCCCGGGTCCCGGAAAAAGCTGGTCACCTTAATCAGGATGTCCTGGTAGAGGGCCAGCAACTCGGTCTCATTCCCGCGCAGAAAGCGGGCGTAGTCTTCCGGGCTCTCGATGCGAAGGAGGGCCATGCGCCGGTGGATGCGGCGCTGCACGGTGGCGGGCTTGTATTGCGTAAAATCTACGCCTACGCTGTTCCGCAGCAGGGCTAAAATTCGCTGGACCTCTGGGTCCCGCTTTTGGAAATCGTGCCCATCCGCGCCGTTGGCCGCGTTTAAGGAAAGTTGGGTGTCGGGCGGCCGGTCCGGTGCGGGCACCAGACCGTCCGGCAGCGCTTCGGCCTCATCAGGCACAGGGACGCGCAAGTAAGGGTGCCGGTCGATCCGGGAAATCTCTTCACCGATATCTGGCGGTGACAGCACAAAGTCCACGCAGCCAGTGCTGATGGCGGCGCGCGGCATGACGGGACTCTTGGCCGTCGAAGGTTCCTGGGCAAATGTGATGCCGCCGACCGCTTTGACCGCTTCGATGCCAAGCGCACCATCCGTATTTGCGCCCGAAAGGACCACTGCAATGCTGCGGTCACCTTGTTCACCGGCCAGGCTGCGCAGGAAGATGTCGATGGGCATTGGTTGCCCGTTGTGCAGCGTTTGTGGCTCCAGTTTAAGCGTACCCCGAGTGATCGTCACGTTGGCGTCGGGCGGGTTCACGTACAGGTGTTCCGGCTCCACCGCAATGCCTGTTTCCACAGGGCAGACCGTCAAAGGCCCCTTCCAGCGACGCAGTTGCTGCACAAGGTGCCGATCTTTGCCGTTCGCGTGCTGGACGACCACAAACGCCACCCCGCACCGGGCAGGCAGTGCCGCAAGGAGGCGTTCCAAGGCCTCAAGGCCGCCGAGTTCACCCCCGATCCCGACTACCGGTACGGCGTGCCACCGCGTTGCCACGGCCGCGAGCGGAAGGCGTGCTTCAGGCGATGCCAACGCTTCGGCGGTGCCCAAATCTGCTGCATCCGGCGTTTCGGGCGCGGGATGCCCGGGAGAGCCGCTGACCGGTTGGACAGCTTTAGGGCCGGACGTTTTGCGCCGGAGTTTTGCCATAATCACCTAAATCTAGTCTGTCCACCATGAAGAAAGCAACGAAGAAGGACCATCGACGCAGAAAAGGACCGCGCCAGCTCCGGCACAGCATTGGCTTGGCCATGGCGCGTGGGTTAGGTACGAGCCCATGGAGCAGCCTGTCGGCCTTTACCCTCGCGCCGAACCAGACCCGCGGCTCAGGGAACGCCTGCACCCGGCCATTGCCACCTGGTTCTTGAAAAAATTCGGCGAGTTTACCTCGGCCCAGCAGCTCTGCGTCCCTAAGATCCTGCTCCAGGAATCGATTCTGCTTAGCTCGCCTACCGGCAGCGGCAAAACCTTGGCCGCGTTCTTGGGAATCATTGACCACACGCTTCGGCAGAGTGAACAGGTCGAGCGCGCGCTCGCGCCGGCCAGGCTGAGGGACGGCCGGGCCCGAGCCCGCCAGCCGGTCGGTCTGGGCATCCAGGCGATCTACCTTTCGCCCCTGCGGGCATTGGCTTACGACATTCAAAAAAACCTGCGGGAACCGCTCGCAGAGATGCGGTTGGAAGCGCGTATCCGGGTGGCGATGCGGACAGGGGATACTCCGGCCAAGGACAGGCAGGCCATGAAGCAGCGACCGCCGGAGATCCTCCTTATCACGCCGGAAAGCCTTGCGATCATCCTTTGTCAGAAAGCCTACCGGGACAACTTGCGGCGTTGTCGGTTTGTCGTGGTGGATGAGCTTCACGCGCTCGCGGAAAACAAGCGCGGCGTGGACCTGATGCTTTCGCTGGAACGACTGGAACAGCTCTCCGAAGGGCCGCTCTGCCGGGTGGGATTGTCGGCCACGGTGGCGCCCCTGGAACAAGTGGCCGCGTTCCTGGCGGGGCCTGGGCGTCCGTGCTGGATCGCGGAAGCTCCCGTGGAACGAAGGCAGGCGATTGAGGTTTTCTCACCCATCCGCAAGCAGCCGTACCCACCTGCCGGATTTACCGGCCGACGCCTCGTTCAGGAGGTCAGCCGCCTGGTCGAGCGGGCCCAGTCCGTCCTGATTTTCTGCAACACGCGGTCGGGCGCGGAGAACGTCGGCCTGCATTTGAAACAGGCCCTGCCCCACCTGGCGGACCAGATTGAAATCCATCACTCGTCCCTGGACCGCAGCGTGAGGCTGCAGGTGGAAGATCGCCTGAAGAACGCCGAGTTGCGGGCGGTGGTTTGCTCAACCAGCCTGGAAATGGGCATCGACATCGGGGCCATTGACCTGGTGATCATGATCTCGACCCCGAAGGGCATCTCACGGACCCTCCAGCGCATCGGCCGGGCCGGTCACTCCATTCACCAGACGAGTTACGGCGTCCTGGTCGCCACCAACATAAACGACCTGATCGAATGCGTCGTGACCGCCCGTCTGGCCCGTGAACGGCGGTTGGATCCAGTGCGCTTGCCGGAATCCTGTTACGACGTGCTGGCCCAGCAGGTGATGGGCATGGCGGTGACGGGCCCGGTCCACCGCGATGAGGTTCTGGCCGTGCTGCGCCGGGCCTGGCCCTTCCGGCACCTCACGATGGAAAATCTGGACCGCGTTCTGGAGTACCTGGAGGGCGGGGGACGGCAACTCGCGCGCCAGTATTCAGACGTGTTTGGGAAGATTGTCGTCCGCGAAGGTTTCATCAGCGTGCCGTCGCGCCGGCTGGAGCGTGAGTTTCTCATGAACATCGGAACCATACCGGCCGAGGGCATGGTGACGGTGCTGATGGGCCGGCGCAAACTGGGGCAGCTCGAGGAAGGGTTTGTGAAGCGGCTGAATGTCGGCGACCGCTTCGTCCTGGCGGGGCGCGTCGTGGAGCTGGTGGAAACCAGCGTCTACCTGATCAAGGTAAGGGCAGCGGCCGGGGATGGCCCCATCGTGCCTTCCTGGAACGCCAACCGCATGCCGTTGACGTCCGGCATCGCGCAAGAAGTGGTCCGTTTGCGCACCGAACTGGACCGACGCCTCGACCGGAATGACCCTGGATTGCTCGACTTCCTTGTGGAAACGGAGGAGATCAGCGTCGGCAACGCCGAAGCCGTGGTGGAACATTTCCGCACGCAGCGGCGCCACTCGCGCGTCCCGGTCGAAGGTCTGTTTCTCATCGAACTGTACCGCAGCGAGGACCGTTTGCTGAACTACTTTTTCCATGCGCCGATCGGCCGCAGCGGCAACGATGCGTTGTCCCGGATCGTGAGTTACCGGATCAAACAGCTGGTCGGCGGCAACGCTATGGCCACGCTGGACGACTATGGGTTCTTGCTCACGCTGCAACCCTTTCAACAGCTGAACCTGGAACAACTCCGTTTCCTTTTTCGCCCGGACGGGGCCGCGGCCGACCTGAAGGCAGCTTTACGGGACTCCGAACTGGTACGCTGGCAGTTTCGCGGCGTCGCTCAGACGGGATTGATGGTGCCGCGCAATCAAACCACCGGTGAACGGCGGTTAAAACAGATCCGTTGGAACGCTGAGATCCTTTTTCGGGTGCTGCAGGAGCATGAGCCGGATCACCCGCTGCTGGAGGAGGCTTACCGGCAAGCTGAGCACACCTTTCTCGATTCGACCCGGGCCTTTGACTTCATCCGGAACGTCCATAACCTGGAGTGGGATTTCCGGCCGGTGAGACTGGTCAGTCCGTTCGCTTTCGGCCTGTACGTCAGCAAGATCAAAGAAGCGATGCTCCACGAAAACCCGGAAGAAGCGATCGAGCGTTTGTACCACGAAATGTACGGCGCGGACGCCAGCTTCTGACGCGCGTTGAAAACCTCTGCGTTCGGAGTTAGTGGTTGTCTCCATTTACGGCTTTGACTTTGATTTTCCCCGGCTTCGAGTGCCTCCCCACTTCCAGAACACTTATGCAAATTTCGCAAGTTGCCGCCCAGCTCTACACCGTAAGAAATCACCTGAAGGATCCAGCAAGTTTCGCGGACGCCATTCGGAGGTTGAAAAAGATGGGATATCCTGCCGTTGAGGTGGTCATTTCCGACAACGTGACGGAGAAAGAAAGCCAGCAGATCTGCCGGGATGAAGGCGTAACCATCGCGGCGGCACACGTGGCGAGCAGCGTTCTGCTAAGCGAGGCGGAGGCAGTTACCGAAATGCTTGAGCGCACCGGCATCCGGGTTGCCGTGTACGCCTACCCGACCGGCGTCGACCTCAGCACCCGGCTGGAAGTCGAACGCCTGGCCAGCCGCCTCGAACAAAGTGCCCAGGTGCTGAACCGGGCCGGGTTCGTCCTGGCCTACCACAATCACGCCGTCGAGTTTGCCCGGGTGGGCGGAGAATTGGTGTTGGACATCATTCGGCAGACGGCGCCGTCGCTCGCTTTCGAGCTCGACACTTACTGGGTCCAATACGGAGGGGGCAACGTCGAGCATTGGATCAGGGCCCTGAAAGGCAAGCTGGCAACGATTCACCTGAAAGATTACGGCTTCGACCTGCAGCACGACCGTCCGTACATGGCGGAGGTGGGGTACGGCAACCTTGACATGCCTGGCCTGGTGGCGGCGGCGGAAGAGGCGGGCGCTCAATGGTTTGTGGTCGAGCAGGATGAAACGCCGGGAGACCCGTTTGATTCGCTGCAGAAAAGCTTTGAGTACCTGCGGGCGCAGCTCGTCCACTAGAAAACGGGGTCCGGAGCCATCAACCCGGTAACGCGAGCCGGGCGGCCGCTCGGCTCGGAAAGGTCGCCCGCATTTTAACACTTTCTCCGGCTCGTAAGTTGCTTTGAGGTCTCCAAGCCCGCATGGTGCACCGTGAACCGCAAGATTCGTGAGATCCGATTGCGCCGTCTGCAGGGGCAGATCGGCGAAGTAGCCTACCAGATTACCAAGGTTCATTTCTCGAATTTCCGGCACCCCGACGCGATCTGGCGTCCAGCAGTTAACGTTTTTGAATGCGATAACTGCGTTCGGATCTGTTTTGAGCTTGCCGGGGTGGATCCGAAACGGGTTGAGGTGGATGTATCCCCTGGCCGTTTGTTCGTGACCGGCCATCGTAATCCGCCCGAACCGTCGCTGCGGAAAACGCATGAGCACGCGGCTCCAATGCGGGTCCTGGCCATGGAAATCGATTACGGGCCGTTTGCCCGGGAAATCAGCCTTCCGCTTGACCTTGAACTCGAGCGCACGGAAACCGAATGGGTTGATGGCATGCTGTGGCTCGTGCTGCCAAGGCGCCCCCAGGCTTGAGCCGGTCTTGCGGGAGCCGGCGTATAGATGATGGTGCAACCGCGACGTCTCGACGTCTGATAGCGTCGGTCGAAGCAAACCTTACCGATAACCATGCTTTCCGACGATCAAGCCCAAACACAAGGCCCCATCGACCCTTCACCTTCCCTTGAAGCAAAGGGTCCTGAAACGCACCAGGATCAACCCCAGGGTGAACGAGCGCCGGAAACCGAGGGCGGCCCGCTTAAACTCGCGCCTTCGTTCCTCCTTCCCATTTTGCCGGTACGGGGTTTGGTGGTGTTCCCGGGGACCGTCGTACCCCTCACCATCGGACGCCCTTCGGCCTTAAAGCTTGTTGACTCCGAGTTGCCGGGCAACAAGCAGATAGGTCTGTTCGCCCAGCGCTCGGAAGATCAGGACCGGCCCGGGCCTGACGACCTGTATGAGGTGGGTGTTTCAGCACAGGTGCTGAAGCTGATCCGTCAGCCGGACGGAGCGATGGTGCTTTTTGTGCAAGCGCAGAACCGGGTGCGCATCCGGGGGTTTGAGCAGACTGAACCCTACCTCCGCGCCTTTGTCGAAGTGGTCGCCACGGTGCAGCCGGCCAGTGACGACAAAGAGTTTCAGGCGCTGTTTAACAACCTTCGGGAAGCAGCTTCCAAGTTGTTGGATCTCTCGCCGGAAATACCTGAACAGATCCGTGGACTGCTGGCCAACATCACTTCTCCGGAACAACTCGCGGATCTGCTGGCCGGCAACCTGGGGTCGGAACCTGCCCGCAAGCAGGCGATTCTGGAGGAGCCTGACCTTTTGAAGCGCATTCAGGCAGTGCAGGAATTGTTGCAGCGCCAGATCGAGATTGCCGAATTGCAGCAGAAACTCCGACAGAACGTCGAGGGCCGCTTCTCCGACACCCAACGGCGGGTCTACCTCAGGGAACAGTTGCGTGCGATTCAGAAAGAACTAGGGGAAGAGGAGCCTGAAGGCGAGGAGCAGGCTGAGCAACTCCGGACCCGGCTTAAAGAAGCCGGTGCGCCACCCGGGGTAATGGAAACGGCTGAAAAAGAGTTGAAGCGTTTGAACCACATCCCGAGTGCGAGTCCTGAGACGTCTGTCATTATTTCCTATGTCGAAATGTTGGCCGACCTGCCCTGGACCAAAGCCACGGAAGATCACACGGACCTGGCACGCGCTCAGGAAATCCTGGACCGGGATCATTTCGGACTGACGAAAATCAAGCGCCGCATCGTCGAGTTCCTGGCCGTGCGCAAGCTCAATCCGGAAGGGCGCAGCCCGATCCTGTGTTTCCTGGGGCCTCCCGGGGTGGGTAAAACCAGCCTGGGCCAGTCGATCGCAGATGCCCTGAATCGCAAGTTTTCGCGGGTCTCATTGGGGGGAATCCGGGACGAAGCCGAGATTCGAGGCCACCGCCGGACGTACATTGGTGCGATGCCTGGGCGGATCATCCAGGAGATTCGCCGTTTGGGCGTGCGGAATCCCGTGCTGCTGCTCGATGAACTCGACAAGGTCGGATCCGACATGCGGGGCGATCCGGCGAGTGCGTTGCTGGAAGTGTTAGATCCGCGGCAAAACAGCGCCTTTATCGACCGTTACCTCGACGTGCCCTTTGATTTGAGCCAGGTGATTTTTATCGGCACGGCCAATTACGTCGAAGGCATTCCGGCGCCGTTGCGGGACCGGATGGAGATGATTTCCCTTCCGGGGTACACGGAGTCGGAGAAACTGCACATTGCGTTGAGCTACCTGGTCCCACGTCAACTCCAGGAGCATGGGCTAAAGCCGGACCAATGCGTGTTCGAGGAAAGTGCCGTGCTGACGATCATTCAAGAGTACACCTACGAGGCCGGGGTGCGGGACCTGGAACGTAAGATTGGCGCGGTCTGCCGGAGCGTGGCGGCGGAGATCGCCAAAGGCGTTCAGGGCAACGTCACGGCAAATCCTGCACTGGTTCGCGGGATCCTGGGGAACGCGGCCCGGAGCATCCGCGAAGAGCGTCTCAGCCGCAACCTGGTTGGCGTGGTAACGGGGTTGGCTTACACCCCGAACGGAGGCGACATCTTGTTCGTGGAAGCCACGCGTTACCCCGGCAAAGGGGGGCTTATGCTTACGGGTCAGGTCGGCGACGTGATGAAAGAATCCATGCAGGCGGCCTACAGCCTGGTACGAAGCCGTGCGGAACAGCTCGGCATCGACCCGGCCTTGTTCGCCAATAATGACGTGCACATCCACGTCCCGAGCGGCGCGATCCCGAAAGACGGCCCGAGCGCCGGCATCGCCATCACCACCGCAATCGCAAGCCTGTTCAGCAACCGGCCGGTTCGAAACGATGTGGCAATGACCGGTGAGATTACTTTGCGCGGGATCGTCCTGCCGATCGGGGGCCTCAAGGAGAAGAGCCTGGCTGCACTGCGCGCCGGCATCACCAAGGTGCTGTTTCCGCGTCAGAACGAGAAGGACCTTGAAGACATCCCGGCTGAGGCTCGCAAACGGTTGGAATTCCAACCCGTCGCTACCATCGATGAAGTCCTGGCAGCGGCGCTGGAGGACGCAAAGAAGACCGACGGGTAAACCGTGCGTCCCGGGGCAGTGTCCGCCTGTGCAGCCGGGGCTTTAGTTCCTGGGGTCGGGACCCATCAGGTGAGGCCTGATCTGGCCACCTGAAGGAGCCTCGAGCGGATCGTTCGGCTCGGTCCCTTCAGAGATGGGGGATTCCTCTGAGTTGTTGGCTTTTCCGCGTGGGGAAGGCGCTTCCAGAGCAGCGTCTGCTTGTTCCGGGGAGGGTTGGGGCATTTGGCTCATGCACGAAGAATTAGCGTATGCCGCCCCTTCTGGCTATCACACGATTGGGTAATCACCGCATCGGGCGGCGGTCCGGTAGGGCCGCGAGTCCCTTCGCCGCCCTACCGGGCCGCTGCAGTCTCCGCTGCCCCTTTGCACGTTGGGCTATTCAAGCAACTAACCGGGTGGTATGGGTGGTTTAGTCAATTAACCCGTTCGGGTCATAGGCATGGCGCTGCTTATCGTGCAAAGGAGTCGTTGTCGCGTGCCTTCTCCAAGAGTCTGCTTTTTCCTGTGTACCGTCGTTTTGCTTTTTCGACTCGCTGCCCCGTTGGCCGCCGCTGAGGAACTCGGCCATCCGGCTTACAGCTACTATTCAATGACGGACTATGGCGCAAACAACCAAAACTGGGTGGCGTTGCAAGATGCGCAAGGGAGAATGTTGTTTGGCAACCGTGATTGCGTCCTGGAGTTTGATGGGGAGCGTTGGCGGCAGGTGCCCGTTCCAGGTGCACTCTTTGTGCGCGGGCTCGTGCAGGATAGCGCCGGAAAGATTTGGGTCGGCGGGGTAAACGTGTTGGGCTGGCTCGCGGAGAAGGGGGGTGATTACCGGTTTGTCGGACTCGAGCCGAAGTTCCGGGACGAGATCGGCGATCTTGGAGCCATCTGGGAAATCAAATCCCTGGGCAAATGGGTTTACGTGAACGCGCAAAAGCGTTTGGTGGCGTGGGATGGGAACCAGTTTCAGCTGATCACCACACCGGGGTCAGCGGCCGAGGTCAAGACCCTTTCCGTAACGGGCGGCCGGGTTTTCATGCACATGCAGGGCCAGCCCTTGTACGAGCTTTTGGCCGGCCGGGTAAGACCGGTGCTCGACACCCCGGAGGTGAGGGGCAGGCGCGTGAACCAGGTCATCAAAGTGGGAGTCGACGATTACGTGCTCTGCACAAACAAAGGGTTGTTGCGGTGGACCCACTCCGCCGTCGTTCCCTGGGACGGAGAGTCCGCACCGTTGCTGTCCAACCGGAACATCCATGACGGGTTGCTGCTCAATTCGAACCGCCTGTTTCTTACGGTCCAGGCCATCGGCGGCATCACGGTTGACCTGGCAGGCAACCTGAAAGGCATTTTCGTGGAGGACAACGGATTGCCGGATTCCGTTATGCACAACGTCGTGCAGGATTCCGGCGGCGGCATCTGGATCTGCGGGGATACGAGCATCACCCGGCTCCATGGCGAAGAGACGTGGAGCCTGTTCGACTGGAGAAACGGGTTGAGCCGGGGAGCCGTTCTGGATGTGATCCGTGATCGCGGCTGCATCTACACCGCAACCCAACACGGCATTTATCAGCTTGCTCGGGATGACCAGAAAATGGGGAGTTGGTCGTTTCGTAAGGTCGCCGGCACGGTCGGTGAGATCTGGTGTTTCTTGCGGGTCGGTGAAACCCTTCTGGTCGGAGGCGCAGGCGGAGTCTACCAGATTGTAGACGGCCAGGCACAGGCCTTTGGCCACTCGGATGCTACCGTGCTCGGGATGGTCGCACTGGAGTCAGACCCGGAGAACGTGCTCCTTTCAACCGTTCAGGGCCTCCGGTTCCTTCGGCTTGGAAAGGGCAATGGGCAGGTTGAGCCTTTGGTGCCCGGGTTTGATTCACCGGCACAATCGATGGCTTGGGACGCGGCCACCCAATCGTTCTTAGTCGGCACCTTCGATGCCAAGGTTTTCCGGCTTTCGTTGCACGTGAATCCTCTGCAGGTGGAGTGCTCGGTCCAGGCCGTCAACCTGGACCGGGACAACGTGGAATTGCGCTCGCTTTCTCAGGATCCCGGGGTCTGCCTTTCCCTTCAGAATGGGGTCATCTGCGTCCGGCCGAATGGGGGAGGGCGCGCTGTCTGGCGGCCGGGTTCATCCGAGGAGCCGGTGCAGGTGGTTGAGCGGATTTGGCCCGATGCATCGGTCCCAGGCGGTTTGTGGCTGGTCTCCCGGGATGATGCTCCGACGGTGCGCAACGCCATCCACCGTCACCTCAGTTACCTCGGACCGGGTGGGAAAACGACTCTGATGCCCCAGGCCATTCCCGACAGCCTCGGCGAGATCGAGAATTGTTACACCGAACGCCTCAACGCGAAGGAGGTGGTGTGGGTTGCCGGGACTTATGGATTGATTCGGGTGGAGGGCCCGGAACAGGTCCGCCCGCGTAGTCGGTTCTGGCTGTACCCGCGTGAGTTGACCGGTAACGACGGGCGCACGTACGACCCGCCCCGCCCGGGCGCATCCATGAACCTGTCGTACGCTGAGCGCAACCTGCGCATGCGTTTTGCCACCGACGCCTTCAAAGGTCCGGAGGCGATCGCCTACCGGACACGCGTGGACGGGCTGGAGCGTCAATGGTCACCCTTCCGGCAGGAGTCGACGTGGAACATGAGCGGCGTCCGCGAAGGCAGGTACACGCTTCACGTCCAGGCCCAGGACGCAGACGGTGTGCTCAGCAACGAGTTGGTGATTCCCATCGCCATCAACCCGCCCTGGTACCGGACGTGGTGGATGTACGTGGTGTACTTCGCCAGCGGGCTGGTGGCGGTCTTGCTGTTCGTGCGGGGCCGGGTGGCCCGGCTGCAGCAGCAGCAGAGGCGTTTGCGCGCCCTGGTTGACCAGCGAACCCGGCAGTTGCAAACCAATCAAGAACAACTCCGTGAAGCCAAGGAAGCGGCGGAAAGCGCGAACCGGGCAAAGAGTGTATTCCTGGCCAACATGAGCCATGAATTGCGCACGCCGTTGAACAGCATCCTCGGCTACACGCAACTGTTGCTACGGCGGGACGGCCAACCTGAGGAAGCCCGCCGCAAGCTGCAAACGATCCTTTCCAGCGGTGAGCACCTTTTAGAAATGATCAACGAGGTGCTGGACCTGTCCAAAGTGGAATCCGGCACCGCCACGCTGAACAAGCAGCCGGTTGCAATCCGCCGGTTGATCGGGTCCCTCGTGGATGAATTCCAACTTCGCGCGAGCGAGAAAAATTTGAAGTTCACCGTTTCTCTCGAGGGCAACATCCCGGAAACGATTGAAACGGATTCGACCCGTTTCCGACAAGTGGTTTATAACCTGATCGGCAACGCCATTAAGTTTACGTCTGCTGGCGAAGTGGTGCTGGCGTTCAAAATGGAAGACGGGAAACTCAGTTGCACCGTGTGTGACCAGGGGCCCGGGATCCCGGAAGCTGAGTTGAACGAGATTTTCCGGCCCTTTTACCAGGCGTCGAACAACAGCCTGCCCAGCCAGGGGGTGGGGCTCGGGCTTTACATCTGTCAGCGGATCGTCCAACTCCTCGGCGGGCAGTTGGGCGTGCGAAGCACCCTCGGGCAAGGCAGCCTGTTTTGGTTTCAAATCCCAATCCAGGCGGTGCCGTCCGTTACGGAGGAGACGAGCGTCGGCCGGATCATCGGTTACGCCGGTCCTCGACGGAGTGTCTTGGTGGTCGATGACGATGAAGCCAACCGGGGGTTTCTCCAGGAATTGCTGGAAGGTGTCGGGTTCATGGTTCGAGCCGTGGATGCCGGCGAAAAGGCGCTTGCCGCCCTCCGGGCCCGTTTCTTTGACGTGGTGATCTCCGACATCCGCATGGACGGCAAGGACGGCATTACGACCGGTCGAGAGATCCGCAGGTTGCCCCGCGGGCATAAATCGGTGCTGATTGCCGTTTCGGCGAGCGTCTACGAGGATGATCAGCACCAGGCGTTAATGGCCGGGTTTGACGATTTCCTGGCCAAACCGGTGAAAGAGCAGGCGGTTTTCCGTTCATTGCGCAAGCTCCTGGGTTTGGAGTGGATCCGAGAGGCCGATTCCCTTCAGACCAATGTGTCCAGTGCGTCTCTGGAAGAAGCGGCCCGTGCCCCATTGAATGAACCCGTGCCTAGCCCGGAGGTGCTGGAATCGCTGCTCGGAGCAGCCAAGCATGGCGATATCATGGCCTTGCGGGCCCGTGTGGATGGCCTTTCAGACCCCTCTTTGGGGCGGTTCCGGCAACGGCTGCAAACCCTTGTGGCTAGTTTCCGGATGAGCGAAGTGGAACAAGTTTTACAGACAGCGCGACAGAAAAACTCCTGAACAATGAAGAAAACGGTCATGGTAGTCGACGATGTGCCGGCCAACCTGGAAGTCTTGCTTGGTTACCTGACCGGCGCAGGCTACCGGGTCCTGGTTGCCGAAAATGGCAAGCGATGCCTTGAACAGCTCGAGCGCGAGCTGCCCGACATCATTCTATTGGACTTGATGATGCCTGGAATCGACGGAATCGAAACGTGTCGCCAGATCAAACGGCACCCCGGCTGGAGCCAGCTGCCGATCATCGTGATAACCGCGGCGGATGCCTTGGAGAAAAAACTGCAGGCGTTTGAGGCCGGCGCCGTGGATTTTCTTGGCAAACCAATCCAGCCGGAAGAGGTGCAGGCGCGTGTTCAGACCCACCTGCGCATCCGGGAACTGCAAGGCAAACTGGAGGAAAAAAACAAGGAGCTAGAGGAGGAAATCGAGCTCCGCCTGGATGCCGAGCGCGAGCTGGAAGGTTCGTTGTCGGAAGCGTTGTTGATTGCTGATCTCAGCGGCCAGATCCTCTTTGCCACCCGACAAGCCCGGATCTACCTCAACACGTATTTACCTGATCATAATGGCAACAGGCTCCCCGGATTGATCATGAGCTGGCTGGCACAGCGCTCGCACCGTGAACCGCTCACAATTGAGCACCCGCAGAAGGGGAACATTCAGGTGGATTCATTTGGAGCGCCCAACCATAAAAACGCGGTGTTCCTGCGCATGGAACGGCAAGGCGGCGACCAGGGCCCGCAGGCGCTCCTGACTTTGGGGTTAACGGCGCGGGAAGCGGAAGTGCTGTACTGGATAACCGAAGGAAAAACGAATCCGGAGATCGCGATCATTTTGGGCGCGTCATTAAACACGGTCAAAAAACACGCCAACAATCTGTTTGCCAAACTCGGTGTGGAAACCCGCACCGCGGCTGCTCGGGTTGCCCTCGAAGTATTGAGCGCCTCGGTGGCGTAGGGGACCATCCTCTCTCCCGGTCCGCGAACGAACGGGAGAGCCGCCGCCTTTTCGGGCGGTCAATAAGCCGGCACCGGGATGGTAATCGACGTCCGGCGATCTGTGTCGCGATCGTAATCGTCGTGGTCGGCGTACCTGTCTGACCGGCTGTACTCACCATCCTGGTAACGGGGATCGTGGGCATACCGGGAGTGGTCATCGTAAGATGGGCGGCCGTATTGCCCGTACGAATTGTGCCCGTAGTGACTGTCTGTGTCCTCGCACGACGAGGTGACCAGTGCGCCCGACGCGAGCGCCAGAAAACCGATGATTGAAGAAATGTGTTTCATGGTAAAATCCGATTTGTTCCAGGCTTTCGGCTCGCGTGTCCCCCGCCGGGGCACGGTGACCTCCACTCACGGCGCTTCAACACTTCCAGCGGCTTCCAAGCCGGAGAGGGCGCAGTTTGATCAAGTAAGTCACGCCCACTGCGACGTATCACCCAAATCATTTCCACGACCGCTGCTCAGACCGTTGAAGAAGCAGATGAAACCGCCTTTGGCCCCGGCGTTTATATTTTCCATAATATTACACAGCCTTGTCGTTCTGTCTCAGGCCTTTTTTGAAAAGTGTCCGAAGCTTCAAGGAGATGCTTGAAGGTCAGCCGCCCTGGCCACACGAGCGCGGCCCCATACCCCCGTCGGCGAGGGACCGCCGAACCTGCCGGGCGCTGAAGGATCAGTTCCCCTGGCGGACGCACCCCTGCCGGGACGAATTTGCCATCCCGGCAAAGCCGTTCCGCAACCAGTTTTTGGATTCCCAGCTTGACTGGGGTTGGTTTAGCCTTGTCAAATGCGACCCCTCATCACGTTTGTTCTCGGATTTATCGTCGGCGGGGCGGTTGTTCTCTACCTGCCGGATGGGCGTCGGATACAACTCCAACGCGAAGTCAGGGAACAAATCATCTCTTTGGAAGCGGAGATGAAAAAACTGGGCGGCCAACTCAAATCGGTGAACCTGCCGAAGGTCCGTAATGACGACGTGTCGCCGACGCCAACCCCTTAGGCGGGCCGGCGATCACGAGGTGCCGGCACCAGGCGATCTGGCCTCGGCAATGCCACAAGCGGAAAAATGAAAGGGTGCCACCAATGCCAAACCCAGAGAAGCACCGCCGACCTTGGCCATTGAACCATTCGTGGCATTCTTCGGTTCTTTGATTTGTGGCATTGCTTCAGCCCGTCACGCCGTCACCTTTCTTCCCGGGGGCGACAGCTGAACGGGGTCCTTGTTTTCCGGCGTTCTCCCTCCATCGAATCCAGCGTTTTTCCATCCGGGAGGCGAACCGGCGGCTGCCGTCCTGATAAACCCGCTGCGCCAACCGCACCGCTCGACGTTGCAACTGGGCCCGTTGTGCCTCAATGTGGGCGCAAAGCTGCTCGTACTCCCGTTGTTCTTCCGGCATCCATTCGCGCTTGCTCAGGCGCTCCCTCAGGTAGCCTTGTAGCATCGTCAGGTCGCGGGCGTCCCCGAGGGCACTGCCGATTTTGTCAAGCTCAGCCACAAGCTTATCCACCCGCTTCAATTTTTCCAGAAGGGCCAATTGGTAACCAAGGTCTTTGGCCCGTTTGCGAAATTCGTGCCAGGTTTCTTCCGCTGGATTTACTGCTTCGCTGATGGCCTGCAGCAGGCGCCGGCCTTGTTTGTATGTTTTTTGCAAGCCTGCCTCGACCGTTCCCTTCCAACCGTCAACGTCTGCGACGTCCCGCGACTCCGGTGCGGGTCGCTGCCTGAGGGGCAAAAAATTGCCTGCCAAACGCTTCACCCTTTTGGTCACCGCTTTCAGTTCATCAGGTGCGGGGGCACCTTGCGCTTCCTTTTCCAACGGCTCCCGGCCTTCCCGTAGCCACGTCGGTTCTTCTGCGAAGGTCAAACTGGCGCGGCACGCCTTCAAAAACACGTCCAGGATCACCGCCGCATCCCGCGGACCCGAAAGCGTTGCCGCAAAATCGTGCAAGGCCCGGTTACGCCGGCGCCGGATTGGTTCGGCGATGGCCCCTTGGGAAAGGCGCAGGATTGCCCGGAGGTTCTTGACGTTCTTGCGAACCTCATGGATCGCTTCAGGCGTGAGTTTCTCCTGACCCAGGGACTCCAGCAGGTGTCCCACCCGTTGTTCGGTAATTCGATGCAACCCTTGCTGAAGGTCTTCATTCCGCTTAAGCCGTAAATTCACGTGAGGTTGCCTCCATTGAAACATCCTGGCGTTGACCAGGTGCCCGCGACGCAAGAACAGAGTTCTGGTAAGCGGGATCACCGGAGACGTCAGGGCCGAACCACTCGGGCGGTTCAAACGCCTTGGCTTGTTCACCGGTCGGAAATTCCACCTCGACCACACGGATGCCGGCCAAACTGCCTTCGTACTCATCGTATTCGGCCGTCAGACCGCCGGTCAGGGCAATGCGACGCCGGCGTTTGACGATGCGGTGTCCCGCCGTGAGGGCCCAAAGCTGGGCAAATTCATCAGCCGAGAGGTTGATCTCGACCTCAACCCGCTCCGCGTCAGCCAGCGCCTTCTTAACCGTTAAGACCGCGCGGCGTCCGTCCATGCGGCGAACCCGAATTTCCACGGCACGGGGTGAATCCCATGCCGCAACCAGGTATCCCTGTTCGATCCGCACCCCAGGATCGGCGGTCTCCGGAGGAACCCGGACCGTGAACTTCCGTTCGATTTCGCGATAACTTTGGGCCATTGCCTCCGGGTCGTTTGTCAAGCCCCCTCTGGTTGGGTGGCCCTCGAGCGCGGCACCCCGCAATCCGTCGCCGGACGGACTTGCAGGCCCCGATTTCCGGCCGGTCCCGTTACCCTTTCACGGCACCTGCGGTTAACCCTTCCACGATCCGGTACTGGAAGATGAGCACCAGAATAACCAACGGAATGGTCACCACCATCGAACCTGCCATGATCGATCCCCAGGGCTGCTCAAACGAACTGGAACCGCTGAACTGGGAGATGGCCACCGGGACCGTTTTCATGGTGTCAGTGACCGTGAAGGTCAGGGCAAACAGGAACTCATTCCATGCGGCGATGAACGCGAGCAGGCCCGTCGAGACCAGGCCCGGCATGGTCAGCGGCAGAAGGATGGTCCAAAATACCTTTAACGGGGAGGCACCGTCCACGTAGGCCGCTTCTTCCAGTTCACGGGGCAAGCTGCGAAAATACTGGGTCATCACCCAGATCGTAAACGGCATCGTAAAAATCAGGTAGGTCAGGATCAGGCCTTGCCGGGTGTTGAACAGGTCAAGGGTTTTCAACATGACGAAAAGCCCCGACAGCACCGAGATCTGCGGGAACATCGTCATGGTGAGCACCAGGTACAGCACCGAGCCCTTGAAGCGGAACGGCAGGCGCCCCAACGCGTAGGCGCAAAGGCTGCCGAGCGCCAGCGAGATCAAGACGGTACAACCGGCAATGATGACCGAGTTGATCAGGCTCGCCACAAACCGCGGGTCTTTAAACACCGTCTGGTAATGTTCCGCCGTGAGTGATTTGGGCATCAAAGCAGTGGAAAACAGTTCCGGACTTGGGCGGAACGAAGACAACATCGCCCA
>DASWVC010000037.1:0-14071 GCA_036401335.1 Chthoniobacterales bacterium
AGCGCTTGCTTCGGGGCGGCGAGCGGCACGCCGGGGCTTTCCTGGAGGCCGACGGATTCACCCTTGACTTGTCAACTCACGAAGTATAACTAGCGAGTTCAGGCTTGACCTCGCTGGTAAGGAGGTCATACCGGTTAGCCATTACTTGGTATGGAAAGCGCCGCCCCCCTACCCGGATGCAGTCCAAGGTTGCGGCCACCTGTTAGCACGATTCACCCATGAAACCCCCCCGTTTGTTTCCCACCCGACGCGTTCTTATAAAATTGTTGGCAACTACCGCCCTGGCCGGAATGGCCGGCGCCGCTCCGGCCTTGGCCGAAAACGTCAGCATTCCCCTCATCGTCAAGGACACCACTTCGGCCTATTGGCAGATTGTGCTCGCCGGCGGCCGCAAGGCCGGCAAGGACCTCGGTGTTAATGTGCCGGAACTTGGCGCGCAATCTGAGTCTGACATCAACGGGCAGATTTCCATCCTGGAAAACGCCGTTTCTGAGAAACCAGCGGCGATCGTGATCTCGCCAACCCAGTTCGCAGCGCTTGGTCCGCCAATCACGGAAGCTGCCAAGAAAGTCAAGATTATCGGCATCGATTCGGCCGCCGACTCCAAGGCTTTTACGTCCTTTCTCACCACCGACAATGTTCAGGGAGGCCGCGTCGCGGCTGATGGTCTGGCGGCGGCCATCACGGCGAAGTACGGCAAAGCGGAGGGCGACGTCGCGTTGATCACCTCGATCCCGGGCGTGGGGTCACTGGACCAGCGCGCCAAGGGTTTCAAGGAACAGATCGCGGCTAAATACCCAGGCCTGAAGCTTGTTGCCGACAAGGTAGCCGACGGTCAGGCGACAACCGCCTTGAACATCATGACGGACCTCATCACCGCCAGTTCCAACTTGCGCGGTGTTTTTGCTTCCAACCTGATCATGGCCCAGGGTGCGGGCCAGGCGATCGCTGAGAACAAGATGGCCGATAAGATCAAGCTGATCGGGTTCGACTCAGATACAAAACTGGTCAAGTTCCTGAGCGACGGCACCATTGCCGCGCTGGTGGTGCAAGACCCTTTCCGGATGGGTTACGACGGCGTCAAAACCGCTCTGGCTGCCTCCAAGGGCGAGAAGGTTGAGGCGAACGTCGACACGGGAGCGAATCTGATTACCAAAGAGAACATGACCAGTCCTCGGTCGCAGGAACTCTTAAATCCGAAAATGAAGTAGAAAGTTCGTTCTTTCGGCGCGGTGCTCCTGCGGAGTGCCGCCCATTGAACCGTCTTCATTCAATGAGTCAGATGCAACAGGGTGCCACACCCGGCGGTATTGGCAGCGGAGGTGGAGCGCGTACGGCCGCACCTTTGCTTGCCCTTAAGCAGCTCGACAAGCGGTTCGGTGCGACCCATGCCCTTAAGCACGTCGATCTTGTTTTTGAAGCCGGGGAAATTCATGCCATTGTCGGCGAGAACGGCGCAGGGAAATCTACCCTGATTAAGCTGCTCACCGGCGTTCATGTACGTTCGAGCGGGGAGGTGTTCTGGGAAGGCAAACCAGTCGCGCTCGGCACCCCCCACGAGGCCATCAACCTCGGCATCAACGCGGTGCATCAGGAGGTTGTGTTATGCCCGGAGCTCACCGTCGCGGCCAACCTCTTTTTGGGTGATGAAAGGGTTCGTCTGGGCTTGCTGCAGCATGGGGCGATGGTCCGGGAAGGCCAAAAAATCCTGGATGACATCGGCTTTCATCTGCCGGCGGGAGCGCTGCTGTCGGCCTTGACGATCGGTCAGCAACAATTGGTTGCAACCGCCCGCGCGTCCACGCGCGGCACGCGTTTTCTTATCTTTGATGAACCGACGGCTTACCTCACCCGCCAGGAAGCTGCTCAACTCTTTGCGCTCATCCGTCGTCTCAAAGACAAAGGTGTCACGATCGTTTACATCTCGCATCGGCTGGAGGAAGTGTTCCAGTTGGCGGATCGCGTCTCGATCCTGCGGGACGGCAATCTGGTGTCGACTCAACGCGTCGCCGAGACAAACGAGCAGGCGTTGATCGCCGGCATGATCAACCGTTCGATCGACCAGATCCATTACAAGGAGGAAGTGCCCTTCGGAGCCGAGATCCTCCGGACCGAGCACCTCAGCGGTAAAGGTTTCACGGACATTTCCGTGCGGGTACGGGAAGGCGAAGTGATCGGTCTTTACGGGCTGATCGGCGCGGGGCGCAGCGAATTTGTGCAAAGCGTGTTCGGGCGCTTTCCCAAAACCGACGGGCAGATTTTCTGGAAAGGCCAGCCGGTTGCAATGCGCCGCGAACGGGACGCGATTTCGCGCGGCATCGCGCTCGTGCCGGAGAGCCGGCGTGACCAAGGCCTCTGCTTGAACCTTGGGGTGGGGCTTAACCTTAACCTTCCGGTCTACAAGCGCCTGACAAAAGGGATCGTCATCAACCCGTTTGCGGAGAAGGCAGCCGCAGACCGGCAGATCCGCGACGTGCAGATCAAGGCCGCTTCGCGGGACGCCCTTGCGTCAAGCCTTTCCGGGGGGAACCAACAAAAAATCGTGATTGGCAAGTGGTTGAACCACGGTGCTAAGCTTTTCATTTTCGATGAGCCGACCGTAGGCGTTGACGTCGGCACCAAGGTTGAAATCTATAAACTCTTTGCCAAGCTGCTGAAAGGCGGGGCCGGGATCATCCTGATCTCTTCCTACCTGCCGGAGGTGTACGACCTTTCCGACACGCTGCACGTCTTTCGGCGCGGGCAACTGGTGGCAAGCCACGTCGGCGAGAAAGCCGTGCCGGAAACCATTCTCACGGAGGCGATCGGCGTCTGAGGCTGTTGGCGTTTAACCATGAACCAGTGTTGTGGAGGCAATGTTAGATGACCGTTGAAGCAACTCCGTCTGTCCAATTAGCGGCTACCCGCAACCGTGCGCGCATCGGCATGCTGCTTAGCTTGACGCTCCTGGGCCTTCTCGCGCTCATGTGGGTGGCGCTGGCGTTCAGCACGAAAAATTTCTGGACGCTTAACAACATCACCAACCTGCTTCGGCAAGGGGCGATGACGGCCATCCTCGCGATTGGCGAAACCTTTGTCATCATTACGGCGGGCATCGATTTGTCAGTCGGAGCCGTGGTCGGGTTTACGAGCGTGATCATCGCGTGGTCGTTAACCCACGGTTTTCCGATCTGGGGAGCCATTCTCATCACCCTTGCGTTCGGACTTGCTATTGGTGTTTTCCACGCGTTCGGCATCAGCAAGCTCGGTTTGCCGCCGTTCATCATGACGCTGGCGACGCTGACCGCCTTGCGCGGCATCGGACTGCTCATTACCAACGGCGCTACCATTTCCATAGCGAACGACGATTTCACCGGGTTTTCCCGTGGAGATTTTCTTGGCTTACCCAATCTATTTTGGATGGTCTTGGTAGTGGCCATTCCCGGCTACGTTTTTCTGCACCAAAGCCGGTTTGGGCGGTACCTCTTTGCCATCGGTTCCAACATGGAAGCGGCACGCCTTTCGGGCGTGAACACGACAAGGATGATTTACATCGCTTACACGCTTTCGTCGCTTTGCGCAGCCTTCGTCGGCATCCTGCTCGCTGCCCGCATCGGGATCGGCAACGCCACCCAGGCTGAGGGATGGGAGTTGCAGGCCATCGCCTCGTCCGTCATCGGCGGCACGAGCCTGTTCGGCGCGATCGGCTCGATCCATGGACCGCTGCTCGGGTCGTTTATCCTCACGACCATCAACAACGGGGCAAACCTGTTGAACGTAAACTCGTTCTGGCAGCGCGTCATCACGGGCGGCCTGATCATTGTGATCGTCTACTTTGACGGTTTGCGTCGACGGAAGCGTTGAAGCCGGGGCCGCATGGGTTGGTCACGCGTGCGGTGAATAACCCATTTTCGAATTCGGTGGCCACATTGCTCGGGGCGGCCCGTAGGGCAGCGAGTCCCTTCACCGCCGGTGCGGCGTGTCCGGTCGGAACGGACGCGTGACTCGACCGGACGGGCGCTTGAGGAGGTCACGAAGGGACTCGTGACCCTGCCGGGGCAGACACGACCCGATGCGTTCTGTTACCCGCTTGCGCCAACAGGCCGATACCTTCTTCCCGGGGCGCTTGAGGACAAGCTCCCCTACCGGAGCAGGAGCGACCCGGGCCGGTGGCGAAGGGACTCGCCGCCTTTGCGCGCCGATCTGAAAATCAGTTCAACAACCCCTCCATGCCCGCCGGGGCACCGGTTACGCGTTCGCTGCGGGTCGAGCTTTCCCGCCGGTGAACCCGCCGATCAGGGCAAGCAGCCATGCAGCTGCAGCAGGGCCGACGTCAGTGAGGTCAACCGGATCTTCGGCCTTAACCTTGTTCGCAAGGGGGATGGAGAAGTACGTTGCTAACGCGGCCAACACCAGAAATCGAATAGGACTTTTCATGCTCATATCCACCCATGCTTACGGAACGGCATAAGGCAAAATGAAATCGCGTTAACTTTGCCGTTTTATGAGGACAGGATTCACCTTTACTTCTCGGGACCGAGGGCTTCCCGGGCGGCTTGCAGGCGGTGGATTTCGACCCGTTCGCGCTGGTCGCCGGCACGCGCTTCCAAACGGGCCAGGTCCACGGTGGGAACCGGCACGGCTGCGGCGGCCAACGCGCGCCAGAGCGCCTTTTTTCCTTCAATTCCTAGCGCAAGGGTGTCAAGTTGTTCGAGGCGAGCCAGGGGACCGCCTGCCGGATCTTCCAACCGCACTTTGACCCGGGCGAGTTTCTCGCCAACCCATCCCATGCTGTTGCGCAGCGGGTTCTCGGCGGCCCCCATGTTTTGCAGCAAACCTTTCAAGGTGGTCTGGTCCTGTTCGACCTCCAGGCGCAACCCTGCGCAGAAGGAGGCCAGGGGCGTTCCAGTGTAAGTCGAGCTGAGGTGATCGAGCAGTTCGAGCGCCGCCACAGAGCCGGCCAGGTGATCTTTCAGGTAGATTGTCAGGTGTCTTGCGCTCATGTCGGGAGTTCCGGTTCGGTTAGGTTGGTCAGCGCGCAGGTCAGTGAAGCACCCGCAAAAGGTGAGGCCCCGCCCCCTGGTGGGTTTTGCCGGCCGGGGGCGGCCAGACCCGGTTACCAGGAGGTGTAACCGCCGTCTACGACGAGGTTGCTGCCGGTGAAAAAGGTGCTCGCGTCGGACGCCAGAAATACCACCGTGTTGGCAACTTCACGCGGTTCGCCGAGGCGCCCCATCGGGGTAAAATCGAGCCACCGCTTGTGCCATTCGGTTTGCGAAGTTCCCAGCTTTGTCATTTCGGTTCCGATGTACCCGGGAGAAATGCTGTTAACGCGGACGCCTCGCTTTGCCCATTCGCCCGCCAACGATTTGGTCAACATGATCACGCCGGCTTTTGACGTGTTGTAAGCCGCCTGTGGTTGGGGAGTGTTCGACACGAGGCCGGACATGGAAGCGATGTTGATCATGCTGCCCTTGCCCTGGCCGAGCATTACCTTGCCGAATTCACGGCAACAATAGAACACGGCATTAAGGTTGACGTTGATGACGCGCATCCAATCCTCGTCGGAGCAATCTTCCGACGCAACGTTGACGGCGATGCCGGCATTGTTAAGAGCGACGTCAATCCGGCCGTGGCGTTCGACGATCTCCCCGGCGGCCTGCCGCACCTGCTCAGGCTTGGTGAGGTCAACGCGAATAAAATGAGCCTCGAGTTTTTCTGCGGCCTGTGCGCCCAGTTCCGCATTGATGTCCAAGATGACCAGCCTGGCACCGTGTTCCTTAAGGGTCAGCGCGGATTCAAAACCAATGCCGCGGGCGCCGCCGGTGACTACTGCGAGACGGTCGTCGAGAGAAAAAAGGGGGGAAGTGCTCATGGTGGGGTCAGATGCTCACCGTCAACTCTTGGCTCCCCTGGCGGATGTGCAAGCGTAAACCGCGGAAAAGGCGGAATGCGTACCTAAAAAGCGCCTCACATCAGGTTTGCGCCGACTTCCGCCAGGGCGCTGCGTTCGCCTTTGGTCAGGCAGACGTGGGCTGTGATGGACTGTCCCTTAAGGCGGCCGCGGGTGTAAACCAAACCGTTCGAGCGGCTGTCCACATAGGGGTTGTCGATCTGAGCGGGGTCGCCAACCATCACCAGTTTGGAACCTTTCGACATCCGGGTCACCACCGTTTTTGCCTCCAACGGAGTCAATTGCTGCGCCTCATCCAAAACAAAATAGCGGTTCGGAATGGAACGCCCCCGGATGTAACACAAGGCCTCGATCTCGACGCAGCCTTGTTCAATAAGTTGTTCATACGGCTTCAGACCCGGGCCTGTCCCCGGGCCCGGCGAAAGTGGTCCGGGTGCCTTGCTTCGGCGCACCTTTTTTGCCTGTTCGGGCAAGTTCTGCACGGGCAGGAGCAGTTCAAAAGCGTCGTAAATGGACTGCAGCCATGGCCGCATCTTCTCGTCGAGATTGCCTGGCAGAAATCCCAGGGTGTCGCCCATCGCCACAACCGGCCGGCTGACCGTCAGCCCGCTGAACGCCCGGGACCAGTACAAGTGAAGGCCTGCCGCCACCGCGAGCAATGTTTTTCCGGTGCCGGCCTGGCCGTAGCAGGTCACAAGCGAAATGTTGGGATCCAGCAGTGCGTCGAGCAAACATTGCTGGCCCAGGTTTATCGGCTTCAGGTGTACCCCGCGGGGGTTAACCAGCGCCGCCGGCAGCGCCAAGCGGCGGCAGGTACCGCCGCCCAGGTGCCGCGCCGGGAGCACTTTCGCACCTTCGGAAGCGAGGAACACGTACTCATTCACGTCAAGTGCGGGACCATCCTTGAGCGTTAACTCGCCGGAACTGGCAAAACGCTGCAGCTGATGGGGGTCAATGACGATGGTTGTCTGGCCATAACCCTCGACGTCCGTCACCTCCACCTTGTCGTTCTCATAGTCTTGAGCTTCCAGACCGATCGCCAGGGCTTTCAGCTGCATGTTCAAATCCTTGGTCACCAAAACGGTGCGTTCGGGTGAACGGCCCTTAACGTAGAGGCAAAGGCCCAGGATGCGGTGGTCGGGTTTTTCCAGGTCCCGGAAGGTTTGTTGGAATCGCCGAAAACCTTTGTTGGTGCGCAGAGAGGAAAGGTACTCGTTTACCGCGATGCGAATGGTGCCGCCGCCCGGCGTCTTCGCCCCACGGGTTACCAGTCGGCTGTCCTGGTTGAAACACCGGGTCAAAAACCGGTGGACGGCCCGCGCGTTGGCCCCGCGTTCGGTTTGTTCATTCTTGAACTTGTCCAGCTCACTTAAGACGTCGATGGGAATCCAGACGTGGTTGTCGGCAAACCGGTAGACCGAATGCGGATCGTGGAGCAGTACGTTCGTGTCGAGAACGTAGTTCTTGACGGGCGAATCGTGTCCATTAGAACCATCCGAGCCCAGTTGCTCCGTCCGGTTCGCGTCCTGGAACAGCCCAGGTTGATCTTCGGCGTACATCCAGGTTAGCAACAGCCGCAGCCTCCGCGGCCACAGGAAGTTCGCACCCGCGGTCCCGTGGCCGGCGCACGTTTGCCGGTCATGATCGCCAACCCACCGGCAATCACCCGGCGGACCGGCTTGCCGGTTTCCGGCTCGCGCGTGAGTGGTGCGTCTTTCATGCTTTGCTTGACTTCAAACCGTCGAACAGGTTCTCCGGGGCTGACCGGAACGGTTTCATAGATGTAGGTCGCCATGAGTGCCTTTGATGTTACCTGTGAGGTGTTTCGGCTGGCAAGTCAAACCAGGCCCTTCCGCAAGTTGCCAGCCACCGTTCGGTCGAATGCCCGAGGCCGGTTGCATCCGGTCGGGCGATCGTCTCGCCGACCGCCGTGAGGCCCAGGCATTTCGGAAATGCGTTTTCGCATTTGCCATCCGCTTTCAGAGCGCCGCTGCTTCCAGGGTTACAACTTTGTACTCGTGGTAAGGATCATCTTTCGCCACCACCGCCGCCACGCAATCTTTGACGTCGAGCCCGAACGTGTTCCTCGAACGGTACCAGAATCGATCGACTTTCCAGCACCATCGGTCCCCGTGGTAACAAGGTCGGGGCGGGCTCTGGTCGGCGGCATCGTGCCGGTAGGAGGCAGGTTCCCTGAGCCCTTGCTGAATGGCGCGGCCGACCGGCCCGGAAACTTGAGCGGAGAGCACGGCACGGTGGGTTGCATCGACAATCAGCGGTGGATCGCCGAGCGCTGCTTTTACCAGGGCGCTCTCGCGGCGGCGGGCGGCTTCAACAAACCGCGCAGCGTACCCGGGGTCCGCTTGCACGTTCCGGTAGACAGCCGGGTAGGAGTCGGCCCAGGTTTGAGTTTTGAGCTCCGTGAAAAGCATACCGCGCCAGAACAATGTCTCGGCAAAGCGGACCCCGGCAGCCTCGGCTTCCGCGTCCCGTCCCAGACCCGGTGCACCCGGAGCCCTCGCCGTGGGGAAAACCGCGCCCGAAGGTGACGGTGTCACCGGCTGGGTTCCCTGGCCCCGGGGCCTCAGCAGAAAGCACCCTAACGCCACGCCCAAAAGGACGAGCAGAGCCGCGGCGGCAGGCTTGAACAAATGGCTTTTCCGCGCAGGAGTGCGTATCATAACGGGGCTGGGCAGCGGTGCGAGCTCTAGCATGGTATCCTCCGGCCGGTTGATCCAGTTGGAACGCGCCCCACACGCATTTTTCCTGATGAGTAAATGCTAATGCCTGTCTACTCCCTTGCGATATGAGGTCGTCGAAAAAGCACGTGTGGCGCCCTTTCCTTCTTGAGCTCGCGGTGTACGCGATTTTTTTGCTCGTTTACTTTCTTTGTGTTCTCCACTTTCTGGGTGGCTGGTTGAAGACGGTGTTTGAACACGACCGGGCGATTTATGCCGGTGTGGCAATCCTCCTGGTCATTGGGCAAGCGTTCGGATTGGAAATCCTTACCGGCGCGATTCTCCGATGGCTTGGCCAAAAAACGTCATGATCGGATTATGTTTTTCCCCGTCTCCCAGGTTCATCTTAACCCGCTGGTACTCATCGGGCTGGGGTTTGTCATCGGGGTCTTCGGTGGCTTTTTTGGGGTCGGAGGCAGCTTCCTAGCCGGTCCGGCGCTTTTCGCCCTGGGCGTGCCTTTTCATTACGTGGTCGGCACGGACCTGGCCCACATCGTGGGCAAATCCATCGTGGCCGCCCGCCGGCACCGTGCGCTGGGCAACATTGACCTGCGCCTCGCCTTTATCATGGTGGCGGGCACTCTCTCGGGTTCAGAGTGCGGGGTACAGGCGATTGAGGCCCTCAAGCGGGGAGCACAGGTGGACCGGGTCGTCGGCGTGGTCACAATCATTGTCCTGACAGCGATGTCGTGCTTTGTCGGGTGGGAGAGTTGGACGGCGCTCGCGGCCATCCGGCGCATCGGGCCCGGTGCCGGCTCCGCCACCCTGGACCCTTCTCCCGTCGAGCAGATCGCCAAAGCGGTTCAGCGCATCAAGTGGGCGCCCGTCGTGAGTCTGCCTCACTCGGGCATCGCAGCCGTTTCGCTTTGGGCGATCCTCGGGGTGGCGTTTGTCGGCGGCCTCTTCAGCGGATTTCTAGGGGGCGGTGCCGGCTACATCCGTATGCCTTCGATGGTGTACCTTCTGGGCATACCCACCCACGTCGCCATCGGCACCGACCTGTTTGAAATCATCATTTCCGCCGGTTACGGCACGGTTCGGCACGCCCTGAATGGGAACGTGGACGTGCTGATCGCGCTGGTCATGCAAACCGGAGCAGCCGTCGGGGCACGCCTCGGCGCCAATCTGACTCCCTATTTTACCGGGCCCCGCATCCGGCTGGCGTTTGCGCCGCTCCCGCTTATCGGTGCCGTGCTCGTGGTTTATGGGCTGATTCACGGTCATCCGCATTGACTTAAGGGATGAGAATATTGGGATGCAGCGACGGTTCGGAGCAGGCCACCCGGGCACTGGCCTTGGCAGGAAGGCTGGCCGCAGCCCATCACGCGGAGGTGACGCTCCTGGGCATTACCGAGAATGAGAGCGAAGAACCTGCCGTGCACGCGGCCCTGCGCCGGGCGCTGAAAGAATTTCAACGGCAAGGCATTCGCGCCGAGTTGGTAACCAAAGCCGGGGAGCCAGTCGCCGAAATTGCCAGAAAGGCGCAAGAATCACCTTACGACCTGGTTGTCATCGGGGCGCAGCGCAGGGGGCAGGGGGATGTTTCAATACCTCCCGCGAAAGCGTACGCGATCATTGAAGCGGTCCCGGGTCCGGTGTTGGTGGCGGTCGGCGAGGAGCGCGGGCTCCGACGGATTCTGGTGGGAACCCGCGGAGGTCCGCGCATCGAACCAGCGCTGCGTTTCACCGGGCAAATCGCCCAAGGTGGTTCTGCAACGGTGACACTTCTGACCGTACTCCCCAGCCTCGGAGGCATCCACGCCGGCCTGACCCGTCGGGAACCGGACGCAGAGGCGTTGTTGCGGTCAAATTCGGCCCTGGCGCGGGATTTACAGGCCGAGAAACGCCGGATTGAAGGATTCGGCGTCAGGACGGCGGTGCAGGTCCGGCACGGGTTGGTTGTGGAAGAGATTCTGAAGGAGTTGAAGCAAGGCGGCCACGACCTCCTGGTGCTCGGCGCCCGGCCGACGCCTCCTTCGTGGAGGCGGTACCTTCTTGACGACGTCACCCGTGAGATTGTTTACCATGCAGACCGGCCGGTGCTGGTCGTTCGGGGCCGCGCGGAACGCCCGGCTTGGCGGGACAAGCTCCGGCGTTCGATCAGCGGCCTGTTTGCTGTTTTTCCTAGGCGGCGCCCCCCGCCGGCCCCGGGACGGCAAGTTCCACTTTCTCCGGCCTGAGGCGGCTGGTGCCCAGGCGGTCCGGCCCCAAGGGGTGGCAGTCCAGCAAGCGCAACGGTCTTTCCCGGCGCACCTCAGCGTCGGTGCAAGCCCGGGAACAGGCGTCGACCAGCTTGTTCCAGAAAGATTTTCGCTTCAGCTTGACTCTTCGATCAGTATTTTTTGTATTTGGTGGAATAACCACAATGACTCCACTGCCATCTTGCTTGGTCAGGTCCGTTGTTTCAGGGGTAAAAGGCGATCAATGGTCCTTCATTCTTAAATTCAATGCCGCCGGCAAAACGGCGTTGTTTGTCTCGGGATTGGCCGCCGCCTTATGCCTCCACGCGGCGGCACAGGCTGTATCGCTGGGCGCGGCCCAGGACTTGGCCGTTTTGGGCGGATCAACGGTCACCAACACGGGTGTGACCTCCATTGTCGGAGGCATCGGGGTAAGTCCGGGGACCTCCGTTACCGGGTTCCCGCCCGGAGTGGTGGCCGATGGAGCCATCCACGCCGGTGATGCCGCCGCCGCCCAGGCCCAGGCCGATCTCGCGACGGCTTACGCCACGCTGGCGGGCGAAGCGCCGGATACCGTACTGTCGGGGCAGAACCTGGGTGGCCTGACGCTCACACCGGGAGTGTACCGGTTCGCCACCTCCGCCCAACTGAACGGTACGCTGAGCCTGGACACCCAGGGGGACCCGAATGCCACCTTTGTCATCCAGATTGGCACCACCCTGACCACGGCGACCAACTCGGCGGTCACGCTCGTCCAGAAAACGGGTTCGGATCCCAATATCTTCTGGCAGGTCGGCAGTTCGGCCACGCTCGGCAGCAATACCTCCTTCAACGGCAACATCCTGGCCTTCACCAGCATTGTCCTTAACACCGGGACTGCGCTCGAGGTCGGGAAGGCCCTGGCGATGAATGGCGCCGTCACGATGGACACTAACTTCATCAATGGCCTGGGCGGGGGAACCTTTTGGACCGGCAGCTCCAGCAACCTGTGGTCGGGGGCGAATTGGTCTCCGGACGCCACCGGGGCAGTCTCTTCCACCCTTGTCAACGGAGGGGACGTGGTCTTTTCAGCGACTGGGGCACAGGGTGAAAACACGACTTTGGATTATGACGCAACGATTGCCAGCCTGACGGTTAATGATCCGACAGCGGTTACGATCTCCGGTCCCCATACCCTGGCCATTAACGGGGCGGGCCTTACGGGGGGAATCACGGTCAACAATGGGGCTGGCCTGACGACGATCAACAGCGCCCTTAACCTGAGCGGGACCTCCCAGACGTTAACCGTCAACAACGCGAGCGGCCTCGTAATCAACGGCTCCGTGGGTGGAACGATCGGGCTGACCAAAGCAGGGACCGGCCAGCTTATTCTGACGGGGGCCGAAACGTACACGGGCCCCACGGAGGTCAGCGCCGGCACCTTGCAAGTTGGCGATGGGACCACCACGGGCACCGCCATCGCCTCCTCAGGTCCGGTCACCGTCGATGCGGGCGCGACCCTGGCATTGGACCTCTCGACTGGAGGGCTCTTCGGGAATGATGTCAGCAACAGCGGCCTTGTCACGACCATCGCATCCGGCGCCAACGCGGTTTCAGGGGTCATCAGCGGTTCCGGCGCTTTCACCCAGAATGGGCCCGGCTATACCTTTCTGACCGGAGCGAACAGCTACACAGGAGCCACCACGGTGCTGCAGGGCACCCTGCAGATCGGGGATGGCTCCGTCGGCACCATCTCGGCGGCCGGCCCCGTCGCGATCAGCAACGGAGCGGTTCTGGCCTTGAATCTTCCGGCCGGTGAGACCTTCGGCAATACGGTCGATGACGAGGGTCTCATGACGAACTTCGGACCTGGCATCACCACCATCTCGGGAGTCATCAGCGGCACGGGTGCTTTCTCCGAGAACAACGCGAACGGCACGGTCATCCTGACCGGAGAAAACACCTACACGGGGTCCACCACGGTGGGGGGTGGCACCGTGCAGATCGGCAACGGTTCTACGGGATCCATTTCAGCGGCCAGCCCGGTGATTGATCAGGGCAGTCTGGTGATCGACCTGGCTGACGGTGGCATCTTCGCGAACAGCATTCTCGATAATGGCCTGGTGAACACGATCGCATCCGGCGCCAACACACTTTCGGGTGTGATTAGCGGCACGGGTGCATTTCTCCAGAGCGGGTCCGGCCGGACCATTCTGACGGGAGAAAACACGTACTCCGGGGGTACGACGGTTTCGAGCGGTGTGCTCAGCGTTGCGAGTGACGCTAACCTGGGCAACGCAGCCGGCTTGCTTACCCTCAAGTTTGGGGGTGAGTTGCTGACCACAGCCGACTTCACCAGCGGGCGGTCCATCAGCCTCGACCCGCCGGCCCCGGGTCCGGGCATCATTACTGCGTCAGGACAAGGGCCCACGAACACCCTGGCGGCAGCAGCCGATACGACGGCCACGTACACTGGAGTCATCTTCGGCGTGGACGGGCTGCAGATCGGCGACGCCACCAACACGGGCACCGTGGTGTTAGCGGGCGCCAACACCTACACGGGTGGCACCGCCGTCCAACCCTCTACTACCCTTATCGCCGAAGCCAACACCGCCCTTGGCGCTGATCTGGTGACCCTCCACAGCGGCACGCTGCTGATTCCGTACGCCGGAGTGGCCCTGGCCAATCCGGTGTACTTCGGCGTGGGCGGCGGCACGTTTATCAACGCCGGCACGTTGAACAACAACGTCCTGGATGCCAGTGGCAACTGCGGATGCCCGCAAACGGTTGTGAACGTCGGGGCTATCAACGGCGACGTGCTGCTGGGCTCGGGGCCCAACACGGTGCTGTTGTACAGCGGCAGCGCGATCACCGGCAACCTGGACCTGGGGAGTAACTCCGGTTCGACCCTGACCCTGAGTGGTGTGGGTGACCAACTCTGGTCGGCGGCGGTAACGGGCACGGAAGCCAACCAGGGCTCGCTCTTGAAGCAAGGACTGGGCACTTGGACGCTTGACCGGGACGTAACTGCGCCCGCCGGAACGACCGTGGCGTATGGAGGCTTGGTGGTGAATGCCACCCTGATCAGCCCGCAGGTGACCGTCGACAGCGGTGCCACCACAGGCGGCACGGGCACGGTCGCGGGCAACCTGACCAACAACGGCCTGGTCCAACCGGGGTCGGCGACCTCGCCCGGCACGCTGCAGGTGACGGGCCACTACGCCCAGGGACCCAGCGGCTCGTACTCGGTCCGGCTGGCCTCGCCCACGGCCTACGACCAG
>DASWVC010000038.1:0-50914 GCA_036401335.1 Chthoniobacterales bacterium
GGGCGTAAACGTCAGGTTCTGCGCGGGGTCGTACAGGCCGAAATGTCGTGCCAGTTCCTCGGGGCTAAAATGCACGGCGATGTGCGCGTGCGCGTGCGTCCGGGCCCGGTGTTCCATGTGGGATGGGGTTATTTCCATGTCGCCAGCCGAAAAAACGATTTCTTCCCAACGGGCACCGCGCTTTACGCAAAGCGCCGAACGGCCCTTCAACGAGAGCGAGATGCTCGGCCGCGCATAGCACAGCGGCACTTCCGCAGGGGGCTCATGCCGGCAGACTTCCACGGTTGCCCCCTTCCAGTGCTGCCGGCTCGAAACCGTGACGCACCCAGGCAGAGCGTCGTCTCGAGAATGGTGTGGGCTGAATGAATTTTGCGGCGAGCTGCGCAGCGTCCTGTGGTTCATAACGGTTTGGTGGATCGTCCAGAGGCGTTCATCTGCCCGCTGCATTCACCGTTCGAACAACCGGTTGAACCCATGCACTAACATTCCCAAGGCGGTTGATCTCGGCCGCCCAACGGGCAGATCCACGGGTTATAACACCCGTGTTGCGCTCCCTGAAGACGAGCCGGCGCCGAGCAATTTATTCCAACAAACGAATGGCTGATGGTCGCATCAGCCTCGAGATGGTCACCTTTGGAACTTCAAGGTAAGCGAGTAAAGGATGCAGTGAGGCGCCGGCTGTCCAGACGAGGGTAAAACGGTCGATCCGGGTCGGGATCGCGGCGCTCTCACAGCTGCGTGGTTCCCTTGCCCCTAAAAAAGTTAACCTCAAGATCCTGCCGGAGGGCCCTGCGGGCGCGATGCAGCATAACCCAAAGATTGGCCTTGCTGAGCTTCAACGCCTCGCACACCTCTTTGCTCGGCACGCCGTCCATCTCCCGCATCATGAAGGCTTGCGCCACCCGGGGGGGAAGCCGGTCGAGACCAGCCTGCAGCGCCTGCCAGAACTCGCGGCGCCTCATCGCTTGTTCGCCCTCGGGCTTCCATTCCAGCGGGCCGCGTTCGTGAAACCGGTCGTTCTCGCCGTCCAATCTATCTGCGGATTCGTCGCAAAAATATTCCAGGTCGGTGAAATTTATCTCGCGGCCGAGCTTTCGAAAGCGGTCGCAGACTTTGTGCCTCAGGATGCCGCAAAGCCAGCTTCGCTCCGACGAGCGACTTCCGAATTTGTCGACCTGCTGCAGGGCCCGCAGGAGGGTCTCCTGCACAAGATCCTCGGCGGTTTCCTGGTTTCGCACGCGAATCAGGGCGTAACGGTAAAGGCACTCGCCGTGATCCTCAACCCACCGCTCCGGACGGGCCGGCTGCGGCGCCATTTCGGCCGCCATCGACTGCTGCCCGGCGGCCCGCCGGGATTGTGCCGGACGGCGAGGCGTTGACATCAACCTTTGCATGGCCCCATTTCCAGACTCTAAACTCGCCGTGGCCCCGGCCTTTTCCTGGACGTTCCGGCGGAGGTTTCAGGATGAAATGGCGCGATGACCGAGCACGGCGAGGCGATTTGCCGCCCGGATTTTGTGGTCGCGAACCCAGGGCGGGCGGTTGTTAGATGCAAACCGCTTGCATTTGATGCGCAACCTGGTTAACCGTGCGCCCATGGGGTGCGCGTCGAAAACGGTCCAGGGCTCTTGCCTTCGTCGCGCCCCCCGGGTCCTGCTAGCCGGCGCCCTTGCCCTGGCGGTGTTTTGGGCGGCGACCCTGGCCGTGTCGCCCCGACTGCACGAGTGGGTGCACGCCGATGCGGACCACGAGGACCATGATTGCGCCGTCACCCTCTTTCTGAGCGGCGCCGTCGGTCCGGCCGCCGTCGCCGCGCCGCCGACTGCCCCGGTTGCCGAGCCCGTCGCCGATTTTCATTACCGGGAGTTCTCTCCCCTTTCCTTTGTGGGACCGAGCGCGCGCTCGGTGTTGGAGCACGGCCCGCCTTCGGCCGTTTCCCACTTTTTCGCTTAAAGCTGCAACCTTAGCTTGCCCGGGCGTCCTGCTCCCGGTCGATCGGTCTCGCCGCGTTGCCCCTTTCTGCTCCGGTCCGCACGTCGTTACCCATTCGGTCGTCGTGCGGCTGAACCGGGCAGGAACGGTGCCGTGGCCCATCACTCCTTTCATCCACTTCGCCTGCTTTTTTCCATGCCATCACGTTTTCTTCCCGGCTCCCGTGCTTCGGGGGCCTGCCGCCGCGCCGCCGCCTTTCTGGTCAGCCTGTTGTTTTTCACGCCCGCACCCTCCCATGCCGCCGACCCCGTCTCACCCGTCGCCGCCAGTGCCCCGACCGACCTGAACACCGTAACCGTCGTCGGGCAGCTAAACCAAACGCGGGACGAGATCGTCCCGTACCTCGGCGCCACGCAGTACACGCTTAGTCGTCCTGAAATTCAGAACCAGTCGCAAGGCGCCGACCTGCCATTTAACCAGCTCGTGCTGCGCGCTCCCGGCGTCGCCCAGGATTCGTTCGGGCAGCTGCACGTACGCGACGAGCATGCCAACCTGCAGTACCGCATCGACGATGTCCTGGTGCCCGAAGGCATCAGCGGGTTCGGCCAGGAACTCGACACGCGGCTCATTGACCACGTCTCGCTCATCACGGGATCGCTGCCTGCGCAGTTCGGGTTCCGGCAATCGGGCATCATCGACATCCACACCAAACAGGGGGCACTGGAGCCCGGCGTCGTCGTCTCGATGTACGGCGGCAGCTACGACCGATTGCAACCGAGCTTCGAGTTTGGCGGTTCCAAGGGACCGTTCAACTACTTCGTTTCCGGGAGCTACCTGCACAGCAACCTGGGCATCGAGAACCCGACACCGGGGCACACCCCCATTCACGACGAAACGGACCAGTACAAAGGCTTCGCTGACCTTCAGTACGTGATCGACGACTCCAGCCGGCTCACGTTACTCCTGAGCAGCACCTACTCCGATTTTCGCATTCCGAACAACCCGGGGCAGCAGCCGGCGTTTACCCTTCAAGGCCTGACGGCGTTCGACTCCAGCACCCTGGATGAGCGCCAGCACGAGCAGAACCACTACGCCATTCTGGCTTACCAAAAAGCATTCGCCGACGTTGCCTTCCAGTGGGCCGCCTTTGCCCGGTACAGCGGCGTGCTCTTTACGCCGGACCGGCGCGGGGACCTGTTGTTCAACGGGCTTTCCAGCCGGATCAACCGCAACCTCTTCACTTACGGCACGCAGTTCGACCTCAGCTGGACGCTTACCGATCAGCACACCCTGCGCACCGGGCTCTTGTTTGACGTCGAATCTGCGCGCGCGGACACCGTCAACCAGGTTTTCGACGTCGACGCGAGCGGCGCACAATCATCCGATGCGCCACGCACCATCCTCGATAACAGCAAAAAGACCGGTTTTGTCTACGGCGTTTACCTGCAGGACGAATGGAAACCGTGGGCGCCGCTTACGGTGAACGTCGGTGCCCGGTTTGACATTGTTGACGAGTACGCCCACCAGGGTCAGCTCAGCCCACGCGTTAACGTCGTGCTGCAGGCGACGGCCAACACGGTGTTGCATGCGGGTTACTCCCGTTACTTCACGCCGCCGCCGCTCGAACTTGTCGCAACCAGCAGCCTCGGGAAGTTTGCCGGGACCACCAACGAACCAGCCATCCGCCAGAGTTCTCCGGTCAAAGCGGAGCGCGCCCACTACTTCGACGCAGGCGTTTCCCAGAAGGCGGGGGGCGGCCTGACGCTCGGCCTCGACGCGTTCTACAAGGTCTCGCGTGACTTGCTCGATGAGGGGCAGTTTGGGCCGGCCCTCATCTTTTCGCCGTTCAACTACGCGCGCGGCACGCAGTTCGGCGGCGAGTTCACGGCCAACTACCAAAAAGGTGGTTTTAACGCTTATGCCAACCTGGCCTACGCCTACGGCGTGGGTACCAAAGTGGTCTCGGGGGAGTTCGAATTTGATCCGGACGAGTTTGCCTACATCCGCACCCACCACGTCTTCCTCGATCACGACCAGCGCCTGACCGGCTCCTTCGGCATCTCTTACACGTTCAAGGACACGACGCTCTACGCGGATCTCCTTTACGGCCGCGGATTGCGCCGGGGGTTCGCCAACACGGAGCGGAACCCCTCTTACTACCCCCTCAACCTCGGATTGACGCACGACTTCAAATTCGGCAATCGTCGGACACGGGGCGGCACGGCAGCGGAGGGTGGCAAAGGCGGTTCTGGAATCCGGGCCGGGGGGAGTAACTCGCTGCCGGTTGGGCGTGGCGAGACGGTCAGGCTGCGGTTGGACGTGACCAACGTTTTCGATCAGGGCTATGCCCTCCGCGACGGCTCCGGCATTGGCGTGGGCGCCCCACAGTACGGCGCCCGCCGTGCCCTGTATGCCGGGCTGGAATGGCTGTTTTGACCAAGAAACAGGGCGGTCCGCAGCTTGCTCCTGCAATCGTGGCGAATGCTTCTCGCAGGCCCGGGTACCCGGCGGCCGCGGGCGGAGGCAGCCGGGTTCAGAGCCCGGACGATGGAAGTGGACAGACTTCCATCCGCTGAATCAAACCATGCTTAATGGTGAACCGATGCCCGACGTGCTCATCGGCCAGGATCGTTCCTCCCAAGTCGCGCACGACCTGATGCACGTCGACCAAAATGCGTCCGGCTTCCTCCGGGTGGAAGGCCACTGGCTCCACCTGCGGGCTAACCTCGCTCCATTGCTCCGTCCAGTAGGAACGGATCGCTTCCGGTCCGCGGACAAAACCGCCTTTGAACGCTCGGGGCCACTCCACATTGGAAGTCATGAGAACAAGGGCAGCGTCGATGTCTCGGGCGTTGAAGGCGGCGTAGGCTGCGCGGAGCAGCTCGGTGTCTGGTGCAGGTTGGTCTGGCATAAGCGGAAATGGGTGTAGCGCCCTGAGTTCTGTCGTGACTGCTCAGTGGTTTCTGAGCTGGTCTCGTTCAGTCTTTGGAATGGTTGTTCTTACCCAGAAACTCGCGCTTGGAGGGTACTTGGTCCTCTGTCCCCCCTTTCTGGATACCCATGCGCATGATCAGTCCGGCCCTAATCTGGTACACATGATCAAACGAGGCTTCTGAAATCGTAGGGCCGTCGAGTGAACGTGCGTCAGAACTTGCGCACACCACTCCAGAGTCGTCGTCGGGCAGTGCTTGAGGTATGGTTGCCGCTGTGAAAAACCCCAACGTCACGCCCGCATTTTCCCGCCGTCGGGCCCTTGGCCTGCTCAGCCTCGCAACCGCGGCTGCCGGCCTCGGTCGCGCCCCTCGGGCCGGGGCTGCGAACGACCCTTCCGCACCAAGTCCGGCCGCGACGCCTGGCCGGAACCCTGGCTGGTACCGGTTCACCGTCGGCAACCTGCGCCTGACCGTGCTCAACGACGGGCACTATGCTTTTCAACCCGTACAGCCTTTTTGGGCCCCGGAGGGGTCGCCCGAGGAGGTCAAGGCCACGCTCGAACGGAATTTTCTTCCGTCCGATCGGTTGAAGGTTTCCTTCAATGCCCTCCTGGTCGACAACGGCAAAGAGGTGTTGTTGTGCGACAGCGGCTGCGGCAAGCTGTTGGCACCTACCACCGGAAGGCTCAGGGCCTCCTTGGCCGAGGCCGGCTACGCTCCGGACGACGTCACGGCCGTGTTCCTGTCCCATGCGCACGTCGACCATTTCGGTGGGTTGCTGGCCGCGGAAGGCACCCCGGTTTTTGCAAACGCGAAGCATTTGGTTTCGCAACCGGAGCTGGAGTTTTGGATGGGACCGCACCCGGACTTGTCCAAAGCCAATCTGGATGACGCGACCCGAGCATCGTTCGTCACGGGCGCGCAACGAATGTTTTCGACGTTAGGAAAGCGTTTTGAACCGATCCCGGAAGGTGCCAGCCTGATCGACGGCGTAACGACCGTGGCGGCCCCCGGGCATACGCCCGGTCACCGGATGGTGCAGGTCGGATCCGGGCCTGACCGTCTGCTCCACACCGTCGACCTGGCGCACAACCAGGCGTTGATGTTTGAACACCCGGATTGGACGATGGCTGCCGACACCGACCCCGGCTTGGCGCGGGAAACGCGACTTGCGGTGTTGAATGCCGCCGCGACGGAGCGCACCCGCCTGTTAGGCTATCACCTGCCGTTTCCCGCCCTCGGTCACGTCCGCAAACGGGAGGAGGGATTCGAGTGGGTGCCGGAGCCGTGGGGCGAGGGGGTGTGAAGGCAACGACAAAGGCCCTGGAGGTGGGATGGGCGTCCCGCCTGCCTTTTGTTCCTCACCGTTCTCATGGCGTCTCCACGCCAAATGAGCCCGCATAGGCCCTCGTAAACGCCCCAGGGTCTTGAAAACCACGAAAACGGCACGGTGCGAGCGAACCTTCGGAGAGAAGGCGACCGGGGACCTTTGGATCCGTCCGGAGCTGCAGCGTTTACTCGACCATCTTCGCACAGGCGATGTCGTGGTCGCCTGGAAGCTGGACCGCTTATGGCGCTTCTTGCGGGATGTCCTCACGGTCATGGAGCGGATCCAAGAGGCGAAGGCAGGTTTTCGCAGCCTCACGGAGGCAATTGACGCCACGACCCGACGGTTTGTACTACATTGAGGCCCGCACCGTTCCCGGAAGTCGCTCCACCGCGGGTGCTTACACCGGCCTAAGAACGGAGGACTTCGTAGCGAAACCAGAGGCTATCCTTGGCACGCTGTTCCACCGACTTGAGCCGCAAAGCCACGGCCTGACCATCCGGCGGATTCATTCCGTCGAAGGTGGCTGCGATGTCGTGGCGTCCGTCAATACCGGGCACGAGCAGGAGACTTACTTCATCCACGAGGCCGGCCTGGAGAAACGCTCCGTTGATGTGGCCGCCGCTCGTCCAACGCAGCTTGCCGCGCGTGTCTACGCAGATCGCGTAGGACTCTGCCTGGCGGGCGACGTGGACGGGCTGCGGTCCGGCCGGGGTGTTCGAGGCCGGGGCGAAAGGCTCGTCGTCCCCGAGGATCTCCTGCATCGTCGTGCGACCGCAGAGCCAGGCGTTGCTCTCGAATTGCGCGCTGGTCTTTCGATCCAACAACCTGGAGCGGCGGTTTATCACGCACAACCCGGAACTGTTGGATTTGATCACCCCGCAGATGGACGCGGACCTGGCCGCCAAGGAATCCCCGGCGCAACGTCATTGACGAAGTCAAGATCAACACCAAGCGCCTGCTGGCGGGCCGGCGGCCAAAGGCTTTTGTGGCGTTGCCGAATCGGCTTGTGGCATTTACTTCGTTCCCGGGACCCGGACGCCTTTTCCAGCCCGGTTGGCGGCCATTGTTTACCGGCCGTGGGCTTCTGCCGCCGCGGCCTCGGGGTGCAGGTGCTTGGCCAGAAATGATTCCATCGCCGAATAGAAATCAAAACGGTTTTCCTCGTTGTGAAAGCCGTGGCCCTCGTTTTCCTTAATCAGGTATTCGACGTCCACGCCGCGTTTCTTCAACGCTTCAACAATTTGATTGGACTCGGCAATGTTCACCCGCGGATCTTTGGCGCCCTGCGCTACCAGGAGGGGTGCCTTGATCTTATCCGCATTGAGCGCAGGAGAATGCGCCTCGAACCAGCTTTTATCGGATTCAGGGTTGCCGACCATTTCGTACATCATGTCGAGCGCCGGCTTCCAGTAAGGGGGAATGGTCTTCAGAAAGGTAAAAAGGTTGGAGACACCGACGTAATCGACCCCGGCCGCGTAAAGTTCGGGCGTTTTCACGAGCCCTTCCAACGTGGCGTAGCCACCGTAGCTGCCGCCGTAAATCGCCACCCGTTTCGGGTCCGCAATGCCCTGTTTGATCAGCCATTGAGCCCCGTCCGTCACGTCGTCCTGCATGGTTCCGCCCCACTGGCGGAACGAGCTTTCCCAGAACGCGCGCCCATACCCGGTGGAACCGCGAAAATTTACCTGCAGAACCGCGTACCCGCGGTTGGCGAGGAACTGCACTTCCGAGTTAAAGCCCCAACTATCGCGGGCCCACGGGCCGCCGTGAACGTTGACCACCACGGGAAGGTCCTTTGGTTCACGGCCCTTTGGCAAAGTGAGGTAACCTTGCAGCGTCAGTCCGTCGCGCGCTTTAAAGCTGACGGGTTTCATCTCGGCAAGGTCTGCTTCCGGCAACCACGAGGCCCGGTCGGCCAGCTTCATCAGTTCGTCGGTCTGTGAATCGTAATAGTAGAAAGCTCCGAGCGAGCGATCGCTGAGGGTCCTGACGATAAAGCGGTTTTCATCCCGGTTGGCCGAGGTGAACGCGATCTCGTACCCGGGCAGCTTCGCTTCAAGGCGCTTGAATAATGTCTCTGTGTCGCGGTCAAAAAAATGGCGTTGCGTCTTCCAGGTCGTGTAAACGGCCGTGGTGAGCACTTTGCGTTTGCGCGAGTAATTCAACCCGGAAACGTCGACGTCCTCATTTTCGTACAGCACGTTCGTCTCCTTGGCCGACCGCAGGTCAAATTCAACCACGGCGGACTTGTCCCGCCCACGGTTTGAGACACCGTACAGATTCTGGTTGTCAAAGGTGAAAAACTCTGGGCTGAACGATTCTTTGAAATTGGTCGTCAACACCGGTTTCCAAGGGGCGTCCGGAGTTTCACGGTACAACAAGCTGGTGTTGACGCCGTCGGTCGTGGTTGCAATGCGAAGGTTGCCGGCGTGGTCGGTCATCCAGTTCGCGATGTTGCCCGGGTTCTCGGCAAGCACTTTCAATTCGCCGGTCTCCACGTTGAGACGATAAGCGTCAAAAACTTCTTTGTTGCGCCGGTTGAGGCCCACAATGACGTCGGTCGGGTCATCTTCGAGGTCGTCGATCATTTCGCACCGGACACCCTCAAACGGGGTAAGGTCTTTGGCTTCGCCGCCTCCCCGTTCAACCGCATAAAGGTGAAAGTTTTCGTCGCCGCCGTTGTCTTTAAAGAAAATCAGGTGCCGGTCGCCCTTCCAGAAGTAAGCCATCAGGTCGCGATCGGTCACCTTCGTCAACTGGGTTTCCGCGCCACCGCCCTTCGGGCGCACGAAAAGGTTAAGGCGGTTGTCGTATGGCTTGAGGTAGGCTAGATCCTCGCCGCCTGGAGAGAGCTGAAAGCCGGTGATTTCCGGGTTACGAAAAAAATCGCGAAGAGGAATGGATTGAGGGACGGCCTCGTTGGATTGTGCAGGTGCTAAGGTCGCCATGGAAAGGAACGCAAGAGAGAATAGTAGAAGGTTCATGCAAAACGGGGAGCTTTCAGCCAATGCCGCCACACCCGGGACCGGACGCAGGCACGGGAGTCCTCCAATGCCTCCGCAGCTATGAGGTAGCGTACTTTCATGGCGCGCACAATGTCATGCTCAGTCTGATCTACGACCCAGCTTGCGCAGAGTACGCGCATTCTTATCATCCCGAAACACCTGCCCGCGTGCTCGCGACGGCGAAAAGCCTGCAAACACGATGGCCCGACGTTTCCGTCCAGCGGCCAGGGCTTGCCAGTGAGGTCGACCTCCTGCGGGCGCACCGCCCTGGACACCTCGCACGCCTGCTGACCCCGCCAGACTTCGACGGCGACACGCCGTGGTCGCCGGGAATCGGCGACCATGCGCGGCGGGCGGCGGGAGGCGCCCTGCTGGCGAGCCGGGAGGCGTTGCGCGGCAAACAAGCCTTTTCCCTGCTCCGGCCGCCGGGCCACCACGCCACGGCGGACCGGGCCATGGGGTTTTGTTACCTGAACTCGGTCGCCATCGCCGCTCTGGCCGCGCTCGTGCAGGGTTGCACGCGTGTAGGCATCTGGGATTTTGACGCGCACCATGGCAACGGCACCGAAGCCATTGTGCAGGGTCACTCCGCCATCCGGTTCGCGTCGGTGCATCAATACCCGGGGTACCCGGGAACCGGCACCCGCAGCGCCGGCAACGCTCACAACTGGCCGGTCCCACCCCGCACCGACCGCGGCAAGCATGCTGCGGCGGTGCGTGCGGCGCTCGACGTGCTGCTCGCGTTCAAGCCCGACCTTTTGCTCGTTTCGGCAGGATTTGATGCGTTTGTGCACGACCCGATCACGGACATGAGCTTGGAGCTGGAAGATTTTTACTCTTTCGGTACTTGGCTGGGGCAAAGCGGCGTGCCCGCGGCAGCCATTTTGGAAGGCGGTTACAGCGGCGAGCTGGGGACGCTTGTGCAAGCATTTCTGGAGGGCTGGGAAGGGTAGGCCGGGTGCGATCGGTCCCTTCCGCTCATGGCGTGGTTTAGCTTTAGCTGGCAGAATTTCTGGTTCTCATTCCTGGCACTGGCGTTCGAAGGGTTGCCCTTCGTGCTGATCGGATCGGTGATCTCCGGCGCCATCGCGGTCTTCGTGCCTGCCTGGGTCATCACTCGCCTGCTGCCAAAAAATAAGGTGGCCGCCACCCTCGCCAGCGGGTTTCTGGGTGTGCTTTTCCCGGTCTGTGATTGTGGCGTGGTGCCCATCGTCCGCCGGTTTCTGAACAAAGGGCTGCCGCCATCCTGTGCGCTCACCTTCATGCTGGCTTCGCCGATCGTAAACCCGATCGTCGCCTTCAGCACGTACGCCGCCTTTCGTGGTCAGGGTCCCGCGCTGAACGCATTGATCCGCATGGTCATGGGGTACGGCATCGCCGTTCTGGTCGGGCTGTGTGTGTTGCGCCTAAACCCGCAGGCCATCCTGAAAACGGGAGCATTGCGGCCCAACCGACGGCAGCGCACCGGGTTGAGCGTGGCACCACTCCCGGATGAAATCCCGGAAGGAGAGGGGACGCCCTGGCGTACAAAGCTCGTTGCCGCCATCCGGCTCTCCTCGGACGATTTTATCGACACGGCCATCTATTTTGTCGCCGGTGCGGCCGTGGCGGCGGTCTTCAACACGGCCGTCAACCAGGCGTTCATCCTGCCGCTGGCGCGTCAACCCATTCTGGCCACAGGCGCCTTGGCCGGCCTTTCGACGCTGATGACGCTGTGCAGCACCTCCGATGCGTTCATTGCGGCCACGTTCACAAGCTTTCCCGTGTTTGCACGGATGGCTTTTCTCGTGTTCGGCCCGATGTTTGATCTGAAACTCGTGTTCCTTTACGCGGCCTTGTTCAGGAAACGGTTCATCGCCCTGCTCGGGGTTGGACTTTTCCTGGTTGTCGGCCTAGTCTGCAGCCAATTGCTGCCGATCCTCTATGCGAGCTGCGGTTTCTAAATGCCTCAACGGAGTAACCCTGCTTGGGGTGGGGGGAGTCCTGCTTTCCTTCTGGCTGAACCATCGGTTGGATCAGTACCTCCACCCCCAGTTCCGGCCCGGAGTCCTGGGCGCAGGCTTATTGCTGGTGGCCATTGGAACCGTTTATTGCCTGACGAAGGCTTCCCGCCAGTGCTGCATCGATGGTGTTTGCGTGCATGAAAACAACGCCAGCCCCGGGCGAAGTGTGACCGCATTCGGGGTTCTCCTGGTTCCGCTGGTGCTCGGCACGTTTGCCTCGAAAGATGCTTTCGACGAGAAGGCGGTGCTCAACCGCGAAGGCGGCCAGGGGACGGCCGTTCTGGCAGCCCGCTCGGTGTCGGATCAGGCAGCGCCGATCCCTTCGGCCCTGCTGGGGGGCGACTCGGACGAAACCGCCTCGAGCGCGGCCGCCGACCCGAACCAACCTGGCGTAGCCGAGGAGGCGGAAGGAGCCGGTTTCCTGCCACGAAGTGCCGCCGGAAACGTTGCCCTTGAGGTGACGGACCTCCTTTACAGCGAGTCGGAAGCGAGTTTGCGGAAGATGTTTGCGGGCAGGACGGTGGAGGTGGTCGGGCAGTACCTTCCTTCGCGTGGGAACGAGCGTTTCAAGCTGGTCCGGATGTTGATTGTGTGTTGTGCGGCTGATGCGCGTCCGATGGTGGTTAATGTGGAAACGGCGAAGCCGGCCGGGCAAGCCGATATGGCCTGGGTGAAAGTGATCGGCACACCGGTGTACACCGACCAGGACGGTAAGACGCGCGTCACGGTCAAGGCCAGGGAGGTCTTGCCTGCGGATCCGCCGGCGGACGCCATGCTGTATTGATCTTTGGCTGGCCAGCTACCAATCACCACGGGCGTCTGGCGGGCACGGGATGGCCGTGAACTGCCTTTCAAAGCCTGGGCCGGCCCATCAGAAACCGTTCGCTGCGTCCTCCTGCTCGTGCACGGTTTAAACGGGTCTATGGACGATTTTGAGCCTTTGGTTGAAGCGCTTGGCGGCGTTGGCGTCGCCTGTTTCGCGGCAGGGTTGCGGGGCCAGGGAGCTGACCCTTGGCTGAAAGCCCGCGGCGACCTGCGCTGCTGGGCGCATTTGCGGGATGATCTGCTTGATTTTGCAACCTGGGTCACGGAACACCTGCACCCTACCGTGCCGATGTTTGTCTTTGGGGAGAGCATGGGCGCTCTGGTAACGCTGCAGGCCGCGGTGTTGAGGCCGTTTGCCGGTGTCATCCTGTCCTCGCCGGTCGTAAAGCTTCGCCATGAAATCCGGTTTTCCCGCTGGCAGCAGCTCGGGGTTCGGGCGCTGTTCCGATTCGCTCCCTGGCTGCGCCTGGATCTGCGATCCTTCGGCAACAACGGGTCGCCCGACCCTGTGGTGACGCGGGACCAGCGGTACCTGGAAAGGATCCGAAACGCGCCCTACCGCATTCCTCGTTTTACCATCGGCTTTTACCGCGAGCTGATCGCGTTGGTGCAAGTGACGGCGGAAGCGGCCCAAAAGCTGGATGTGCCAGTCCTCGTTTTAGCGGCTGGCAAAGACGTGTTCGTAAGCGCCGAGGATGTCGCCGCCTTTTACGGCGTCCTGCCCGCCGGGGATAAAACACTTCGCACCTACCCGGAAAGCTACCACCTGCTGGTGCGGGACTGGGGCGCAGAACGGGTCATCGCAGACGTGCAAGCATGGCTGGAGGCACGGGCGGGAGATGCCGAACCGAGGAAACACTCATGATCGCAATCGTCGGCGCAGGCCTCTCAGGACTGGTTTGCGCGCTGGACCTGACCAAGGCGGGCGTGCCGTTCGTGCTACTGGAAAGATCGCGGCGGGTAGGGGGGCGCGTCGGTTCGATCCGGGAAGACGGGTTCACCTTCGACCTTGGGTTTCAGGTGCTGCTGGACAGTTACCCGGCGGTCTCGACCTACCTTGACCTGCCGGGACTGGGGCCGCGTTATTTTGAATCCGGAGCGATGATGTGGGACGCGGGCCGGACCTACGTGGTCCGGAAGCCGAGTTCGCCGGCGGACCTGGCCACGGCCTGGCAGTCCACGCTCGACCGCGGGTTGCGGTGGAACGATAAACTCAGACTGGCGCTCATCGCTGCCGGCCTGCTCCTCCGGTCCGACGAAGGAATCCTCGAGAACGCCTGGAATCCTACGGCGGATGCCTACCTTCACGGGTTCAGCAAAGAAGCGCTGGAACGGTTTTTTCGGCCGTTTTTCGGCGGGGTGCTGATCGACAATGAGCTTGCGACTTCGGCGACCTTGCTGCGGTATTACTTTAAAAAGTTTGTTACTGGCCGAACCTTGCTGCCGCGCTTCGGGATGCAGGCAATCCCGGAGCAGTTGCTGACCAAGGTCGCCGCCGAGCAGGTGCGGTTTGAGGCCGAGGTCAGTGAGGTACGTTTCGAGCACGGTCGGGCCCGGGTGCTTCGACTGGCTTCCGGGGAGGAGATCGCCGTCGAGCACGTGGTTTTGGCGTGCCCGGAACCGGTCAGCTCCAGGTTGATTGGCGGTTTGGCGCGGCCGCCGCACGGCGTATCCGCCCTTTACTTCACGGCCCCGGCTTCCCTTTACCGTGAGCGGCTCCTGGTGTTGCCGGCCGGCCGGCAAAGGTTGGTCCGCAACTTCGTTCAGATCACCAATGTCTCCCCCGATTATGCTCCCGAGGGTGTGCACCTCGTCAGCGCGACGGTGTTAAAGCCAGGCGTCTGCAAAGAAGAGGTGGCGCTTGCAGACCAGGAAATCCGCGAGGTCTTCGGGCTGGCGCGGGGTGCGTTGCGCCACCTGCGGACGGTGGAGGTGCCTTATGCAGTGCCGGTCCAACCGCCGCGATCCGTCTTCACCCGGTTGTTTGCAAAACCGTTTCCAAACGTCTGGCAATGCGGTGACCAGGTGACGCACGCAAGCATTCAAGGCGCGATGGAGAGCGGCGCGGCCGTCGCGGAAGCCCTTCGGCGTCAGCTCCTGTAGACCGTTCCTCGGGCCAACCTCGGCTACATCGCCAGGCCACCGTCCACGGTAATGACCTGGCCGGTGAGGTAGGCCGCTTCCGGGCTGGCCACGAACGCAACGGCCGCAGCCACGTCCTCGGCGGCCCCGAAGCGCCCCAGCGGGATGCGATCCAGGACCTGCTTGCGCACGTCTTCGGGCAGGTCCGCGGTCATGTCCGTGGTGATGAACCCGGGGGCAACGGCATTCACGGTGACGTTGCGGCCGGCCACTTCCCGGGCCAGTGCTTTGGTCAGGCCAATCAAACCGGCCTTGCTCGCCGAGTAGTTGACCTGACCGGCCTGGCCCACAAGGCCGCTGATGGAGGTGATGTTCACGATGCGCCCATAATGTGCCTTCATCATCGGACGCTGGAGGTTCTGCACAAAATAAAAGGCCCCTTTCAAGTTGGTGTCCAGGACCGCCGTCCAATCTTCCTCCTGCATCCGCATGCTGAGGCGGTCACGAGTGACCCCGGCGTTATTTACGAGGACACTCACCTTCCCGAAATCCTTCAGGAGTTCCTTGCAGACGAGGGCAACCGCTTCCCTATCCGCCACGTCGACAGCGTAGGCCTTCGCGCAGTCCGGAGTTTTTTCGTTAAGCTGGTTCGCAGCCCGGTGGGCGTTCGCTTCGGTGCGGCTGATGACCGCCACCCGGGCACCTTCCTCCGCCAAGCGGCCCGCGATGGCAAGGCCAATGCCCCTGCCTGCACCCGTAACGACGGCAACTTGGTCGACAAATCGCTTCATCCATCCCGACTAAAAACGGCGGGTACACTGCGGGCAAGCGGAAATCACCCGGGCATTGCGGGCGCACCCGGGGCCCTGAGCACCTTTTGCCGCCGGTGAGGGAGGGAAACGCGGCTCGTTACGGCCGGTGCGGGGCACCGCTCTCTTCGGAATGGTCCCGGTGGTTAAGCTTGTTCCGCAGGGTACGGATGCTGATGCCAAGGGAGTGCGCCGTGTGCGTCCGGTTCCCGTTGGCGCGTTTGAGGGCGTGCTGGATGTACTCGCTCTCCAGTTGTTCGAGCGACATGATCTTCTCGGGAAACCGGAGCCGGTCGGAAAGGGCGGCGGTCAATCCGGGCAGTTCCTTTTGTCCTTCCAGCAGATCGGCCGGGAACATGGGCGCAAGGTCATCCGGCGAAATTTCCTGACCTGGCTCGGTCAGAATCACCGCCCGTTCGATCACGTTCTGCAGTTCGCGAACGTTGCCTGGCCAGCCGTAATCTTCGAGGAGCTGCAGGGCCGCCAGGGAGATCGTCTGCGGCACAACGCCGTGCCTGCGAGCCAGCCGCCGCAGAAACGCAACCGCCAGCAGGGAAACATCCCCTTTCCGTTGGCGCAGGGACGGCACGAGGACCGGAAAAACGTTCAACCGGTAATAGAGGTCCTGTCGAAATTCCTGACGTTCCACCGACCGCTGCAAATCCCGGTTGGTCGTGGCTAAAACCCGCACATTGACCCGCAGCGTACGATTTCCGCCAACCCTCTCGAACTCCCGTTCCTGTAAAACCCGCAGGAGCTTCGCTTGCACTTTCAACGAGATCTCGCTGATTTCGTCCAGCAGGATGGTGCCGTGGTTGGCGAGTTCAAAACGTCCTTCCCGTTTTTCCGACGCCCCGGTGAAAGCTCCTTTCTCGTGGCCAAAAAACTCACTCTCGATGAGCGTTTCTGAGATGGCCGCGCAGTTCACCTTGATGAAGGGCATGTGGGAACGGCCGCCAGCCCGAAAAATTTCGGTGGCGACAAGCTCTTTGCCGGTGCCATTGTCGCCGCTGATTAGGACGGTCGCTTCCGTCGGAGCAACTTTTTGGATGATCTGTCGAAGCTGCCGGACCGCCATACTTTCGCCGATGAACGGGGTGTCGCTGGCAGCTTGCTGAAGCAGTACCTGGCTGACCTTGATCGCCTGGGTAAAACTCTCGGCCTTTTTCAGGATGACGTCGATCTGACTCATCGAGAACGGCTTGATGATGTAATCGAATGCGCCAGCCCGGATGCAGCTGACCGCCGACTCAAGCGTACCATGGCCCGTCATAATCACCATGAGGGGACGGTCCGACGTGGGAGCCAGCCGGCTCAGGAGCTCCGTCCCGTTTCCGTCCGGAAGGCGCACGTCAACAAACATAAGATCGAACGCTTCCCGGGCCAGCAGCGATTCCGCTTCTGCCACCGTCGCCGCCACCGCCACGGTAAGTTTATGGCTGCGAAGATGAATCTGCAGCGACCGCCGAACGATGGGCTCGTCGTCAATAACGAGTACCTTTTCAATGACCATCCTAGAAAAACCTCCTTGCTTCGGCGCCGGTAATGGCGAAAAGAGCAAACTCCGAGGCAGGCGACAATAGAAGCAGGGCAGGCAAGACGCAATGGTTTTTACTAAAATCTATGGAAAAAGAAAGCGCTAAATCGTGCGAAGCCTCCGTCGAAATTATCTATTGTGAGAGTTTGGAGATGCCACACCCGCCGGATGCGCCCAACCTACAACCCGCCCAGGATGCATCAGGCCCACGACGTATGTCCCCCGATCGCGACCCTCCCGTGAACAACCCGGACGTTAACCCGCGCCTGCTGCTCCTCGCTGCGGATCCCACTTATCCAAACTCGGAAATCATCCGATCGCTCGCGGAGAAACTCTTCGATCTTTTCCGGTACGAGTAAACTTTGCTGCAGTGGCCTTTACCCCGCCCCATTCCCCGCACCGCGGGCCGCCCTTGACGCGGGGCTTTCGCGAAGGCTGCCTTGAGTTCATCCTCGAGCGGGTTCTGCACGATTTCGCGAACGCGATCGGAGGCATCCTGGCCTTATCCGAGCACCACCTTCGCAACGACACGCTCGACGAGGGGATCGCCTCCAGCCTTGGGTTGATCAGCGAAAGCGCGCAACATTGCTGCCACCTGCTGACGGCGGCCAGTTCGGCCCTGGACATCGGTTCGTCGGAGCGTCAGCTCATTCCGGCTTCCGAGTTGTGTGCCGAAGTGCAAAAAGTACTGAAAGCAATGCTGCCGCGCAGCGTCATCTGGGAGGCCAGCCAACCGGACACGGACGGATCGGTGCGGGTTGCACTGACCGAGTTCAAGCAACGGTGCATGGCCCTGGTGAGCCTGGACTTGGAGCACGCCCGGCAGCACCAGGCAACCGTCACGATCGGTTATGCCGTGCACGCAGGGGTCTGTTGGTTCCGGTACGGTACCACCAACTTGCACGATCCCGATTTCGCGGCTGCGGCGGTTATCCTGATGGAACCGCTGGTCCCGAGCAAAGACTTTATCCGTTGCACGCCCGGGGACGTCGGTTCCAGCGTCGAGTTCGGTCTTCCTTTGGAACCGTGCTCAGCGGTTCCGGGAACCACAGAGGCTTGCCATTAGGGCAGCTTCCTGGAGTTCACGGCGCCGGGTGAAGTATTCCCCCCGGCAGGGGCGCTTTTCCTCAAGCGCCCCCCATCCATGCTGAGCCCCTCCGAGGGGAGCATTTTGGAACTATTTCCGGCTTATCCGCTCCAGAGAGCGAAAACAGCGCCCAGGCTGAGTTCATCCAGGCGATGCACCGCGAGGTCGGCCATCGTCAAAGATTCAATCGGATTTGTCGTGGCAACCGCCACTGTTTTCATCCCGCCGCGCCGCGCGGCCTCCAGACCGACAAAAGCATCCTCGAAAACCACGCAGCAGCAAGGCGCCACCGCGATCCGCTCCGCCCCTTTCAGAAACACTTCCGGGTCAGGTTTTCCGCGGATCACGTCCTCGCTCGTAATGACGGAGGCAAAGAAGTTCTCGAGGCCAAGCACGCGTAAAACCGTTTGAATGTTCAACCGGTGGGTCGATGAACCTACCGCGCAAGGCACCCGGGCGGCCCGGAGCGTTTCCAGCCAGGGCAGGACACCCGGCAACGCGCTAATGCCGTGGTTCACCACGATTTCGCGGTAAAGCTCTTCTTTTCGCAACGAGAACGCTTTTACCTGTGCCGGGTCGTCCGTCCAATGGAGCAGGCTCGGAATGATGAATTCATTTTTCATCCCAAACCCCTGCTTGAAGTGTCCGGGCGGCAAGGGCAACCCTGCCTCTTTGGACAAATGCTCCCAGCTCAGCTCATGGTGCCATGAGGAATCAACGATCACGCCATCCCAGTCAAAAATCGCGCCGAACCTCATAGGCGCTGCATGCTGGGCAGGGAATACAACTGTTGAAGCGCCCGGGAGTCCTCCGCCACTTCCCTCGCGTCCAGGTAAACCATGTGCGGATCTTCTTCGAATTCCACTTTTTGAAACCCGTCCACGGGGGCTTGGCTGGCCTGCGCCAAGTCGTCCAGGTTTCTCACGTCCCGCCCATTAAGCCGCTTCACCACAAGGTAGTTCAGGTGCTCGTAGCCGATCGTGGCCTTTGTGGGCATCACCTGCGTCAGGATCACCACCTTGCGCTTTTCCGGAAACAGCGTGCCTTGGAACCGGTCATAATAGACAAACCGCTGCGGAGCTTCTTTCGGCCAATTGGCCCCCCATTCCTTCAGGAACTGGCGGGTCAACTCCTGGAAGACCATCCCACCCAGGATGTAGAACTTGGGCGGCCGATCAATCACGTACGGATCGATCACATAATCTTCCGGAGCGACGTGAAACAGCGCAACCTGGACGTGCTGAGGTAGCCCCCTCCGCTGGAGGGCCACGTCGAGGATTTCACCGGCGTAGGCCGCCGCGGTCGTGAGGTTGGTTACAGAAACGCGGCCGTATTTCGGGTCAAGGTAATTGCCGTCTGCGTCGATCGGCTGCTGGTTGATGCCCAGCACGATGTCGCCTTCCTGCAGACCGGCCTTCGCCGCGGGACCGTTCGGATCCAAACCGGTCACGTAAATGCCGCCATCGCCGTCCTTCAGCTTCAGAAAATGCCGCAGCTGCGGGTCCCGGGTTGCCGCATAACTCAGTCCAATCCGCGGAAAACCGTGGTAGGGCGGATGGGCGGCGTCGCTGAGAAAATGCGCGATCACCGGGCTGGAGATGGCGTCAATGGTTTGGGAACGCGTGTCGTAGCGCATGAGAATGGCAGCAAGCCGGTCACCTTTGACGATCGGAAGGGTGAAACTGTTGTCCCGGTACTGCAGCGGACAACTCATGCGGAAAAGCAAGAAGGCGGTGTCTTCGAGTTCATAATGCCCAACTTCCACGCTGGTAACGACGGCCGGGCTGGCCACCGGAGTGCCGTTCGTTTCCAACTGCAGAACGGACAGGCGATCCCCTTTGCGAACCTCAGAATCGATTTCCACCGGCTTGAAGCGGGCCAGGAACCTGGGGTCCTCCGGACGGAGAAGGGCAAGGTTCGCTTCAAAATCGACGACCTGAATCTTCGCGGTGCTCTTCTCGCCCGTGTCCGGCTTCTCCAGCTCAATGTAATTGGAATTGTCGACCAACTCCGCCGCAACGAGCACGTTGCCGTTGGCGATCACCATGCCCAATCCACGCCGGTTGACGGGCGCTTTCTTGCTCCAAGGCCGGAAAAAATCGTATGCCTGATCGGTTGCGTTTACTCGAATAACGGAACTGCCCGGGAATTCCGTGGTCACCGGTTCCCGCTCGGGAACCCCGGCCGGGACCGGCGTTTCCTGCCCCTGCGCCACCATGGCGCTTACAAGTAAGGATAACATTGCACCCCAGCGTCGTCCTGCACCGAAAAGGGAGTTGAAAATCATGTCAGCCTTTCCGCAGATTCTGCTCGAGGCGAACGCCGTAGTTTGCCTTAATGCGCTCAGCCGCCTGTTCCACGGCCGCCCGCTCCAGCACAACCGGCCGGCTGTCGCCGATAAAACGAATGACGTAGAGATCTGCCGGCTGGGCAAAAGCCTCCGCCACATCTTCCAACCGGCGAATGGGCCGGTCATTGATCTGTTCGAGGATTTGCAGCCGGAACTCGGAAAGGTAAGCATTGACCGGGTCAGCCAGGATGTTCGAGAGCACGATGATCTCGGGGTGCTCCTTGTAGATTTCGTCCGCCACAAAGAAATTGTAAAAGTACCGGAGCCGCAGGTCATCCACCTGGTAAGCTTCCATGAAGTTCCGGTTGAGCGGCTGGAACACCAAGCCGCCGAAAAGGACGAAACGTGGATTTAACGCGTGCTCCTGCGCCTGCATCAGGAACGGCCAATTGCCGGAGAGTGCTAACTCAACCGTCAGTGGCTCCTTGTTCCGAAGAACGCCCAAGCGCACCCGTTCGCCCTTGAACTTGCGCTCGACGACTTCGGCCATCTCCACCCGCTCGCCATCCAGTTGGACGAATCCGTCGCTGGCGATGGGGTGGTTGTCGATCGCGACCAGCACGTCGCCTACCTGCAACTTGCCCGAGCTCGCCCCAGCCGCAGACACCGAGCTCACCATCACCCCGACGTCGTTGTCCGGCAGGCCGAGGGCGCGACGTTCCGCGGTGTTGACCAGCTTAAACGTCTCAATCGACAGGTCAACGTAACCGTTGTATTGCCCGCTGCCGATGTCCTTGAGGAATCGCTGAATTACGGGCGTCGGGATCATGTAGCCCGTGTTTTGCGCAACATCCCCGGAGTACCCCTGAAACGCGATGCCCACGACTTTACCCTCCTGCAGAACCGGCCCTCCCGAATTTCCCGGATTGATCGCTGCATCGATTTGTACGGCGAGGTGTGAGTCGATCCCGGAATAGGTGTAGGTGACGAAATCGACCCGCGAGACGATGCCGTGCGTCACCGAGAGACGGTCGCCCCCGATCGGGTACCCAAAAACATCGACGCTCGACTGGATCGATGGAATGCCTCCGAAAGCAAGGGGCGTCGTGCCTTTGAAAAAAGTCGGGTCACTGATCCGCAGCAGGGCCAGGTCGCAGTCGCGGCCCACAAAAACCACTTCCGCAGGGTAACGTTTCGGATCATTCTCTTTTTCGACTTCAATGAACCTTGCGCCGCTGACGACGTGCGCGTTGGTCAGGATGCGGGACTCATCAATCACAAATCCTGCCCCGATCCCGCCGCTGACCTGCCCGGAGTTCCAGGGCACACGGTAATCGGGTTCTTGTGACACGGTGGTGATCCGCACCACGCTCCGACGGACGTCAGGTTTCAAAGGTTGGGCGACCGCGCCGGTTGCGGTCACTAAAGCCGCCAGAACAAGACTACGAATGATCGTCACGAGCGGGCACAGTGCTGCAGAAAATTTGGACTGTAAAATGGTTTTGGGGCTGGCGGGCAGACGCGGACCGGCGGGACGGCGGGCAAGCCCAAAGCCAAAAGCGCGGGTCTCGCCCGTGCCCGTTCCTCCTCCACCGGCACCGCTCCGAGGGGGCCGGCCGCCGCTAAACATTGAAACGGAACTCGAGCACGTCGCCGTCTTTAACTTCGTACTGCTTGCCCTCGATCCGGAGTTTTCCGCTTTCGCGGGCCTTCGCCAACGACCCCAGTTGCACCAGATCGTGGTACCCGATCGTTTCCGCCGCAATAAACCCGCGTTCAAAATCCGAGTGGATCACACCGGCCGCAGCGGGGGCCTTGTCCCCGGCCCGAATCGTCCAGGCGCGGGTTTCTTTTTCACCGGTCGTGAGGTACGTGCGCAGCCCGAGCAGCCGGTAAACAGCGCGGATCAAAGTTCCCACGCCACTCTCCTCGACGCCCAGCCCTTTCAGATACTCAGCCGCTTCCGCAGGTGGGAGATCAGTCAGTTCGCTCTCGATGGCGGCGCTGATCACCACAGCTTCGGTGGCCAGGTGCGCGGTGACGTAGGCACGAACGTCCTGGACGTGTTTCCCGGCGGCCGAGCTAAAATCGCCCTTGGCTGCCGCGGCCAGGTCTGCTTCGGCCACGTTGCAGGCGAAGATGGTGGGCTTGGCCGTCAGCAGGAAAAACCCGTGCAAAACCGCCCGTTCCTCCGGATTGAGTGGAAGGGTGAGGGCGGGCTTCCCCGTGTCCAGGTGCGGCAGTACTTTCTCGAGCAAGACCGCTTCGGCCCTGGCCTGCTTGTCACCGCTACGCACCTGCTTCTGAATGCGTTCAGCCCGCTTTTGGGCACTTGCCAGGTCAGCCAGAACCAATTCTGTGTTGATCGTCTCGATGTCGCGAACGGGGTCGATGGATCCCGTCACATGGTGGATGTCGGAGCTTTCAAAACAACGGACCACCTGCACGATGGCATCCACCTCGCGGATGTGGCTGAGAAACTGGTTGCCCAGCCCTTCACCGGCACTCGCGCCCTGCACCAGGCCGGCAATGTCGACGAATTCAATCGCTGCAGGCACGATTTTTTGCGACTTGGAAAGCTGCGCCAGCACCTGCAGACGGCTGTCCGGAACCTGCACCATCCCTTGGTTTGGCTCAATCGTGCAGAACGGGTAATTGGCGGCTTCCGCTTTGTGCGTTCTGGTAACCGCATTAAACAACGTTGACTTGCCCACATTGGGCAGTCCCACGATTCCGGCACTCAGCATAAGGCGCGCAAACTAGCGTCAGCGTTCCGGGGCCGCACGTGAAATCTTGGGTTTGCCTTTGAACCCGGGGCTTCCAGGGTGCATAATGAAGGTACCTTGCTATGGCTGATCCCCTGCTTTCGACGTCTTCCGGCAGCGACACCGGCCTGCCTTCCAACCTCGGGGCGGGTTTGTGCGCTCTCTTTCCGCTGCTGGGGGGATTGGTTTTCTATTTTGTCGAAAAGAAGGACGCCTTGATCCGGCATTGGGCCGTCGAGAGCATCATTTTCGGCGTGTCCATCGTGATCGTGAAAGTTGCGTTTGCAGTTCTTTTCGCGCTGGGGACGGTGCTGCCGGGTTTACACCTGCTGCTCGTGCCGTTGCTCCTCCTGCTTTATTGGCTGAGCTCAATGGTGATCCTGGCCCTTTACATCATTGGCATCATCAAAGCCTTTCAAGGCTCGCGCTGGACTTACCCGTACGTATCCGCTCAGGGACGGAAACGTTTTCCGAACCTGGTGGTTTAAAACCGCCCCTTTACCTGCGGCTGCTTTTATCGTCCGCTTTCGGGCCGAGCCTGGCTGCATGGACCGCCTCCGCCAGGGGCCGCGCAAAGTCGCCGATCAGGTGGGCTAGCCCGGGGTCACGTCCGTTCTCGCCGATCCGACGGACAATCGCGCTGCCGACGACCACGGCATCCGCCACTGCGGCCACCGCTGCCGCCTGGATGGAGTTGGCGATGCCGAACCCAACCGCGACCGGCAGTGTTGTGTATTGCCGGATTTTGGCCACCTTCTCCGGAATGGAAACCGCCAGCTCTTTCTGCTCGCCGGTAACCCCTTCCCGTGAAACGTAATAGATAAAGCCGCTGGCTCCGGCCGTGATGGTTTGGAGCCGGCTGTCGTCCGTGGTGGGAGCCACGAGACGAATCCGGTGCAAGCGTAGAGCGCGCGGGTCAGGAATCAACCGTTCATCGGGCGGCAGATCAAGCAGCAACACGCCATCGGCTCCCGCGGCGCTGGCATCGTGCTCAAAACGGTCCAATCCGTACTGGAAGATGGGGTTAAGGTAGGTGTACAGGATGATGGGCATCTGGGTGGCCGACCGGATCTCGGCCACGGCACCCAGCACTCCGGGCAGGGTCGTCCCTGCGGTCAACGCCCGTTGGGCGCCGAGTTGGTTGGCGAGGCCGTCCGCCAGCGGATCTGAGAACGGCACCCCGATCTCCAGGAAATCGGTCCCCGCATCGGCAAGCGCCAGCGCGATCGCCACGGTTGCACCGAGGTTTGGATCGCCACCGGTGAGGTAAGCCATCAGTCCGCACTGACGGGCGGCGCGGAGTTGCGCAAACTTGGCGTCGATTCGGTTCTGCATCGAAGAGCAGACGACACGAGATTTGATTTTGGTAAAGGACATATCCTGCAAAGGGTTGGAAATTTCCCTGGCGGAAGGGCGTGGATTCGCCGTAGAGGCCGGTCCATGGCCCGAGGGCTTCAATTTACCGGGGTGCTGCTCGCGGGCGGCAGGTCGCAACGCATGGGCCGGGACAAAGCCCTGCTCACCCTTGCCGGGGGCGATCCGCTCTGGCAGTGGCAGTTGGAAAAACTTCATAGCCTTGGCCTGGCCGAGGTTGTGGTCTCCGGTCCGTCCCGGCCAGGCTTTCCGCCCGGGCTACGGTGCCTGGCAGACGCTTATCCCGGGCACGGACCGCTGGGAGGTCTGGGCACGGTGTTCGACGCCTGCCCACAGCGCCCCGTGTTGGTGTTGGCCGTGGACGTGCCCAGGATCTCCGCGGGCTTCCTTAACGCATTGTTGACGGGGAGCAGCTTCGAGGTTGGCCGGGTGCCGAAGGTGGCTGGCCACTACGAACCGCTCGTGGCGGTGTACCCGCCCTCTGCCCGGTCCTTCGCTCGCCGCGCCCTCACGTCCGGCTGCTTGCGCCTGCAGGATTTTGCGCAAAGCCTCGTCAACGCCGGTTCGGTGCTGCCCTACGACGTGCCGCGGTCCGAGTGGGCTGACTTTGTGAATTGGAACCGGCCGGAAGACCTGCCCCCAGATGCGCCCTGAAACCAAAGCGGCGATCCGTTTCCGAAACCTGCTGCTTTGCCGCACGGTAGTCGCTCGCGCTCCCATCCCGGTGGGCGAGGGGCCGCCGACCCTACCGGGGCGCTTCCTCGGCATCCTCGCCGGCGTCGGGCGACCCTTCGATTGGCCGGCGAAGGTCGTCAACACGGATCAATTTGCCCGTATCGGCCACCTGGATTTCCCGATCGGGAACGCCGTTCACTTCGATTTCGACACGGAAAATGCGAGCCTTACCCCAGTCGAACGCCTCAACGTGCGTCACGGTACCCACGCCTCGATTGGCCTCAACGGTCCGGCGGGCCGCTTCCGGCAGGGCGCCCAGGTCATCCGCCAGGGCAACACCCGCGACCGCCACGAGGCACAGTAACACCTTCCGCATAGGGAAAAGGTAAAGTCATCCGGAAGCCGGCGCCACTTGTAAAGCGGCTTGGTTCCAGACTGCCGGCATGAGATCCTCGGGAACGATTTCCGAGGGTCAGGACGGTCCGTCCAGCCCCCCTTCCATCCGTTCGAACCCGGCATAAAGGTTGAAACGCTGGTCCCGCAGGAACCCGATCAGCGTAAGCCCGTGCCGCCGGGCCAGGTCCACGGCCAGACTGGAGGGCGCCCCCACCGCCGCTAATCCTGGAATGCCTGCCATGATCGCTTTCTGGACCAGTTCGAACCCAGCCCGGCCGCTTACAAACAGCAAGGCCCGGGAAAAGTCTGGCAAGGCGGACAACAGGCGTGCGCCGATCGCCTTGTCCACCGCGTTGTGCCGGCCCACGTCCTCCGACAAATTCGAGATCCGCCCCGCCTCGACAAGCGCCGCCGCATGCAACCCTCCTGTTGCGGCAAAGGCCGGTTGCGCTTCGCGAATCCGGTTCGGCAGCCCCCAGAGCATCTCGGGAGTCCAAAGCACTTCACCCCCCGGCAGCGTCACGGCCCGGTTCATCCCGATGGCGTCGAGCGAGGCTTTCCCGCAAACCCCGCAACTGGAGGCCGTGTAAAAATTCCGGTCCAGCCGCTTCATTTCTACCGCATCCCGCAGCCGGACCAGGATCGATTCGCCCCGGCCCGGCTGCAAATCGATCCCCAGGATTCCAGAGGCCTCATGCACCAACCCTTCCGTGTAAAGGAAGCCGGCGGCAAGGGCCTCGTCAGCGCCGGGCGTTCGCATGGTGACTGACACGCTTCTGGTTACCAGCAGGTCCCCACGCCGAAATTGGACTTGAATTTCCAAGGGTTCCTCGACCGCCACCCAGTCTTTGGCGTAGGCGGCGCCCTTGCCCTTGGGATGCTGGCGGACCGCGAACCCGCGCACATGACTTTCAACCCCAGGCAATAATCGCTCAGGCACCACCGAATGAACAGCAACGGGGGCCGCCAAACAACCCGCTTGTTCGCCGGCCCCCGTTGCTGTTGACTCTTCCATGGTTGTTGGCGAAGTCCTCCGCATCTTTATCTCGCCCGGGCACAACTTCTTTGGCCACCATGGCAAACCCGCCGGCCAGCACCCGGTTGAGGCGGTCGATGCCGCCCGCTGCGTGGCGGACGCCGGGATCGTCGGAGACCGTTTTTTCGAATACAAGCCGGCCTACAAAGGGCAGATCACCTTTTTCGAGTGCGAGACTTTCAATGCCTTGGCGGCGGCCCTCGCCGTCTCGAACCGCGGTCCAGAGGTGCTCCGGCGGAACGTGATCACGCAAAAGGTTCGCCTCAACGACCTGATCGGCAGGGAATTCTCCGTCGATGGCGTTCGCCTGCGAGGTCGTGAAGAGTGCCGGCCGTGTTATTGGATGAATCAGGCGTTCGGGCCGGGAGCGGAAATGTTTCTCAAAGGCCAGGGGGGATTGCGGGCCGAGATTCTAAGCGACGGCGAAATCCGGGTGGGCAGCAGACTCACCGTTGATTGATGCCTCCACCGAGGCAGGGAAGACGAATCACCTCATGTGCACACCTTCCGTTTTCTCGCGTCCCTCCCACTTTGCTTTGCGATTGCTTCTGCGGCGCATGCCGACGAAGGAGGGAACGCCGCTTTCCGCAAGGTCTGCGCAGCGCACGGCTCCGCGAGCCTGGTGCGTTTCAAAGCGGTAGGGGTGGGGTACACCGGCCGCTGGGGGCTGTTTCTTAACCAGTTGCAACCGGTGTTGTGCGACGTGCGTTTCCGGCGCGACTCGGATGAAACCTATTGGCTGGGGTCGCCGCACGAACGGTTGCGCTACCGCGGAGCCGGAGGCGAAAAATTGGTCGAGCGCGAACCGGGCAAGGTCCGAGTCATTTACAACGGCAATCCCGAGGTGACGGCCGAGCAAGCTGCCGCCGCCGCCCTGGTGGCAGATGCTTACCGCATGTTCCTGCTTGGTCCACAGTTCTTTCAAGAGCGGCGGGCCGAGTTTACCGTTGGGTCCCCCCGAACCCTCGGCGGCCAGCCGTGCACCATCCTGAACACGACGCTGAGACCCGGCTTCGGCCGATCGCCCGCGGACACGGTGGCCCTTTGGATCGACCCCACCAGCCACCTCATCCGGCGCTACGGCTTCACGATCAATGGCTTAAGCACCACGGTGGGAGCGTACGTCGACGTTACCGCGGAACGGTATGTGGACCGAGGCGGGGTCCGGTTTGCCACCCAATTCTCGGAATGGGTCCGGCAACCACTGCAGATCGCCGCCCATAAATGGCACGTGGTGGCGCTGGAGGAGGTCACGGCCGATGACGCCAGGTTTTGACCGGCGCGCGCAGCGATTCGAGCCTGTGGGATCGTGTGCCTGCCGCACCTGCCCGGTTTTTCAGGTTGCGCCAGGCCATTCAGATCCTTCCGATTGACCTCCGCGCGGGTCGGGCGCACCGTACGGGTCCTGTGGAAGCCGTGCTCGCCAGATCCCTGACCGTTAACGAGATTTATGCCTCCGTCCAAGGTGAAAGCACCTGGGTTGGGCTGCCGTGTACCTTCGTTCGCCTTACCTTCTGCGACTTGCGGTGTACGTACTGCGACACCGCTTACGCCTTCTACCGGGGCGAGAAAATGCCGGTGGCGGCCGTCGTTGAACGGGTCATTGAACTGGGCATCAATCTGGTGGAGATCACCGGCGGTGAGCCGCTCTTGCAAAAAGGCGTTCTGCCGCTCATGAAGGAACTTTGCGACCGCTCCTACCGCGTGCTCCTGGAAACGAGTGGTGCCCACGACATTTCCGGCGTTGATTCCAGGGTTCACCGCATCATGGACCTCAAGACTCCGGGTAGCGGTGAGTCGCACCGGAACCGGTTGCAGAACCTTACCCATTTGACTCCGCGCGACGAGGTCAAGTTCGTGATCGGCTCCCGGGATGACTACCTTTGGTCGGCCGACATGGTGAGGGCGAACGGGCTGGCTGCCCGGTGCCACTGCGTCCTCTTCTCTCCCGTGTTCGGCCGGATTGAGCCCCGGCAGATCGTCGAATGGCTGCTGGCGGACCGGCTGCCCGTTCGTTTTCAGCTGCAGTTGCACAAGTTTATCTGGGCTCCAGACGCCAAGGGGGTATGAAAGCCCGACTGACGAAACTTTACTTTTTCGAGGCCGCCCAGACGCTGCCCAAGGTGCCGCCCGGTCATAAGTGCCGGCAGCTGCACGGTCACAGCTTCAAGGTAGAGGTCACCGTCGCAGGCCAGGTAGATCCGGAAACAGGCTGGCTTTATGACCATGCGCAGATTTCTGAGGCGATGCGGCCCTTGCTGAGGACGCTGGACCACTCCTACCTGAACGACATCGCCGGCCTGGAGAATCCCACGATCGAAATGATGGCGGCGTGGTTTTGGGAAAAACTTGAACCAAGCTGTCCGGGACTTTGCGAAATTGTCATTCACGAAACGCCCACGGCGTGGTGCGTTTACCGGGGTGAATAGGGCAGGGGAACAGGCCCCGAGGCCCCGACTGACCGTAGGTCCTCTAAAAAAAATGAACTATTCATAACAGATAGAAGCCTTTTTTGCTTGTTCGATGCCCTGCGTCTGCTTACACCTGACCGCTGAATGCGCGGAGTATCCCCATCATTTCTATGCTTGGCGGCTCTGCTGGTCCCCTTGACGGCAGTCCGGGCGGATTACTTCAGTTTTGACCTTGCGGGCACGGGAAAAGTCCGATTTCCAAGTTGGATTCCCCAACGGCCCGTCGCCTCCGCCAAAGCTCACGCGGAGCTCGCCTTTCCGATCGTGCCTGGACGGGACAACAACGACTTGGCCTTGACCGTCGTTTTCCGGGAGGAAATCGGCCAGTACCTCAGTGTTTATTGGGCGGACCGGGACGGCAATCGCCAGTTGCTCTGCCCAAACCTTTTTGAAGACATCAACCTGGCGAACCAGCGGACCCTGCTTATCACGAGGGCGGTGATGGGCGGCCCCGGGAAGGTGATCCTGCAATCCAGCGAGAATGTGCTTAACGTTCTCAGGGTCCGGCTGGATTGGGCGAGGCCCGGGGTGGTTCGATTGGTGGATGGCATCCCGAACGGGGCGCTGATCACGACCGGCGGGCACTTCTTTGCACCGGAAGAAGTGGACGGCACTGCGCTGACGCCGGTAGCCGACAGCTGGCAGGGTCCGGTCCTGCTCACCTCCGTGACCGAACGCGCGGAACGCGTGGAAAACGGCGTGGTCTTTCCGGTCGGAGTTCAGGCTAAAGTTGCGCACGCTCGCGTCGAAGTTCTGATAAATGGACTGTCTTTCGATGCGTCAGTGCGGCTTTGGGTCAACGGAAAACTGGCCGGCACGGTTGCGGTGGAGGTGCCCGACCTCACCGACCCCGGCTACACCGCGGCTGGCAGCTACATCGGGTGGCGCAAAGCCGGCCTCCTCATCCCACCGGAAATGCTAAACGTTGGCGATGACACCTTCCAGTTTGAAGGCCCGGCAAACACGCCGCTGGCCATTCGCGACTTTCTGCTGCAGGTGGTTTATGCCGCAAATTGACTTGGCGCTGTCCTCACCTAGTGTCGATTTGGTCTGTATGAGATACGCTCGCTCTTCCGGGGTACGGCGCAGTTTGGCCGCAGGCCAGCGCAGGGCTGGCTACACGTTGATGGAGATAATGCTCGTCGTGGCGATCATTGCGGTCATCGCCGGCGGAGTCATCATCAAGATGTCGGGTGCCCTTGACGTCGCGAAGATCCAACGTGCGGAACAGGACATAGCCAACATTTACAGCTCACTAAAGCTTTACGAGGCCCGCAACAACTCCATGCCGGAACAGGGCCAGGGTCTGGAAGCGCTGGTCAGCCCGCCGACGAGCGGAACGGCCCCCCCAAATTGGATTCGATTAATGGACAGCTTGCCCATCGACCCGTGGGGTACACCCTACCAGTACCGTAACCCCGGCAAAAAAGATTCCTCTGGCGTCGACGTATTCTCGTTTGGTCCCGACCACAAGGAGAGCGCCGATGACATTTACCGGCGGGTCCAGTAAGGAAGGATTGACTTGATGTGCAACCGCCGTTCAGGGATGTCAGGCACAGGACGGCTGCGGTTGAACGGCGGTTTTACCCTGCTCGAGGTGTGCGTGGTCCTGTTTATCGTGGCCATGATCTTTGTGGTCTCGGCGGTGCCGGCCGGGCACTTGGTGAAGGAAGAGAAGTTGTTTTCGCAAATGCGCCATCTCCAAAGCACGGCCAAAACAGCGCGGCTCCGGGCGATGGCCCAACATGAAATCATTTTGATCGAGTTTAATCCCAGTGGTTACGAACTGCGCGCGGCGAAGGAGGCGGCACACGGTCCTGATACTTATTACACGCTGCCGCGGTCGACGGAACTTTTGGTGCGTACGCCCGCCGACGACAATTTCCGCTCCGCCTCACGCCTCCAATGGTACTTCGGACCGAACGGCCTCTGCGAGCCGATTGCTTTTCTGCTGCAGGAAGGGAAAAGCTGGGTGCGTTTCCGCGTTGATCCGTTGACGGCCCGGGTGGAGGACGAGCAAAGTTTTGTGGAATGAACACGCTGCGCACCATCACCTTGAACCATCCGCCGACGACCCCGGTGCAGAGACGTCTGCCCGGGCGGAGGATCCGCCGGAACGCCGGTTTTGTGCTTTGGGAGATGATGCTGGCTTTGATGATCTTTTGCGTGGTGGCGGTTTCCCTCACCAACGCGTTGCGGCAAGCGATTGATACGGTTGTGATGCTGCGCGACGAGGCGCAGACCCGGCACGAGTTCGAGAATTTGCTGGCGGAATCAGCCATTACAAAACTGAAGCCGGGCAGGGAGGATGTCCCGATCGGCGATGGCCGCATCCATTACGAACGTGAGGTGGTCCGCCTCGAATCGAAAACGCTGCGGAACGAACCGGTGACGAACCTTTTCCAGGTGACGCTGCGCGCTTCCTGGCAGGCGGGCGGTCAAACCCGGACCAGCCAGGCAGCCTCCGTATTCTATCAGCCTTCCTCATGAACCCGGGATTATTACGTCGTCACCGGTTGTTATCACCGGGCCACGCGCAAGGCGGATACCTCCTCCTTGAGGTGCTCTTGGCCATGGCGATCTTGACGATGATCACGACGATGGTGTTCCGGATTATCCAGACCACCGTCCGCGCGACCCAGGAAGTGACCTACCTTCAGTCGTTGCAGGAGAAGGTCGACGGCATCGATGAACTGCTCCGCGAAAACTTCGCGAGCCAGCCCCCGGTTGTTCAATTTCAGACCCGTACCTTACAGGGCAACACGGAACTGGTCTTTCGCGACGCTGATTTTCATTTCACATCCACGCCAGGCACCGCGGCTTTTGGAACCCTTGTGCTGGCTGGCCGCCCGGACGCGAGCGGACGGCTGGCCTTGTCCTTCGTGCAGGAAGGCGAGAATGCCCGCCGGCACCTGGTGGAAGCAAACCAGGAGGATCACGCCTCCTGGACTCCGCTGCTGGTTGACCTTGAACGGATCGCGTGGCGCTTTTACGACCCGCGGACTCAGAAATGGCGGGCCGACTGGGAGGACGCGTCTTTCCGGCCGACCCTTGTTGAACTCACCGTCCGTCTGTCCGGTCAAAAACAGGATCACCGGCTGGTTTTCACCTGGCCGGCAACGGTTTCCACCTCATGATCCTGCGTGGCTGCTCGGTTGAGAAGGGTTCGGCCCTGCTGCTGGTCTTATTCACCATCCTGTTGATATCGAGCCTCATTGTTTCAGCGGTGGAGTACGTGCAACAGGATGTGGACGAATATGCCGTCCTGAACCGGCGTTTCCGGTCCCGTACGTTGGCCCAGACCGGGCTTGCTTACGCCCTGCCTCCACAGGTCCGCAACGAAGACCGTGCCTTGCTCGAGCAGGGGGGCAAAGATTCCGGAAAGTTCCGTGTGGTGATCACCAGTGAGTCGGCCCGCCTGAACATCAACGTGCTTTTGCAGAACAACCACGATTACCTGCTGCAGGCGCTCTTCCGACGGTGGGGCCTCACGTCCCGCCAAATCGATCCCGCCATCGCCGGCCTGCACCATTTTACAGACCAGCCGAGCGATTCAGCGACCCCGGTCGCCACCGCCGCTCCCACCCCAACACCGCCCGCTGCCGGCACCACGCCGGGCACCCAGAACGCGGGCGCCCGTTTTTTCCGGGCGTTTTTGTCCGTCCAGGAAATGAGTTTGGTCCCGGGGTTTGCGCCGGTGATGAAACAAAAAACGGATTGGGCCGACTACTTCACCATCTATGGCGATGGAAAGATTGACGTCAACAGCGTTGACCAAGCCATGCTTGAACTGGTTACAGGCGTCACGTCGGCTCAGGCCGACCAGTTCATCAAATACCGTTGGGGCCGGGATGGCAAACCGTTTACGGCCGACGATCAGATCTACCGCAGCCTGGAGCAGGTAAGGACCAACCTGGGGATGACCCCTCAGCAGTTCCAACTCATTCAGGATCAGCTGGCGTTGAACAGTTCGGTCGACCGGATTGAAAGCACCGGCACGGTCGCCAACTTCGGCTCGACGATCACCGCCATTGTCAACCGAAGCACCGTCCCTGCCCAGATCCTGTTATGGCAAGAAAAGTAGATTCTGCCCAAACGTTTCTGGTCCGGGCGGGTGCCAACGGCGATTGGGAGCTTTGGGCCTGCCCGCAAGGGCGGCCAACGCAGTTTCTGCAGCGGGTGACGGAGCCGAACCAAGTGCCGGGACGGGCGGTGGTCGCATTGCCGGCCCAGCAGGTTCTGACCTTTCCCAGTTGGCTGGCCACCGATGACCAGAAAGCAATTCCGGAAATGCTGCGGCTGCGCTTGGAGGAACGCGGTCTGGTGCAACGCAACGTCAGCGGTGTGCCAATGGATTACCGGGTCCTGGACACGCAGGCAAACCGCTCGCTGGCCTTGGTCACGGTTTTGCAACCCGACTTCCCCGGGCGGCTCGCGTTTGAACGGGCCGTGCGGTTTGAGCCGTCGGCTTTTACCCTGCCGTTACCGTCGGATAGCTTGACGGTGTGGAAGGAGGCGGGGCGCTTGACCTTGGCGGTAACCCGGGGGCCCGAAGCGGTGTACCTGCAAACCCTGAGCAGCTCGGATTTGAACCCGGAGGCGGTCCAGGAGATTGCCTGCATTCTCTTGCAGTTGGAAGGCCAGAAGCTCACCAACGCCGTGGCCGGGGTGGTGCTGTGGGGAGAGTTTACGGAAAGCGAATCCAAGGCCCTTGGCGCCCGGCTCGGCCTGCGGGTGGTCGAGGAACCGTTCCCGGCTCCCACGCTGCCAAAGACCGCGTCACGCCTCTTGCCGGCGGAAGTGGAGGCGTTGCACGTGCGCAAACGGCGCCGGGATCGCGTGCGTGCTTTGATCATTGCCGTCCTCGCCTTGTACGCTGCGGGGGTGCTGTGCTTCTACGCCTATTTAAGCTTTGAACGCTGGCAGACGGCACGGCTGCAGCAACAGCTCAACGGCGAAGCGGAGACGGTACGCGCCATCCAGAGCACGTCAGACCGTTGGCGAAACGTCGAATGGGCCGTAGACCCGCACGTTTACCCGGTCGAGTTGCTGAATCAAATCGCCAGCTTGCTGCCGGCCGAAGGAATGCGCCTGACATCCTTCGAAATTCAGCGGGGCAAAGTTGTTGTCCGCGGGGAGGCGAGCACCGCTCCGGCGGCGTTCAAATTTGCTGAGGACGTAAAAGCCAAACCGGAATTGCAGATGTTTCAATGGCAGATGCCGAGCCCCAGCCTCCGCGCTGACGGCCGGGCGGAATTCATGATCGAAGGAGAGCCCAAATTTGCGAAAATTAACTAAGAGCGAACGCCGGCTCAGCGCGATCCTCGGGCTCGCCCTTTTCGGCATCGCAAATTTCTACGGCATCAGCTACCTGCTGGACGAGCAAACGGGGGTTGCGCAAAAGCTAGGCGATTTGCGCACCCAGGAGCGGTCGAACCAGCTCTGGCTCCGCGAACGGGAGCTTTGGCTCAATCGCAAAGCTTGGATCGAATCCAAGCAGCCACGCGTCCCCGGTGGGACTGCTCCGCAGGCGGAGTTGCTTCAGTCCCTCACCCAGATTGCCAAAGACCAAGCCTTGACCATCGAAGAGCAAGGTTTCGGCGAGGCGAAGAACACCGCGGATTACCGCGCGGTCGCCGTAAAGTTAAAGTTGAGCGGAAAACTAGAGAACATGGTCAAGTACCTGGTCACCATTCAGCAACCGGACAGGTTCCAAGCCGTAACGAGTTTTGCTTTGAAAAGCGGCAACGAGCCTCCTAGTGTCACCGTCGAGTTGGAAGTCGCGCGGTGGTATTCTCCTCATGCCTGATCGACATTTCCACACGCTCGCTTTCGGCGAGGCACCCCGCTTTCGGCATCCCTTCGGCCTCACGACGGTGGCCTTGCTGGCGGTCGGCCTTGCCGCCGTTTTTGGGGCCGACGACACCATCCCCAAAGGGTTTGGTCCCGATCGTTACGCACAGCTTTGGCAGCGCAACCCGTTTACGTTGGTGACGCCGGTGACGGCCGAAGCGCATGCCACGGCATTCGACAAAATGGTATTGGTAAGCTGGTCCCAGGACGGCAATCATGAAGTTGTCTTCGTCCAGAATACAGATACCAATGACGTCCAGAAAGTCGGCGATACCCCGAACGCCCAAGGCCTGCGCCTGATCGAAGTGCACCGTAACGCCAGCCTCCAGGGGGTTGAAGCCATTCTCGCCAACGGCACCGAACAAGGGCCCGTCCGGTTTCGAACGGAGGTCCCCACGGCCCCCGGCACTGCGGTAGCGGGGGCTCCCGTACCCGGAGACCAGGCCGGCGCGGCGATGCCGGGAACGGCCGTTCCCCCGATGCCCGCACCTCAGCCTCCGGTGCCGAATGCGAACGCTTTTAACGCCGCGCCGGCCAACCAGCGCATGAACAGCGGCGTGCCCCGGCCAAACAACCTACCCTCTGTGCCGCGGGTGCCTGGGGCTGCCGATTACCGCCGGCGCCGGGTGCTTCCGACGCCAAACATCACCCTGCAACCCCCGGTGAACCCACAGGCTCCGGCCAGCCCAAATCGGGAAAACCAGGATTAACTAAAACCGTAGAAACCAGTGCCGCATGCCTCGTCCCAGGCTTTTTCTTGCTTCCGTGTTCGCCGCCAGCGTCGTATCCGCCCAGACCGACGACACCGCACCCCCGGCAACGCCGGCTCCCTCGCCTTGGGCGGCGCCCAGCCCATGGGCTGCTTCCGCGCCTTCTTCCGGCACCGGCGAGGCCGATCCGAAAAGCGCCTATCAGGCGGTCAACGCGACCATCGACTCGGTCTTGCAGGAGTACGAAATGCTGACCGGCAAGGTCTTGATCCGCGACAGTAACCTGGCGGCGAATGCGTTGCCCATCAGCATTTCCGTTCCGAATCCGGTGCCGCGCAGCGAGTTGGTGCGCCTCATCGAAGCGTCTTTGTTGCTGAACAACTACGCCTTGATTCCCGCCGCGGAGCCAAACAGCATGAAGGTGATCAACATCAACACGGGCAAAAACCCCCGGAGCGAAGGTGTTCACCTGTTCACCGGCCTGGAGGGTTTGCCGCTGGGCGACCAGATCATCAGCTATTACATGCCGTTCAAGTACGTCTCCGCCAATGAGGCGTTGACGGTGTTCCAGACGCACATCCTTCCCCGCGCGTACACCTCCTTCGTGCCGGTCAACAGCGCTCAAGCCCTCCTCATCACCGAGAGCACCACCGTAATCCGGCAACTCCTTTCTTTGCAGCAGCTCATCGACATCGCACCGACCAAAACGGTCAATGAATTTGTCCAGCTCGTTCGCGCGGACGCAGAGCGGGTGGCCGAAACACTGAACAAAATGCTCGGAACGGACACCACCAACCGAAGCGCCTCCTCCGCACCCAATCCGACCGTTCAGCCCGTCCCAACGACGTCCGGCGCGCCGGGGGAAAGCCCCATCCTCGGCGGCCCGGCACAGCTTATCCCCGACACGCGCACCAACCGCATATTGATTGTGTGCCGGCCGCAAAACCTGGTCTACCTGCGTGGGCTGGTAAAAGACTTCGACCAGGCGGTGGTAGCGGCAAAGCCGCTCGAGTACCGGTTGCGGTACATTTCGGCCGGCGAAGTTCTCCCGGTCCTGGCCGACTTGCTGGCGGAAGACCAGGGCAAGAACGGCAACGGGCAATCCCCCGGGCAGCAGATTCAACAGCAGCAAAACCAGGGCGGGGGAGGCCAGTCCCGGGGCGCAAATCTCGGCGGGGGTTCGTCCAGCAACAGCAACTCGTCTTCCGGCAGTTACAATCCGAGCGGAGGCGGATCTGCCGGTTCGGTGGGAGCCGGCCAGGATCTGCTGCAAGAGCCGAACGAACAGCTCGGCCCGCAGGCTGTGATCGTGGGCAAGACCCGGATCATTTCGGATTCCAAAGACAACAACATCCTTGTGATCGGACCGCCGGAAAGCCTGGCCAAGGTCCAAACCATTCTGGAGCGCTTGGACCGCCGGCCGCAGCAGGTCTACCTGTCGACGGTGATCGGCCAAGTGCAACTGACGGATGACTTCCAATTTGGCGTCGATTTTGCCCAGGTTTTTCGAAAAATCAGCGGCCGAGGACCGGGCGGCACCGGCGTCGCGTCTTCGAATACCAACACCGGGCTGATCGCTAACAACCAGATCGTGACAAACCCTTCATCGCTCAGCGATTACAGCAGCTTGGTGACTACCGCCGCAGGGGCGGCTTCCGGTTTAGCCATCTACGGGAAAATCTCGGATGCCGTGTCCGTGCTGATCAAGGCACTGGACAACCGCGGCAACTTCAAGGTGCTGGCGCGCCCGGCGATCTACACGGCGAACAACAAACGGGCGGTGATTTCCAATGGGCAACGCGTGCCCGTCCCGGAATCGACCCTCAGCAACGTCAACACCAACACGACCACCAACACAACTCAGACTGCCGCGGTTTCCGCCACGGTGACCTATGAGGACGTGGAACTGCGACTTGAGGTCATCCCGTTGATCAATTCCAATCGCGAGGTGACCCTGAAGGTGGCCCAGATCAATGACACGCTCGGCTCGAGCGTGAACATCTCGGGAAACAACGTCCCCATCGTCAACAGCCAGCGATTGACCACGACCGTCACGGTGCCGAGCGGCTCCACGATCGTGCTGGGCGGATTGATCCAGGAGAACATTAAACAGGAAGACAACGGAATTCCCTACGTCGATCGAATTCCCTACCTGGGCAGCTTGTTCAAAACGCACAGCCAGACCAAGGATCGGACGGAGCTGCTCGTCTTTATTCAACCGGTGGTCGTGGAGGACAACGTCCAGACGCTGCGCGCAAGCCTCAAGGAAGAACGTCGCACCCACATGGGCCACGAACTGCCCGACTTGGCGCACCCGTCAGACTATGCCCCAGCCCCGTATGACGAACCGACTCCCAAGCCGCGCCGGCACTCGAAATAAGGCCTTTTTGCAGCGGTTCAGGATCGGGTAGTGCCCCTTCTTGTCCTCACTCAGCACCCGGCCCGGGTACCTGAGGCAGCTCATCAGCACGCGAAGGGCGCCTCGGCGTGCTTGCATCCTTCTGCTCGCAAGATCACGAGCGGCGGGCGGTGCTCCGCGAACACTGGCAAACCCGGTGCACGAACCAGCCAGCGATCGGCAGTTGGCGGCACCGGCCCCGACGGCGGGGAGGCCAAGGTTCTAATGGGAGGTGGTGCGCGTGCCGCGGCTTGTTGGACCCGCACGCGCCGAACACGGATGCGTGCCCCGCGGGTTGCTGGAAAGCGTAGAAGTGGCCTTCATGCTTCCGGTTAGTCTCCTACGTCCAGCAAATCCAGCTTCAGCCCCTTGAAGGCGCAAAAACCGCGATCGAAGGTGACCAAGGGAATCTGACCGGAGATCGCGAACCCGGCGAGGTACGCATCGGTCCAGCTTTTGTGGTCCGTTGCATCCTGGCGCGTCAGTTGTCGCCAATGTTTTTCAACGTCCCTCGGCTCCTCAAGAAAGACCACCCGTTCGTCACGACCCATTCGCTCGTAGCCTTCCCAAGCGCTGCGCTGGGTCAGCACAAAGGGGCCCATCACGGACCGGCTGGTCAGCAAGCGCAGTAACCCCATTTGCGTGATCCGGCAAAAGCCCGCCGTGCCAGCGGCGCCACGCTCAAACCAACTCCGTGCCCCGGGGTGGTGAACATGACCGTCAAAGGCCAGGGCCAGCCAGACGTTTAGATCGACCAAGCTAATCCCAGAGGCTGGCATCCAGATCGCCCCGGGAAGGATTGATGACGTGCGTGCCGTCTCCTTTGACCAGCGGAAGCCGGACCCGCCTTGGCGTGGGCACCTCACCGGCCAAAGCCCGTTGCAAAGCTTCCGCAATGAACTCCCTCAGCTTCATTCCACGCAATGCCGCTCGAGCTTTGACGCGTTGAAATAACTCATCGGGCAGGTCAACGGTGGTACGCATAAAAGCATATTTACATAAAAAACCAAACCCCGGCAAGCTTTGGGTGCACAACTTTTTTCTGTCCGGCCTCCGGCAGCCGGCGCACGCGCACGCGCAGGCGCAGGCGGAAAACGCCACGCCTTTAGTGGGAGTTTGAGAAGTTCACCTTCTATGGTGAAGCAGGGCAACAACGCCCCTGAAATTGACCGCGTGTTGACGGAGCTGAACGCCTGGCGCAGCGCGGAGCACGGGCCCAAAGCGGAACCGGGCAAGTTGTTGGGCGTCACCCGCCCGCAAGAGTACGATTGGACGGTCAAGCGGCGCTTGCCCAACCGGGTGATGCGGGCCGGCCAAGCCGGGGGGCGCTCAGACCAACGCAAAGGATCGTTTCTAACGCCCAACCCCGACGGCTGACCACTGGCCCGCAGCCGCTCTTTTAGGAAAAGGAACTCGGTCGCATTACGGATGCCTCGTTCGAATATGATTCTCTCTCGGAGGGGAGCCGAACCGGAGGATGGTCCTTTAGGAATAGGCAAGGTCTGCACCACGGACGCCTCCACAAGAAGTCACCCTGATTTTCAAGCACTTACGTCACGCAGACGGGTGAAAATTGACGATTTCACCTTGGAATCGGCGAAAACGGGTTACAGCCCGAGGGCCGACGCAGCCCTTCGAAAAAGCGGTTGACACCAATAGCACGATATTTTAAAACGTGTTATCTTTGCGGGCGTCGGAGAAAGCTCCCTTCGAGCGTTGGCGCCAACAATTCCCCTTGCCATGGTGCGCACCGTTCGCCTTTTCTCGACCGTTTGCCTTGGCCGGTTCGCTCAACCTCACGACGCTTGACCACCCGGCTTCGGGGTTGACGCTTTCGGGCGGCAGTTTCGGCGCCGGGCATGCCTTCGGGCTTTACTCACTCGGCTCCGGACCGGTGAGCGGCTTCGGATCCTTGTTCGTCTCTTCTTCCCCGGGTTATCGGGATAACACCGAGTTTCATCAGATCAACTCCTTCGACAAAACCGTGTTTCCTTTGCTGGGCGGCACGGCCTCCGTGCGGTTTCAGGTTTACTCGGAGGACTCCGGCTCACCGGGTTACCTCGACTGATCCTTGGTTGAAACAGGCGTGTTGAGCGATCGCGCGGCGGTCAACTCGACCGATGGGGTCGATGTCGCCGAGCAAAACGTCGTGTTCAACTACCGGCAGAAAGGCGATCAGCCCCTTACGGCCAACGCCTACCTGATCAACGAAATGATCGAGCGTTGGGCCGAATTCACCACCGCGCCGACCAACACCGAGTTGCCCGGGCAGGCGCTGAACGCGGAGCGACGGATCGTCTTCGGGGGAAGCATCGAAAAATACTTCCTCTGGCCATTGCCCGGAGGCATGAGCGCCGATTTACTTCTGGGCCTCGGGGAGAAATCGACCTTTGCGCGGGAGGCAACGTTTAACACCATCCGGCGAAGTCCCGTGGGTGCCGAAAGCAATGCGGTGGATTTTTCGGTTCACAACCCGTTTGGCTACGCGCAGCTGGATTTCAAGCCGGTCCCCTGGATCAAACTTACCGGCGGCCTTCGTTACGATTTCTTCTTTTACGACGTCAATGACATCGTGAATCGCGTGGGGATCTCGCCTGCGCTGGCGGTAGACAGTCCGAAAGCCGGGCTCAGCGTCGCGCCGGTCGCAGGCCTGGATTTCTTTTTGAATTTCGGCCAGGGCTTTCGCCCCCCAGACCCCTATTTCGAGCTAAGTTTTAACCCCCACCTCCCGGTTTCCAAAAATGCGACCGAAGAAGCAGGCCTTCAATAGGACTTGCCGGGTGGCACTTGGCATTTCCTCGGGGACGTTTACCGACCGCGTTTTGCGAACGAGGTTCAGGCGGGTGCGCCGGGCACCCCGTCCGTCGCGCTTGGACCCTCGGAACGCGATGGGTTCGATCTGGAAGCGCGGGTGGTCGTGTACCGGAGCGGCCAGCGCTCGCTCTCGCTTTTCGGGAGCTACAGTGCCTTGCGGGCAAGGCTGCTGGGTCGAGCCGGAGGCTCAAGCATACCCAACGTCGCCGATTTCCTGGGGATGACCACGCTTCTGCTTTCGGCATCCGCCCACGACTTGGTTTTAGTGCCCCAGGGCGAAACGGGCGTGGCGATCCGATTCGGACACCCCGGCGAGTACGAGCCGGCCGACCTGCCTCGTCTCATCAAGCTGGACGCTTACGCGGGAGGTGAAGACAAACCCGTTTCGCTGCTGGAGGTGAAACCCGTGAAAACGGGGGTGGACGGGTGGGCAAAGGGCTCTTCCCCACCGTCGGAGAAAACTTTAACCGGGTGGTGGTCCAGCAACTGGAAATCATCCCGCAAAGCAATCCCTTCAAGGTCAAACCTGGCGATAAGCTTGCCGTGAACGTCGTTTTCGGAGGCGCGCCGCTGGCCGGTGCGGGCGTGGAAATCGGAGACGGTAAGACCAAGATGACGGAAGCGGACATTCCACGCTAACCCGACCGACCAGGACGGCATCGCGGAACTTCCGATTCGCCAAGGCGGCTTGCAGTTGATCGCGATCGACTGGCAGACGCCGTCGCGCCATCCCGACCTCTGCCGATACCGCCGTGGCCGCCCTCCCGCACCGCCGATCCAGCGGGAGGGGGAGACCGCCCGCGCCCATCGGCAGACACGGATTGCGGCTTGGTCAGCGCGGTTGGCGGCTCGTTGCCTGGCCGTGCGTCTAACGCCTTTTCTAGCTGGAGCAGCCAGGCGCGGATAGGTTACGGCGAGTCTTCTCTGCTTAGGAACGCGGGCAGAAGCGCGAGACAAACGACGACGGCACCGATCCACGGCAGCGCGGCGTAACCCGACCCGTTGGCGAGCACCGTCGCGCCCAATGCTGCCCCGAGCGCATCGCCGACGTTGAAGGCCGACTGGTTCAGCGTTGACGCCAGGTTGGGAGCCATCTTCGCCTGGACGGCCACGCGGTGCTGAAACGGAGGCACGAGTGCGAATGCGGCGATGCCCCAAGCAACGATAGAAGCAAGAGCGAGCGGGCCAGTCCGGACGAGGGAACCGAGACCGACGAGGGTGATCGCGTCGAGCAAGAGGAGCCCACGGATGAAGCGCACGGCGTTGCCATTGCCCCAGCAGCCACCGATCAAGCCGCCGACGGTCAGGCCGGCTCCGAATAAGAAGAGTCCCAGGGCTGCACCGTGCGGCGTCAGCCCTGCCTCGTGCTCCAGCAGAGGAGTCAGAAACGTCAGAACCGTGAACAGCTCGACGGACGAGAGCGTGCTGACAAGCATTGCCAGCCAGATCTGAGGCTGCCTCAAAGCGCCGAGCTCGCGCCGGATTCCGCTCGATCTGCCCCCTAGCTGACGCGGTATCCAGGCTGCTATCAACGCCAGAGACACGGACGACAGAAGCGCTGCGACGAAAGGCGATCCGAACGCGACGCTGAGCGCGTAGACCGAGACAAGAAGCCCTGCCGTCGGCACCGAGACACGAAGGTCGGAGGCCAGGCCAGGGACGAGGCCCACGATGACGAACTCGCCCGTTCCGATGCCGAAGCTCGCCAGCATGAGCGAGACGAGCGCGCGGCTGCCTCCCGTTCCGGCGTTGCCGTCCATCGATGAGCGGATGTGAGTGACCTCCACGCTTGCCGGTGGTCCGGCACGACGGCTCGTTTCGAGCGCTTCGGGTCGTCGCTCGGCAAGGGTGGCAGAAACGGACGGCTTTCACGTTCGTTTCCGCTTATCCGCAGTCGCACGTCGTTCAGCCAAGGTGCCGCTTCAGTTCCTCGGCGGCCTGGTGCAATGCGGCGCGGACGGCCGGAACCTGGCTGATGGCGTTGAGCAGCCCGTAGTCGTGGATCAAGCCGTTGTAGCGCACCGCGGTGACATCCACGCCCGCGCCGTCGAGCTTGCGCGCGTACGCCTCCCCTTCGTCCCGGAGCACGTCGTTGCCCGCCGTTTGAATGAGCGCCGGGGGCAACCCGGCCAACTGCTCCGCCGTGGCCTGCAACGGCGAGGCGTAGATCTCCCGGCGTTGCGCGGGGTCGGTCGTGTAGCAGTCCCAGAACCACTGCATCATCGCCTTGGACAGGAAGTACCCCTCGGCATATTCCTGGTAGGAAGGCGTGTCGAAAGCGGCGTTCGTCACCGGCCAGAACAGCACCTGGCATTTCAGGTCAGGACCGCCCCGGTGTCTGGCCAGGAGCGCCACCGCGGCAGTCATGTTGCCGCCGACGCTGTTGCCGACCAGCGCGAGACGGCGGCCGTCCACGTTGATCTCTGCTCCGTGCGCGGCAACCCACTTGGTCGCTGCATAAGCCTCGTGGATGGCCGTGGGGTAATGGGCTTCGGGGGAAGGGGTGTAGTTGACAAATACCGCCGCGAAACCCGAGTCGGCCACCAGATCGCGCACGAACCGTTCGTGCGTCGGGAAATCGCCCAGCACCCAGCCGCCCCCGTGGAAGAACATGAACGCGGGCAGCGTATCCTTCACGCCCGCGGGCCGGACCACCGTGAGCTTCACGGCGATGCCGTCGTGCGTGATGGCTTTCTCCTCGAGGTCGCAGGGCGCCAGGTTCACGGCTCCTCCTGCCTGGGCGTTGACAAGCACCAGGCGCGCCTCGGCGGGCGTTAAGGCTTCAATGGGCTTGCCGCCGCCGGAATTGAGAGCTTTGAGAAACTCACGGATGCGGTGTTCGACTTTCGGGTTTTGGGCTGGATTGATGGCAGTCATTTTTGTGGGTTTGAGGTTGGTGTTCAGCGTGTTTGGCTAAAGGAGAGCGGTGGAACGACGTTAGGCCGTGCCCGCGTTGGCGCGGATTGCCTTTGCATTAATCCACGTTCCGTCCGGGCCAAGGGGGAATGAGACGGGACCAGCCCTGATCTCTGAAAACTTGAGGCATGCAAGGGCATCGAGCTTCGCGAGATGCCCACTCGATCGGTCTTTGTTCATTAAAAAAGGTTGGCGCCGGAGGGTTCTCGCGGGCCATCGACGCGACTTTGTTCCCGGATGCGGCGGGCCAACCAACGGGTGAATGACGCTCTTACGTTCATACCAAAGGGGATGACTAAACGGCCTTGGAAGGTGGTTAGGTCGGCCGAGACTTCCTTCCCCATCGACCGGCTGCAGCTTTCGGGCCAAGCTTGCGCTTGAGACACAAACCGTTGAAAACGAGACACTTATAATCCCTTAGAAGGTCTCTGAGGCCGGAATGATATTTCATTCGTTCGAAACCTCGTACCGACCTCGTCGCACCAGAGCTCGGTTGAGAGCCGCCTAAGACGACCCGCTCCAAACGTTGAGCCGGCGGCTGCTTTGCAACGGACCCAATCGCGTGCCCGCTACCGGACGCTGACGCACCGCAAGCGCGAAGCGATGAGGCTCGTCACGCAAGGCATGATGGACAAGCAGATCGCGGCAGAGCTTTGCACCAGCGAGGCCACCGTTAAGACTCAGCGGGGTTGGGTAACGCGCAAGATGCACCCGCGGTCGGTCGCCGATTTGGTGCGCATGGCGGAAAAGCTCAAAGGAGAAAGACAACGGACGGGTGAGTGAGGAGAATCAATGCACGATGCATGAGACCAACGTATCATGGAATTCGAGTGAGAATGGCGCCAGCTTGGCCCTTCGCATCACTGATGGTCAAAAACTCTGTAATCTCTGTCGTGGACGATGACGAATCGGTCCGCGAATCCCTCGAAGGGCTGCTGCGGTCTTTGGGGCATGTCGTAAACGTGTTCTCATCGGCCGAAAACTTTCTGAATTCGGAAGCTCTGTTGAAAACGGATTGTTTGATCTTGGATGTTCGAATGCCGGGAATGAGCGGACCCACGTTGCAACGGAAGCTTAAGGGCAGTCACCCTCAAATCCCAATAATCCTTATTACTGCACATGAGGATGACGAGGTGATCTCCCGGGGGCTGGCCGACGGAGCCGTGGATTGCCTGTTAAAGCCGATCAGCGAAGATTCCCTGCTGGAAGCCATCAGCAAGGCACTTTCGGGTTAATCGAAAGGAAATCATGACTAACCGGCGGCCGGACAAATTAGGCAGTCGACAAAGGCAGGGGTAAGTTGGAGCCCCAAGCTATAGGCTCGCCTGCGCAATGTTCAACCGGCGATGGATCATCAGATTTTCTACGCCACTACAACCATAAAACGGGGTCAAAACCGGGCACGGAAGCTGATGATCCTTGAGGCCACGGAGTTCAGTTATGCGGGAGCTAACCGATAGTGTAATCGAGACGCTTCGACAAGACGGCGAGTATGTTATTTCTCGAGCCAGGAGAAGGGGCGGCTTGCCGTCCTGGCTCCTGGTTTGGCCCTCGTCGGAGCGGCCGGAGAGCCTGGCAGAGCTTGAACGGGCCTATGCGTGGCGAGACGAATTGGACCCCTCGTGGTCCACTCGGCCGCTTGAACTGGTGCAGTACCGGGGCATGCCAACGCTCGTATTATCAGATCCCGGCGGAATTGTCCTGGCTGATTTAACCGGAACGCCGATGGAGCTAGCGTCCTTTTTGCGGATGGCTCTCGGCCTCGTAACGGCGCTTGGCCATTTTCACGCCCGGGGCCTCGTCCATCGGGATGTCAGGCCCGCGAACGTGATGGTGAGCGCCGCCCTCAGCGAGGCTTGGCTAATGGGCTTCGGTTTGACGGCCCGACTTCCCTGCGACCATCAAACTTCCGAATCGACCGAGGCCGTGGTCGGAACTTTGGCCTACATGGCACCCGAACAAACTCAAAGGATGAATCGATCGGTCGATTCGAGGAGTGATCTCTACTCCCTGGGAGTGACCCTTTACCAGGTGCTCGTGGGAACTCTCCCCTTCACTGCCAGCGATCCGATGGAGTGGATCCACTGTCACATCGCGCGGCTGCCAGTGGACCCCAGGGCTTGGTCGAATGAGATCCCGGAGCCCGTTTCCGCGATCGTCATGAAGCTGCTCGCCAAAAGCCCCGAGGAACGCTACCAGTCCGCCTCTGGACTTCATGCGGACCTGCGGCATTGCCTTGCTGCATTGGGTACGCTCGGCCGGATCGACCCGTTTCCGCTGGCCACTCACGATGCCTCGCGTCGGCTGATGATCCCTGGGAAACTGTATGGGCGAGAAGCGGAGAAGGCGGCGCTGGCGGCGACTTTCGATCGAGTCTTGAAACAGGGCAAGTCCGAATTCGTGCTCGTTTCCGGCTATTCCGGCGTAGGCAAGTCTTCCTTTGTCAATGAACTGCGCAAGCTGGTGGTTCCCTCCAAGGGTTTTTTCGCGGCCGGTAAGTTCGACCAGTTTCAACGCGGCATTCCTTACGCCACCGTCGCCCAAGGTTTTCAGAGCCTTGTCCGTCAGGTATTGGGCAAGAAAGAAGCGGAAGTAACCCGTTGGCAGGAGGCGCTGCGAAAGGCGTTAGGTCCCGACGGCCAGCTTATGGTGGGGCTTATCCCTGAGCTTGAGCTCCTCATTGGCAAACAGCCACCCCTTCCGGATCTTCCGCCCCGGGAGGCGCAGAATCGGTTCCAATTGGCATTCCGTCGGTTTCTGGGCGTCTTCGCCCGGCCGCAGCACCCCCTCGTCCTGTTTCTCGATGACCTGCAGTGGTTGGACGCGGCAACGCTGGACCTGCTCAAGCACCTGGCCACCGAGCCCGACACGCGTCACCTTCTGCTGGTCGGCGCGTACCGGAAAGGCGAAGTCGCCCAGACGCACCCGCTGTCGCAGGTGCTGGCGGAGATTCGTGAAGCGAGTGTCCCCGTCCAGGAGATTGTCCTTGGGCCGCTCTCCATCGAAAACCTCGATCAACTCGTTCTGGATGCGCTTCACGGCGAGCGCCAAGGCGTACGATCCCTCGCGCAGTTGATTCACGAGAAGACTGGCGGGAACCCATTCTTCGCAATCCAGTTTTTGACCGCGCTCTCCGAGGAAGGGCTGCTTGCTTTCGAGCCGGGCGCAGCCACGTGGACTTGGGATCTGCGGAGGATCCATGCCAAGGGTTTTACCGACAACGTCGTGGACCTCATGGCCGGGAAGTTGGACCGGTTACCGGAAGCGACACAAGAAGCACTCCATCAGATGGCGTGCCTGGGGAACATCGCGGGGGTTCCTTTCCTCAGTATCGTTCTGGGGGCCTCACAGGAGGCGATCATTGCATTGCTCCGGGAGGCGGTGCTTGCCGGGCTCGTCTGCGAGTTGGACGGGGCCTACGCCTTCACGCATGACCGCGTTCAAGAGGCCGCTTACGCGCTCATTCCCGAAGCATTGCGTGCGCGGCACCACCTCCGTATCGGTCGTTCGATCATTGCGGCAATGACGCACGAGGAGGTAGAGGAAAAGATTTTCGATATTGTTAACCAGCTTAACCTGGGTCGGGCGCTCATTTCCGACCTCGACGAAAAAGACTTGGTGGCGCGATTGAACCTTCGCGCCGGGAGAAAAGCTAAAACGTCGGCTGCGTACGACTCGGCTTGTATCTACCTCTCCGCAGGGATGGATTTGGTGGGAGGCAACGCATGGGAGCACAGGCACGAACTCGCGTTCAACTTATGGCTCGAGCGCGCAGAATCCGAATACCTGAATGGAAATTTCGACGAAGCAGAAAGCCTTATTGCCGAATTACTCGAGAGGGCTGACTCAAAGCTCGGGAAAGCGGCCGCGTACCGCCTGAGGCTCCTTCTTCACCTCATAAAGGCGGAGTACCGGCAAGCGGTCGGCTGCGGGCTGGCGTGCCTGCGCCTTTTCGGCATCGAGATGCCGGCCCACCCAACTCGCGAACACGTCCAAGTCGAGTATGAAAGGATTTACCAGAAACTCGGGAGTCGGTCGATCGAAAGCCTGATCGACTTGCCCTTGATGACGGACCCGGAAATGCAGGCTGCCATGGGCGTACTCTCCGTCATCGCCGCGGCGGCTTTCAACACCGACATCAACCTGATGTACCTGTTCTTCTGCCAGATGGTAACCACAACTTTGACGTACGGGACCACGGACGCTTCCACGCACGGCTTTGCCGAACTGGCGACGATCCTTGGCCCCGTCTTCCATCGTTACACCGACGGGTACCGTTTCGGGAAGCTCGCTTGCAGTCTGATCGAGAAGTACGGCTTCAATGCCTACAAGACAAAGGTGTACTTCTGCATGCAGAGGGCCATGCTCTGGACCCAGCCGATTGAATCAGCAATCGACTTTATCCGACTTGCCATTGAGGCGGGTGTCGAGACCCGTGACCTGGTGTTTGCTTGCTTCAGCTGGCACCACCTGGTGACCGGCCTTCTTTTGCAGGGAGTTCGCCTCGACGAGGTGTGGCGTGAATCACAGGACGGCATTGACTTCGTGGGTAAGGTCAAATTCCGCGACGAGAACGGCATCCCGTGGTGCCAACAACAATTCATTCTTGCGGTACGTGGTGAAACCGCCGCATCCGCGGGTGCCGCCGATGCCCCTTTCAACGATCAGAATTTTGAAACCCTCTTCGCGGCCCGGAAGCCCTTCTCGGTGTTTCATTACTGGGCACTTAAATTACAACTGCACTACACCTTTGCCGATTACCATGCCGCGATCCGGGCGGCCCAAAAGGCTAGGGCACTGCTTTGGGCGGCAGAACAACACATCCAATCGGTCGATTACTACTACTACAGCGCACTCACCGCAGCCGCCCTCTACGAGACGTCCTCCGCGGAGGGGCGTTGCGAAATGCTCGCAACAGTCAAGGAAGCCCTGAAGTGGCTCCGGGAATGGGCTGAGAGTTGTCCGCGAACATTTCTCGATAAATACACCCTGGTTCTGGCGGAGCTTGCACGCCTTGAAGGTCGCGACCTTGATTCTATGCGGCTCTACGAAGACGCGATCAGGGCGGCACGCGACAGCGGGTTTGTTCAAAATGAGGGTGCCGGCAATGAACTGGCGGCCAAATTCTACCTCGCTCGTGGGTACGAGACCATTGCGCAAACCTACCTCCAAAATGCGCGCCACTGCTATGTTTGCTGGGGAGCACTGGGAAAAGTGCGCCAGCTGGATCAGAGGGAGCCGACCATCGAAAAGCGGGCGTCTGTGCATCCAAACAGCCTGGTTGACGCACCCTCGCAGCGGTTGGATCTGGGCTCGGTGATGAAGGCGCTGCAGGCAGTCTCAGGCGAGATCGTCCTGGAAAAGCTGATTGAAACCCTCATGGTGATTGCCATCGAGCACGCAGGAGCCGAGCGGGGCGTCATGATTCTGCCGCGCCGGCATGAGTACCGGATTGAGGCGGAAGCCAGGACCGGCCGCGATCGCGTCGAGGTTCATTTGCAGCCAAGGGACATGCAGCGTTCTGAGGTCCCCGAATCGCTTCTACGCTACGTCATCCGGACCCAGCAGAGCGTGATTCTGGGTGACGCCTTGGTCGAAAACCTCTTTTCGGAGGACCAATACATCTGCCGGACTGGTCCCAGGTCGGTACTCTGCCTGCCTCTGGTTAAGCAGGGCAAGCTCATGGGCGTACTGTATTTGGAAAACAGCCTGGCCCCCCATGTGTTTACGCCCGCCCGCCTTGCGGTCCTGGATTTGCTGGCCTCCCAAGCGGCGATTTCCCTGGAAAACGCCCGACTTTACGCCGAGGTGGAGCGTGAGAACCTGGAACGTCAGCGGGCGGAGGATGAGTTGCGTCGCAGTGAAAGACTGATGGCAGAAGGACAGCGGATTAGCCGGACCGGGAGCTGGGCGTGGAATATCCGAACGGGAAAACTTGTCTGGTCGGCGGAACAATGGCGCATGTTCGGCCTTAATCCGCAAGTTGGGGAGATGACGTTCGGGCGCTTTGCCGACATCATCCACCCTGCGGACCGATCCTTCGTTCTGCAAACGATTGACGACGCGGTCGAAGCCCGGGTCGCCTTCGACCTGGAGTTCCGGATTTGCATGCCCAGAGGAGGAGTGAAGTACATCCAGGGCGCCGGCCATCCAATCGCCGAGACGTCGGAGGAGTACATCGGGGCGGTAATGGACCTCACGCAACAGAAGCACGCCGAGGAAGAGTTGCGGCGCAAAGAGGCCGACTTGCGGAAGGCGCAGGCTGAGCTGGCCCATGTCACGCGGGTGACGACGATGGGGGAGCTGGCCGCCTCGATCGCGCATGAGGTCAGTCAACCGCTAACAGGAATTGTGACGAATGGAAACGCCTGCATGCGGTGGCTTGGGGCCGAGCCGCCGAACCACGATGAGGTGAAACAATCGGTGAACCGCATCATTCGGGACGGAAAGCGGGCAGCCGATGTGATCGGACGCATCCGGACACTCTTCCGGAAAGCGGATACAGCAAAGGAGCCGCTGGACTTGAGTGAGAGCATCCGCGAGGTCATTGAGCTGACTCAAAGCGAGATGGAGAAGAAGCAGGTAGCGCTGCGGTCGGAACTGGCTGAGGAGCTGCCGCCCGTCCTCGGAGATCGGGTGCAACTGCAACAGGTGATGCTGAACCTGATCCTGAATGGGATCGAAGCGATGAGCAGAGTCAAAAGCCGGTCGCGGGAGCTGCTCATCCGCACGGAGGCTCACGGGGACACGGGAGTTTTAGTTACCGTTCGAGACACCGGCGAGGGGCTTGATCGCGGGTCCGTTAACCAAATCTTCAATGCCTTCCATACCACCAAAACGGGTGGCCTCGGGATGGGGCTTTCGATCAGCCGTTCCATTGTGGAAAATCATCGTGGACAGCTCTGGGCTACCGTCAACGAAGGCCCCGGAGCCACCTTTCAGTTTACGCTGATGACGCACCTTTAGGAGGCGGATACTGCCTGTAGAAACCCGGCGCTTGATGAGCGCTTAGCGACGGTTCTCAGGCTCCATGGGGAAAGGTGTCCGCCGTCGAAACTTACATGTCCGATGTCGGTGTGGTGAACGCCTTCTTTATCGCCATTCAGGTCGACCGTTGCGCAGCGCTTGAGCAACGTTAACGCTGTGACGATGCCTACCCAGAGCCCCGCCGCCAAGAGGGCACCGAACGCAAGCTTCCGCCCGCGACGTTTGCGCGGGGCTGGCCGTTGCTTTCGGTGATGCACCGGAGGGAGTGAGGGGTGTTGGCGTTGATGCGTCCGTTTTCATTGCGGCGATCTCCTGGAGAGGTTTAAAGGTTGAATGCAGCCTGGCATGGGTGCGTTGCGAGCCGTCCGTGGCTCCCCGTTTTCGCGGTGCGGGGGGCGCTCACGCCGCGGAGCAGCCATCCCGTTCCCATTGGGCACGTGCTGTGCCAACGGATTATTAAACATGTAAGCCGCTCATCCGATAGGCGTTACGACTTTCCGTCCAATCGCATAATGGGGACGAAATTTCAGTTATTTGTATTTTGGCCCTCCTTGGGGATGAAATTTCGTTCGCGCTTTACCGCGTCATAATCCGCCTTTCCCTGAGTCGTTCGGGGATCGCTTTGATCAGCAAACCCGTTATTTTAGGACGATGTTTTTCAGGGAGGTGTAAGGTCGTTCTCCGCA